>NZ_ML974127.1:536926-886351 GCF_004765815.2 Halorussus salinus | reverse complement strand
TGCAGGAGTCGCGGCGCGCCCATCCACGCGCCGGCGAGGATGCCGGTCGCGCCGATAGCCAGCAGGAGGATGCCCGGCAGACCGAGTTCCGCCCGGTAGAGATTTTCGAGCGGCCCGGTCGCCAACCCGACCTGCGACCCGCCGCTGGAGAACGCGACGACGCTCCCGAGGACGACCAGAAACGTCTTGACGCCCTTATCGACGGAGACCTGCGTCCGGCGACGAATGAACAGGAAACTCGCGGCCGCGACCGCGAGCGTGGCGAGCGCGGCCGCGAAGTCGAGGCCCGCGACCTCCGGCGACCCGACGAGTTGTGCGACGAACCCCGCGATAGAGCCCTGCTGTTCGCCCGGTGGCGAGGGGATGACGCTCAACTCGACGTTCGCCACGATGCCGCCGACCACCCCGGCTAACAGCGGGACGCTGACCGTCTCGGGGATGTCGTCGCGCCGGAGGACCGTGGCGGTCAGGTACGCCAGTCCGCCCGAGACTGGCGGGACGAGCGCCCAGAACGTCGCGATTCGCCGGTAGGTGTCGAACGCGGGCGAACCGCCCAGCGACAGGCCCACGCCGACCATCGCTCCCGTCGTGGCGAACGCCGCCGGGACCGGATAGCCGCTGTAGACGCCGAAGGCCATGAACGCCGTCGCGGTGAGCAGGCCCGCGGTCGCCGCCAGCGAGGTGATGGCCACGCCGTCGATGAGGCCCGCGCCCACGGTGTCCGAGATGCTCCCGCCCTGCGTGAGCGCGCCGAGCGCGGCCAAAATTCCGATGAGGAACGCCGCGCGCATCGTGGAGATGGCGTTCGCACCGATGGCCGGAGCGAACGGCGGGGAGTTGCTGTTCGCGCCGAGCGCCCACGCCGTGAACAGGCCCGTCAGCGTGGCGAGGACGACCAGCGCCCAGAAGACGAGTCCCGTCATCTCGGTCGCACTCGCCCCCGGTCTGTAGTTTCTAATTTTCGCATGTTGTATCCGTCACTAGTCTCGGTGGTCGCGGGCCGGTAGTAGGTGTCGGTGGTCGGCGGGTGGTACCGGTAGTTGGAACGTGGTGTCGATAGTTGGAGCGCGGTGCCGGTGGTCGGAGGTGGACATCCTCGGTAGTCGAGGGTATCGGGACCGATGCGTCGTCGGGCGTGATAAATCTACCCACGACCGCCGCGACCGAAACCGTGGCGGTCGGTCGCGCTCGACCCGCGACAGTGCCACCCGACACCACAACCCTATTGCCCGCAGGAGCCGTCGGTCCGACGAATGGCACTGCTCGGCACCGACCGGCGAGTGTTGACCCTCGCGTTCGCTCGGATGATAGACGCGGTGGGCAACTCCTTTCTCATCGTCGTCCTCCCGCAGTTTCTGGACGATGTCGTCCTCGACGCCGCTGGCGGGGCAGGCGCGGCGGGTGCGGCGGGCGGCACCGAGATTCTGGGCGTCGCGGTCGCCCAGTCGGTCCTCATCGGCGTCGCGCTCTCGCTGTTCGGCTTCCTCAACAGCTTCGGCCAACCGTTCACCGGGCGACTCTCCGACCGGACCGGCAAGCGCAAGGCGTTCATCCTCGCGGGACTCGCCCTCCTCGGCGTCGCCAGCGGTGCCTACGTCTTCGCCGAGAGCTACGCCGCGGTGCTGGCGCTCCGGATGTTGCAGGGGGTCGGCGCGGCGCTGGCCATCCCGGCGACCGTCGCGCTGGTCAACGAGTTGGCGACCGACGCGACCCGCGGCGGCAACTTCGGCGTGTTCAACACCTTCCGGCTGATAGGGTTCGGGTTCGGTCCGCTGGTCGCCGGGTTCCTGATAGAGTTGGGTCCGTACGCGACGCCCGCGGGAACTATCTCGGGGTTCACCGCGGCGTTCGGGGTGGCCCTCCTCGGCGCGGCGACGAGTTTCGCGCTGGTCGCGCTGTTCGTCTCGGACCCCGAGGCCACGAAGGCCCGCGCTGGCGACGACCTCGCGGTGTCGGTCAGCGACTCGGACGCGGGCGGTTTGGACCCCGTGTTCACGCTCGGCCTCGCCACGCTGTTCATGGCCATCGGCATCGGTCTCTTCGCGACCTTGGAACCGCAACTCTCCGAGCGACTGCGACAGGGGTCGGTCCTCTTCGGACTGGAGTTCGCCGCGGTCGTCATCGCCAACGTCGTCTTTCAGGTGCCCATCGGGCGGGCCAGCGACACCTACGGGCGACGGCCCTTCCTCGTCGCGGGGTTCGTCGTGCTGGTGCCTTCGCTGGCCGCGCAGGGGTTCGTGACGACGCCCGCCGGGATGGTCGCCGCGCGGTTCGTGCAGGGCGTCGCGGTGGCGATGGTGTTCGCGCCCTCGCTCGCGCTGGCGGGCGACTTGGCCAAGGAGGGCGAGTCGGGGACGAAGCTCTCGATTCTGACGATGGCGTTCGGTCTCGGGACCGCCATCGGGCCGCTGGCCTCCGGATTCCTCGTGACCTTCGGGTTCGTCTGGCCCTTCGCGTTCGGCGGCGTGTTGGCGGCGCTGGGGCTAGTGCTGGTCTACACGCAGGTCGAGGAGACGGTTTCCGACGCGGAAGGAATTATTACTCCGGCGGCTCAGGATTAAGTGGCTCGAATGCCATTTTTTACAAGATGGTCGTTACCAAGTTGTCCTACGGCCCAAAACGAACACTAGAAGTGCCATCAGGAGACCACCGACGAACGCCTCAAGACCTGCGAGTGTCCGGCTTACAAAGCCAGCAGGTTGCAAATCGCCGTATCCGAGAGTCGTAAAGGTGACTAAGCTGAAATAGGCATATACCGATGCGTTTTGTAGACCTTCCGGAATGTCTACAAACGGTATGTCTATTGGCAGATAATGTGGATCAGCAGAAGAAATCGCAGGACGTATTCCGCCAATAAATGGGTATATAAAGCTACAAAGAACGATGATTGTGAGTGAAGTCCCGATAACTCTCCACGGACTTTCCCCGTGCTTCATAACCCATCGAGACCCGATTTTTTGAATAGAAGATAAAAGCAATTTGGTCCAATGTATTCCCCAATCCTGTGATACTGATTTGAGAAATGAGGTTTCAGCGAATTTCTTTTTCGCCAACTTTCGCCGGGACTCTTTATGACGGATATAGTACCGTTGGGAGTTTTTCACGTCTCCATTTTCTTTCTTTAAGTCGGATAATCTTCTATAGACTCGGACAGCTTTATTATATTCACCTTCTTCTTCATACGGTACATACTCACCAAACTTAGTTTTGCTATCAGTGATTATATTCTCGAAAACAGATTCGAATATTTTCGTATTAGTAAGCTCTGCACCTCGTAAATCTGTTCGAAGTAAAAAAGCTCCTTCAAGGTTTGCACCGTTAAGATTTGCTTCAGAGAGATTTGTTTCTTCCAGCCTTGAGTTCTGAAGCTCGGCATTTTTGAAATTGCCCTCTTCACAGTTAGCATCCGACAAATTTGCTCCAGTAAGTGTAGTACCGTTCATCGTTGTACTCTTCAGGAAGCAACCTGATAGGTTTGCATCTTTTAAACTAGCATTTGTGAAATTGGAGGCTCCTAATCGAACGTCGGACAGATTGGTGCTTTGAAGTTTTGCTTCGGAAAATATCGGTTTATGGAACTCTGCATCTTCAAAACTTACGCCTGTCATGTGAGAGTTAGTAAAATCCGTAACTCGGTATTCGACTTTATCCAACACCGCACCTGCGAAGTGGGTGTTAGAAAAATCAGTTTTTAAAGCAGTCGAACCAGTAAGATCCGTTGCGGACATATGAGAACCTTCGAAATCTGTTCCCCCAAGAGATGTGTCTGACAAGTTCACTTCCTGTAAGTTGGACTCAGATACGTCCGCATTTCGTAGATTTGCGTTTGAGAGATTAGAATATCTTAAATCAGAATCTCGGAGATTTGTACCTTTTAGACTTGCTCCCGTTAAATCGGAAGCATAAATTCGACAACCTTCGAACTCCAGTCCTTTGCCGATGGTTGCTCCTCGGAGTATAATTTCATCCAATACTTCGGGACCATCTGCTCGATATTTCTGGAGTTTACTAGCATCTTTATTTTCTTTGTTTTCGTGCCAAACACATCGGCTAAATCCGTCTGGGACTGGTCTGCAACAGCAGTAATCTCCCGGTGGGTGAGACAATTGACTTAAATCTGGCTCAAACCCACACATACCTCCGTTATCAGACATTAGAATGAAATAATCCGTTTCCACATAAATTCATTTCGAGTTCGCTGGTAGTAAGCTACTCGAAGTCCGGTTCCCGGTCCTCCAAGAACGCCTCCATCCCCTCGCGCTGGTCGTGGGTGCCGAACAGGCCGCTCCAGAGGCGGCGCTCGTAGCGCAGGCCCGCGGCTTGGTCGGTCTCGTGGGACTGATTCAGCGCCTCCTTCGCGGCGGTGAGCGCGTAGGTCGGCTTGGCCGCGAGGTCGGCCGCGAGTTCGTGAACGTGAGAATCGAGTTCGTCGCTGGCCACGAGGTCGCCGACCAGACCGTGTTCGTGGGCGTCTTGGGCGTCGATGCGCTCGCCGAAGAAGATGAGACGGCGAGCCATCTCGTCGCCGACGAGACGAGGGAGCCGTTGGGTTCCACCCCACCCGGGGATGATGCCAAGGTCGATTTCGGTCTGGCCGAGGAGGGCGCTCTCGGCCGCGACGCGGAGGTCGCAGGCCAACGCGAGTTCACAGCCCCCGCCGAACGCGTAGCCGTTGATTGCTGCGATGACGGGGGCAGGGAACTGCTCGATTTTGTCGGCGACGCGGTGGCCCAACTCGGCGTAGGCTTGGGCCTCGGGCGTCGAGAGGTCCTGCATGTAGCCGATGTCCGCGCCAGCGACGAAGGCGTCGTCGCCCGCGCCCGTGAGGACGAGCGCGCCGACGCCCTCCGACTCGGCCTCGGCGAGGGCCTCCTCGATAGCTTCGAGGGTATCGACGTTCAGCGCGTTGAGTCGGTCGGGTCGGTCCACGGTCAGGGTCGCCACGTTCTCGTCGTAGTCGAGGCTGATGGTCTCCCAGTCGGACATAATCGGCAGGACGGCCGCCTCGGGAATAATCCTTCCGAGACCGGACATCGACGCGGTGGTTCTCGCGGCGACCTCGCCAAGTGCGCGCGGACAGACTGGCCAATCACCCCGGCGCGTGGGGGCGTGGCGTGCAGTCGCGCGCCGCGCCCATCCGCGCGAGGGACGCGGGAGCGAAGCGACCGCGAGGTTGGGGAGGTGTGAGGCTGATGCGGGGTGGTGCAGTTGCGGTGCCGTATGATTGGCTCAAGCCTGAAGCTAGCTCGTCTTGCCTTTCTCCACTCAAACTAGCTCCATCGTTGCCCCTTCCCCACTCGCACTCGCTCCGTCGTCGCCCTTTCTTCCTTCCGGAAAGTGGAAATATCGTCGCGCCGTAGCGCCGCACAATGACTCTCTCTGAGGAGGCCCGCGAGCGACTCGCCGACCTCGTGGAGCTACAGCCGACCAAGAACGCGGAACTGCAGGAGCGTTGGGGTCTCGAAAGCGGGAGCGAGGTTCACCAGTACCTCGAAAACGAACTCAAGGACTACTACTACCGCGACGACAACAGCCTGATTCGGGCGACCGAGGAGGCCGCGGAACTGGTGGACGTGGAACCCGGCGTCGTGGACGACGAGGGGAGCGGCGTCCCCTCGGCGATTCGAGTCCCGCGACTCCAACAGCAGGTGTTCGCGGTCGTCGCCGGACCGGACGACGACTCGGAGAGCGTGGTCTCGGTCCTCCAGAAAGTGCGCGCGGAGTTCGGCGTGGACCCCGAGGCCGAGGAGGTCCGGAGCGCCCTGCAGGCCCTGCGGCGCAAGGGCGTCGTGGAAGTCGTCTACCGGACCGTGCCGACGTTCAAGCTGGCCGTCGAGCGCGATTCGGTCGAGGTGTCGGTCTCGGAGTAGTCGGGTCGAGGTTCGGTGTCCGATCAACCGGGCCGGTTGCGCTCGCGTCTGGCCTCCAGAATTCGCCGAATCCCCTTCCCCGGCCCGCCCTCGATTGGCCAGTTCTTCGTCCGCCACTGGGGCGGCTCCGGCGAAAATTGGGGGCAAGAGCCGGAACACTCCGAACTCGTCTGGTGGCAGTTTTTCGCCGGGCAGTACGGCAGGAGCGTCCGGCCCTCGCGGCGCAACCGGAAGTGCCGACAGTCCGGGCGCATCGTCTCGGCGAACGAGCGCCACCCTTTCTCGTAGGCGCGCTCGGCGATTTCGAGGCGCTTCCGGGCTTTCCACTCGGGGTCGGCGTAGTCGAACCGCGAGGCCGCGCTTCCGTAGGCGGTCTCCTCGCCGCGTTCCCGAATCAGGGTTCCCGGTGCATCGGCGTCGAGGCTCCGGGGGAACCACTCGACACTGGCGTCACGCGAGTCCGCATTTAGTGTCAGGATGCCAACCTCGACGGGCAGACGCTCCAGCAGGGCAGGTTCGACGCGCTGGCCGGTCTCGCGCGTGGCGACCCACACCTCGTCGGCCAGCGACAGCGCCACGTCGTACTCCATCTGCGCGGCGAGGTCGCGGGCCGCGCTGGCATCCAAGTCGGGCTTGTTCTCGACGGCGACGATACGCTCCACCCAGTCGGGGTAGGCCCACTTGCGGCGAATCTCGATGCGATTGGACCGCTTTCGCACGTCGAGAATCCCGCGGTCGTCGGCGCGGTGGATGGTCTCGCGGACGTAGCGCCACGGGTAGCCGGGGTCCGGGAGCGCGTCGCGGTAGTACTCCCAGTCGGCCGGGGCGTGGGGTACCACGTCGAGCAAGTCCGAGTCGAGGCGCTCGCGCCCGAAGTTGGCTCGCTGGCGGAACTCCTCGGGGTCCACCTCCACGACGAGGGTGTCCCAGCGCCTGCGCTTGGTGCCGAGTTGCCGCGCGACGATGGCGGGCGTGGAGGGAGACTCGGTACTCGCGGGCGGCCACTCGCGCTCGGCCCACCGGCAGGTCCGCAACTCGAAGACGAACTCGGGGTCGGCGTCCGCGTCGGTCACGGTCGGCGTTCGGAGCGGGTCGGCCTAAGTCGTTCGGTCACGCTCGCGGCGCTGGTCGGTCAACCCGAGGAGTTCGAGAGAAGACGCGACGGGCGGCCTACACGTCGCCGTTCTCCTCTTTCTCGTTCAGGAACTCGTGGGCGTCTTCGAGGATGTCCCGCGGTCCGTCCTGCGTGATGGTGTTGATGGCCTGTTCGTAGTCGCGCCACTGGTGGTCGCGGTGTTCGTGGGACAGCTCCGCGCTCGCCTCGTAGGACTTGGCGACGAACAGGTGGACCGTCTTGTGGATGGTGTTGCCGTTGGCCTCGAAGACGTAATCGTAATCGTCTCGGAAGCCGTCGAGGAGCCGGAAGTCCTTGATTCCGGCCTCCTCTTTCACTTCGCGGATGGCTGTTTGCTGTAGCTCTTCGTCCCCCTCCACGCCGCCTTTGGGGAACTCCCAGTCGCCCGGACGGGACTTGAGGAGGAGGTATTCCCGGCGACCGCGGGTATCCCGGTAGAGGATCGCACCCGCGCTCGTAGCTTCAACCGTCATTTACCGGAGTATAAACGGCCGTCGGTTAAGAGAATGTCGGAGAATGGCCGTCAGACCGACGCGCCCGTGGAGCGATTCGAGCGATTCGGGTGACGAACCATCAGAATCGCCCGGAGCGATGCTAGGTCGTCGGATACCGCCGAGGAGCCGGAGGGTGAATAGTCACGCAGTAGTCGCTCGGGTCGCGGCTCTCGCGGAGCGCCCGAAGAACAGACGTTTTACGTACCTCGATGCTGAACAACATCGACACCGAACCCCCAGCCATGACCTTCGTAACTAAACTCCGACTTCAGAGCGGCAATCGCCCCGCTCTGGACCGAATCGTAGACGAGATTCGCTCGACAGCGGAACGAAAGGGTGCGGAACTCCGCGGGCCTCACTCCGCGCCGCCCGAACGGCTCAGCGTCCCGCAGTACAAGACGGCCGCGGGCGAGGAGCATCGCCAGTTCCGGTCGTGGGACTACACGGTGTACACCCGCGAGATGGAGATCGTGGGCCACAACAAACTGGCCCGGCAGGTCACCGAGTTCGACTTCCCCGACGGCGTCCACGTCGAGGTCGAACTCGAACAGATAGAGCAGATGGCCTGATTCTCTGGGAGTTCTGCGGACGCGCTTTCTGTAGTGCGTTCTCCCTCTGACGAAGTGACGACGAGGCGTCGGCTTCGGGCGCGAGTGCATCGTATCGCGACCGCGAACTGCACTACACCGCAACCGTCCCGCACGGCACCGCAACTGCAGGCCTCACGCCTCCCCAACCGATTCCGTCACTCGTCCCCTCCGGGAACTCGTTCGGTCATCCCTCGCGCGCTCGGAGCGACCCACGAGCGGTCGCTCCGCACGCGCCGAGGAGAATGTGGAGACTGCCCGGTATAGATTGCGCGAGTACTACTTCGTGTCTCCAAAAAACGAAAACTCTGGCCTCGAAGCCGAGCGACCGAGGAGGCTCAGAACGACGACTCGCCGACGGTCTCCAGATACGTCGCCGTGCCGTCGTGGTCGTTGTCGTCGAACTCCTCGACCCGGAGTCTGACGCGGGTGTCGAGCGCGTCGTCGGGCGCGCCCTCGATGCGGAGGACGCTGTCGCCGACCCGTGCGACCGGCGTGGTTCCGTGGTAGCAGGTCACGAACACCGAAATCTCCTCGCCCGGTTCGAAGCTGGGTTTGTTCGTCCGGAAGCCCAAGCCAGCGAAGTACTTCTCGCGGAGGCTCATACGCGAGCCACCTCCTCGGACTCGCGGTCACTCGTGTATTCGAGGCCGAACCCGGTCAGGGCGGAGATAATGAACACGCCGAACAGGAACCAGCCGTGGAACACGAACGGCCAGACTTCCGCGGGGTTGACCACCAGCGACTGGGTGAACCAGTCGAAGCCGTTCGCGCCGACGAGTCCCTGCATCTCGGTGAAGCCCACGAGGACGCCGCCCGCCCACGGGAAGATGTAGCCGAGTGCGGAGGTGTTGGCGTCCAGAATGTTCGCGCGCCGGTAGCCGTTGACGTTGAACCGTTCGCCGATGCGAGCGATGTACGGCGCGATGGCGATTTCGGCGGCGGTGTTGATGGTTATCATCGCGTTGACCGACGCGGTACCGAGGACCATCGTGGTCTCGGCGCGCCGGACGTTGGTCGCGATGTTGGTGAGCAACCAGTTCTGGATGGCCTCGAACCCGCCGCCCTGAATCATGATGCGCGCTCCCGCCACGATGAGCAGGGTCAGGACGATGAGTGGGAAGAACCCGACCGCGCCCGAGTAGATGGTCCCCGAGACGCCGACGGCGTCCGACCCCGCCGGAGCGACGGCGACGAACGGCAGGAACGCCAGCGATTCGGCCAGCGCAGTGCTGTCCGGTGCGGTGAACAGCAACATCTCCGAGACCGACGCGAGGTCGAAGACGACGTTCGCGACGAACGCGACGATGAGACCCCACGAAATCGCTTCCACGATGTGCCGACCGCTCACGGCCGTGGCGATGACGACGCCGATGGACGCGAGGTGGACGAGACCGAGCGCCTCGGTCTGGCCGCCGAGGATGTCGGCGCTCCTCGCCACGTCCGCGCCGGGCATCACCGACCCGCCGACGAGGTAGGCGACGAACGCCAGCACCGCCGCGACGATGGCGTACTTGAACCGCGAGGCGACGACGCCGCCGATGTCGGCGTCCTGCGTAACCGCGCTCACGATGGTCGTGTCCGAGACCGGCGCGAGGTTGTCGCCGAACACCGCACCCGAGAGAATCGCGCCGAACAGCAGGGTCGGGTTCGCGCCGACCAGCACGCCCGCCGGGAAGAACAGGCCGGTGAACGCGATGACCGTCCCGTAGCCCGTGCCGATGCCGGTCGCCAGCAGGGCCGCGAGGACGAACGTGATAGCCGGGAACAGCGCCGCCCCGACCGACAGTACGTCCGCCGCCCAGACGAGGCCGCTGACGAACTCGCCCGCCTGAATCGTGTCGGCGAACATGCCCGCCCAGAGCCACGCGACGATGGCCGTCGCGGCGACTCGTTGGGTCATCCCTTCGAAGATGGTGTTTGCGTACGTCTTCCAGTCTCCCTTAGCGAAGAACATGCCCACGATGAGCGAGACCAACATCCCGGCGACGAGGCCCTGCGTGTCGCCGATTCGGAGGAGTCCGCTCTGGAAGATGGCCCACGCGATGAACAGCGCGATGGGGATGGCGCTGGCCGCGGGGCCGCCGTAGAACTCGATTCGCGGCCCGGTCCGGGCCTGTCTGGCGTCTGCCAGTTCCTCTGCGACTGTCTCTTCTGGTGAGTCGTCTTCCCTGTCAGCCATACTCTCTCGGGGGTCTATTCATGCCGGGTACAAGAAGCCACCCCCTTCGACAGTCGGTTTCTGTCAGCCTTCGGTCGATTTTCGGGCGAAGCGGGCGGCTACCGCGGGACGATTCCCGTCACGGCTTGCCGGGCCTCCAGCACTTAAGCCGCCCGGACCCCTCCGAACCCACATGAGCCAACAGGCCGAGCGCGACCGACTGGTCGAGATTCGACGCGACCTCCACCGCCACCCCGAACCCGCGTGGCGCGAGTTTTACACGACCGCCAGAATCGTCGAAGAACTTGAACGTATCGGCGTGGACGAACTTCACGTCGGCCCGGACGCCATCGCCGAGGAAGCCCGCATGGCCGTCCCGGACGACGAGGAACTGGCCGAGTGGTACGAGCAGGCCCGCGAGGCGGGCGCGGACGAGGAGGTCCTCCGGCAACTGGAGGGCGGCTACACGGGTGCGGTAGCAGTAATCGAGCAGGGCGAGAACCCCGAGGAGGCACCGACCGTCGGCCTCCGCGTGGACATCGACGGCCTCCTGCGCGCCGAGTCCGAGGACGACGACCACGAACCCGCCGCGGAGGGCTTCCGGTCGGAACACGAGGGCGCGATGCACGCCTGCGGCCACGACGCCCACGCGACCATCGGCTTGGGCGTCATCGAGGCTGTCGAGGACAGCGATTTCGAGGGGACGCTCAAGGTCTTCTTCCAACCCGGCGAGGAGATGATAGCGGGCGGTAAGTCGATGGCCGAGAGCGACCATCTCGAAGACGTTGATTACCTGCTGGCGGCCCACATCGGTCTCGACCACCCGACCGGGGAAGTCGTCGCGGGCCTCGACGGGTTCCTCGCGGTGAGCCACTTCCGCGCCGAGTTTTCCGGGGAACCGGCCCACGCTGGCGGGGAGCCAAACGAGGGCGAGAACGCCGTGCAGGCGATGGCGGCCGCGGTCCAGAACCTCTACGCCATCCCACGCCACGACGAGGGCGCGACCAGAGTCAACGCGGGCAAGGTCGGCGGCGGGACCGCGACTAACATTATCCCCGAGGAGGCCTTCGTGGAGGGCGAGGTCCGGGGCGAGACGACCGAACTCAAAGATTACACGAAAGAGCGCGCCGAGCGCGTCATCGAGTCCGCGGCCGAGATGCACGGTTGCGAGGTCGATATCACGACCAACGGCGAGGCCCCGAGCGCCGAGAGCGACGAGGAGTTGGTCTCCATCGTCGGCGACGTAGCGGGCGAGACCTCCGGCGTCGAGAACGTGGTCCACCGCGACGAGTTGGGCGGGAGCGAGGACGCGACCTACCTGATGCGGGCCGTCCAGCAGAACGGCGGGAAGGCGGCCTACGTCGGCGTCGGCACCGACCACCCCGGCGGCCACCACACCGCGACCTTCGACGTGGACGAGGCGTCGCTCCCGGTCGGTATCGACGTACTGGCGGGAGCAATCCGTACGATTTCGGCCGAGCGACCCTGAGAGCGACCGAGTAGTATTGACACCGAAACAACTTTTTCAAATTTGTTGCGGAGATTTTTTATGTGATGCAGCAGCAAAGTGGAGTAGCGTCTGCCGAACGGAGGACTACCACATATGAGTGAGAACGCTATCGAGAACCCTAACGACGCCCACGAAATAACCGAACGCGCGACCTACGACCGCGACCAACCCTTGAGCGCCGCGGTCATCGACGCCGTCGCGGAGGCCGCCGACCGCGAACCCGCCGAACTCGGGACGCCGCTGTACGACCAGATAGACCCCGACGCGCTCGACAACCTCTTCAGTGACCGCCACAACGGGATGCCCCGCGGCAGTGGTCACGTCGTATTCACTCTTCTCGACTACGAAGTTACCGTCTACAGCGACGGGTACGTCGACATCCGCGAGTAGCGCGCTATTCCGCCCGGTGATATCGACCGTCGCCGCGAGCCACGCGAAAGCACGAAAGGTCGTTCCGAAAACTCTAATCCCGAGGGATTCGAATCTCGGCGTATGGCTGACGACAACGAGGAAGACTCAGAGCCCGCCGTCGAACTCGGCGAGGGTGAACCCGTCGAGGGTGCGCCGCTCGTCCGCGTCGCTTCTCGACTCCACTGGCCGGTCCAGAAGAGCGAAATCCTCCGGAAAGAGGAGGGCGCGACCGTCCGGACGCCCGACGGCCCGCGCGAGCTGTCGGAACTGCTCGACGCCGTAGACGAGACCTACTTCCAGAGCCGCCAAGAGTTCCTCGAAGTAATCCGCGCCGAGACCGGGACGGGCCCGGTCCCGACCGCGAGCGAGTAGCGTGTCGGTCGCTCGGTCGGTCCGCCGGGGCGTCGCCCGGCTGAGTTGGGTCCAGCGCGCGCTGGCGGCCGGTGCAGTGCTGACCGTCGTCTGGATGAGTTGGGACGTGGGCGGACTGCACGAGCGACTCGTCCGGGACACCGTCGTCTACATTCTCGCCCCGCTCGGGCTGGCGGTCCGACACGGCCGTCACCTCGGGTATCGCGTGGACCGCACCGTGATTCGCAACACTGTCCTGCTCTCGCTGTTCGTCCTCCCGTTCTACGTCGTCGGGTCGTCGCTCCCGACGATTCGGGCCTACTACCCGATGTGGGAGACGAGTCCCGCGCTCGCGCAGTTCCTCCCCCACGCGGCGATGCAGTTTCTCGTCGCGCTGGCCGCCGAGACGTACTACCGGGGCCTGCTCTGTGTCGGCGTGCGGGAGATTGGCTTCAAGAGCGTCTTCATCAGTCCGGTGGTGTACGCGTTTCACCACCTCTACAAGCCGCCCATCGAACTCGCGCTGTCGGGACCGACCGACGTGCTGTTCGGCGCGGTCGATTACAAGAGCAACTCCATCCTCCCGTCGGTCGTCGCCCACGGCCTCGGGCTGGGCCTGCTGGACTGGCTCGTCCTCCATCCGCCGCTGTTAGCTCCCGAGCGCGTCGTTCGGTGGCTCCGGTGGCTCCCGATTCCGCTCTGACTCGGCGTCCCGACGCGCTCGTCTCTCGATCGTCGATAGCCGCGATGGTCGCACTTTTCACGCTCGGCGACCAAGAGAGTCTTGCATGACTCTTCCAATCGACCCCACGGCACTCGACGGCGAGGACATCGGCGAGAAGCGCGCGACGCTCGAAATGGACCACGACGAGGCGGTCGAACACGTCCGCGAGGCGTTCACGGACGCCGGATTCGGCGTCGCCACCGAGTTCTCGGCCTCCGACATGTTGAACGAGAAAATCGGTGCGGACCGCGACCACTACTACGTGCTGGGCGCGTGCAACCCGAACATGGCCGACCGGGCGCTCGACGCCAGCGACAACCGAATCGGCGCGCTGTTCCCGTGTAACGTCGTGGTCTGGCAGGAAGACCCCGGTCGCCAGACCGTCTACCACGTCAGCATCATGAAGGTCGCGCGACTCGCCGGGATGGCTCCCGACGACGACGAGTGGGAGGATATCGTCTCCGACACCGGCGAGTTCGTAGACGAAGCGTGGGCGAATCTCGACACCGCCTAACTACGAGTGGGCGTCCGGCCTACTTCTTGTCGTCGTCCAACTGGTCTATCTCCTCGCGGAGTCGTTCGACCTCGTGCCGGAGCGACGCTATCTCCTCGGTCGCAGGTCGGTCCGATTGTGACTGGCGATAGAGATAGAGTCCTCCCGCGACGAGGAGTATCGGGACGCCGAACAGCAAAATCGCGATGATGAAGATGACGATAATCTCCATCCCGCCGGGAAAGCCGACTTGGAGGGGCAACATGGCCGAAGAGTTGTTCGACCGACGGCATAAATCTTCGCTCGCGGGTCAGGAGAAGTCAGCGAGGTTCGCCTGCAACCCCGAGAGCATGTGGGACTTGCGCCGGAGGGCCGCGAGCGAGACCGGAAGCTGGGGCGCGATTTCTCGGACCGCGCCGTGGAACGTCTCGGCCTCGCCGAACTCGCCCTCGAAGGCGTTGCGGACGCTCTCGCGAATCTGCCAGACGCCGACCGGTGCCCAGTAGTCGTCCGAGACTTCCCGGAGGACGAGACACTTGGCCTGTCGCCCGATGGATTCGAGATGTTCGAGGACCGCGAGCCGGGAGGCGTAGTACGCCCCGGCGGTTTCCTCCACGTAGCCGGTTCGGCCCTCGTACCCCTCGTGGGCGCTCCCCATCCACGTCTCGCCGGTCGGGTCTTGGTTCCAGATGCTGCCGGGCGTCTTCATCTCCACGAGTTCGTACTCCCACTGGCCGGGCGTCAGAATCGCCCAGTAGCGGTTACCCATGTACTCGTTGACCCAGACCTGCGTCCGGTCGATGCTCTGCCGGTCCCGAATCTGACCTCGGAGATACTGGCCGATGGTGTCGTCGACCGCGGTGATGGACCACCGTGTCGGGACGAGTCGCCGGTTCTGGCCGCGGCCGAGCGCGCCCGCCGAGAGGATGTCGTTGATGTCGTAGACATCGAAGCCCCTGCAGTAGAGGTACGTCATCGCGCCCTGCGCCTGCCAGTCGTCGTCTTCGAGCGTCTTCTTCACCGGTCGCGGGACGTGGGGGTTCTCCGCGAGGTCGGCGGACGTGGCGCGCGCCGAGGGGCCGGTCGGCGTGGTCACGTCGTCCACGTCCAAGTCCAGTTCCAGCGAGTTCGAGAGACCGATCTCCACGTCTACCGGTCGGTCGGCGATGGCGACCTCGCGTTGGGTGCCGACGAACCCGTCCCACACGTCGTCCACTTGGTTCACGTCCGCGGCGTGGTTGGAGTTCAGCAGGCCGGTCCGATACTGGAGGACGTTGTCGATGTCGAGACCCTGCTCGTACCATTGGCTACTCGTGGCGAAGTCGGCCGCGCGTTCCTCCTCGCCGACCGGCGAGAGGATGCCGGTCGAGACGTTGGGGTAGTTCGACCGGCCGACGAACACCGAGGGCGAGGTACTTCCGAACAGCGAGTCGCCCTGCGTCACCTCGGAGAAGCGGTCCTCGACCTGTTCCACGTAGTCGAGAATCTCGTAGGACTTCTCCTCGGCGAGTCGGCGCTTGCGGTCGGCCTCGTCCGGGGCGAGTCCCTCGATGTACTCGTCGAGACGCATTCGTCGCTCCTTGGAACCCGAACGCTTTGAACCTTACTCGCTCGACGGCAGACCGTCGTCTGGCGCTGTGGCTTACAGGTGGTGCTGTCCGGCGCGGAGCGGTCGCACCGCCGATTTCGCTCGGCCGCCCCGCGGCGACTCTCAGGTCATGGCCGGAGTTGGTCACGTTCCCGTATTTTAATCTCCGGGGAGCGGGCGCCCGGTGGACCGTCCGACAGGATGCGCCGCGTTCGCGCTTGCGCAGTTCTGCGCGAGCGCGGACGCACGCGGGGAGGTTCGGGGCGCGGTCTGTAGTGCGGTTGCGGTGCCGTGCGGTCGCGGGGCCGCGCGGTCGCGGGGTACGGTCGCGGTTCTGCTCGATTTCGACCGTAGCTCGCTTCTTCAACTAACCCGACTACAACCACTTCTAAGACTACAACCACTTCTAAGACTACAACCACTCCTAAACACTCTACAGCTACTGTTACCATTCAGAAATATTATCGAAGAAAACGTCGAGGCGGTTGGTAGCGCACACCACCAGTCGCCGAAACCACGAGGAGTCGGTCAAACGCCGAGACGTTAGCTGTGGATACCCATCGCCTCGATCTGTTCCTGATACCGGTTGCGGATGGTGACTTCAGTCACCTGTGCCACGTCGGCCACTTCGCGCTGGGTCTTCTTCTCGTTGCAGAGCAGCGAGGCGGCGTAGATGGCCGCGGCGGCGTAGCCCGTGGGCGACTTACCCGAGAGGAGGCCCTCCTCGGCCGTCGTCTCGATGATTTCGTTGGCCTTGGTCTGGACCTCCTCGCTGAGTTCGAGTTCAGAACAGAACCGCGGGACGTACTTCTTCGGGTCCACCGGTTTCATCTCCAAGCCGAGTTCTTGGGAGATGTAGCGGTAGGTTCGACCGATCTCCTTTCGTTCGACGCGCGATACTTCCGAGATTTCTTCGAGGCTTCGCGGGATGCCCTCCTTTCGACAGGCGGCGTAGAGCGCGGAGGTGGCGACGCCCTCGATGGAACGCCCCCGGATGAGGTCCTCCTTCAGCGCGCGTCGATAGATCACGCTCGCCACCTCCCGGACCGACCGCGGGACGCCGAGCGCCGAGGCCATGCGGTCGATTTCCGAGAGTGCGAACTGTAGGTTGCGCTCACCCGCGTCCTTCGTGCGGATGCGCTCCTGCCACTTGCGCAGGCGGTGCATCTGGCTACGTTTCTTCGAGGAGATCGACCGGCCGTAGGCGTCCTTGTCCTTCCAGTCGATAGTCGTCGTCAGGCCCTTGTCGTGCATCGTCTGGGTGGTCGGGGCACCGACGCGCGATTTCTCTTGGCGTTCCTGATGGTTGAACGCGCGCCACTCAGGACCGGGGTCGATCTGCTCCTCCTCGACGACGAGGCCGCAGTCGTCACACACGAGTTCCGCCCTGTCGGAACTCTTCACGAGGTTATCAGAGCTACATTCGGGACATTCCCGTACACCCTCTGACTCGTCCTCCGTTTGCTCCGCCTCGGCTTGGCGCTCCCGCTGGCGAGTGGACCGTGTCATCGCACTTTTATAGTAGTAGTGTCGATACACTTAAATCCTCGCCCGGTAATGGCTCGTTTCTCAGGGGTCAGAATCGGTCACGCGCGCCCTTCGTTCCGAATCCGGCCGATGGATGAGACCGACCCGACGAATCGCCATCGGAAAGCGTTTATGCGGGAATCGTGGACCAACGAGCATGCCCGTCATCGAGTGCGACGTGGACGCCGCTCGCGAGAAACTGGTCGAAGCAGGTGTGAAGATGTCGGCGGGCAACTCCGACCACGAGGAGTGGCGCGCGGCGCACGGCGACGCCAACGCGGTCGCCTACGAGGGGAAGGTCGTCGTGCAGGGCGCGAATCCGCAGGACATCGAAGCGATTCTGCGCGAGGAGGGCGGCCACGCCTACCTCTACTTCGACGGCGCGAGCAGGGGGAATCCGGGACCCGCGTCCGTGGGATGGGTCGTCGTCACCAGCGACGGCATCGTCGCCGAGGGGAGCGAGACAATCGGCCGCGCGACGAACAACCAAGCCGAGTACGAGGCGCTAATTGCGGTCCTCGAAGCGGCCCGCGACTACGGCTTCGACACCGTCGAGGTGAAAGGCGACTCGGAACTCATAGTCAAGCAGGTCACGGGCGCGTGGAACACCAACGACCCCGAGTTGCGCGAGCGACGCGTGACGGTCAGGGAACTACTGACCGCGTTCGACGACTGGGAGTTGAGCCACGTCCCGAGAGAGATAAACGAGCGCGCCGACAAACTGGCCAACGAGGCCCTCGACGATGCCTGAGACTCACCCTTCTGACGACACCGAGAACGACGGCGAACCGGCCGCGGGCGGCGAATCGACCGCAGACGACGAATCGGCCGCGGACGAACTGCCCCGAGAGACTATCGAGCGCGCCGAACGCTTGACGCATCTCGCGCGCGACGCGGTGGACGACGCCGAGGCCGAGGCCTACCGCGAGGAGCGAAGCGAACTCCTCGACGACCACGAGTTTCGGGCGCGCGTCCGCGACGAGGACACCGGCGCGACGCTCGTTCTGCACCCCGACGAGTGGGTCGAAGACGGCGTGATTCGGACAGAGCGCATCGAAGACACCGGCCGTGCGGTCGAGGTGGCGCTGTCCGGGCCGGGCGACCCCGACGAGTGGGAGTCCGTCGAGCAACACAACCGCGAGGTCGCCGCGCGCGTCCGGGAGGCCCACGGCGACGTTCACGGCGACAACGCCGCGGCGTTCGCCGATTTCATGGGCAACCACTACGCGCGGCCGGTCGAGTCGGCGACTGCCGGAGAGGTCGAGGAGTTCGTCTCGGAGTACTTCCCGCGGAACGCGTGGCCGAGCGAAAAACAGCGCGCGTCGGTCGAGAAATCCATCGACCTCGTCTTCGAGGTCGCCGACGAGTAGTCCCTCGGGGGACGGGGTCGCTACTCGTTGTCCGCGACGAGGTCCCGAATCTGGTCGCCGCGCTCGTCGTCGGTGACGAACTTCGAGAGCGTCCACTCGAGCAGGTCGACGACGACCGCGAGGCCCTCGTCGGTCAGCTCGTACTGGTTGGTCCGCTTGTCGAGTTCGCTCTTCTCCACGTAGCCCTTCTCGACCAGCGTGTCGAGGTTGGGGTATAGGCGGCCGTGGTTGACTTCCTCACCGTAGTAGTCTTCCAACTCGCGCTTGATAGCGAGTCCGTACATCGGCTCCTCGGAGAGGATGGTCAGGATATTCTTCTGGAAGGCGGTAAGGTTGCGTGCTGTACTCGTCTCTGTGAGTGTCTGTGCCTCTGACATAGACTCTGACACCCTGCGATTTGTCACGATGGTATTTAATCCTTCCTCACTTGGTCGGAGTTTCCACGACGTATCCAGCAGTTGTACCACCAGTTGTTACGTAAATTGAAGTAGCCTCCGAAAATTGCCGGTAGTTGTCACAGAATTTTCCTCTTCTTTCCGGGGATTCCGGTGGCCCGATGCCGAAAGGATTTTCCGGACTTCGGACGGATTTCCGGACTGCAACATGGCTAATCTCTGGGAAGACTTGGAGACCGGACCGAACCCGCCCGAGGAGATCTACGCGGTCGTGGAGTGTCTCAAAGGCGAGCGAAACAAGTACGAGTACGACAAGGACATCCCCGGCGTCGTCCTCGACCGCGTCCTCCACAGCAACGTCCACTACCCGAGCGACTACGGCTTCATCCCCCAATCCTACTACGACGACGAGGACCCCTTCGACGTGCTGGTCCTCGTGGAAGACCAGACGTTCCCCGGTTGCGTCATCGAGGCCCGTCCGGTCGCACTGATGAAGATGGACGACGACGGCGAGCAGGACGACAAGGTCATCGCCGTCCCCTCCGAGGACCCGCGCTACGACAACGTCCAAGACGTTGACGACCTCACCGACCAGCAGAAAGACGAAATCTCGGAGTTCTTCGAGACCTACAAGAATCTCGAAGCAGGCAAAGAGACCGAGACCCTCGGCTGGGAGGACAAGGAGTCGGCGAAAGACGCCATCGAACACGCGATGGACCTCTACGAGGAACACTTCGCCTGACTGCCCGGTCACTCCTTTTTCGGCCGTTTCCGGTTTCTGACAGTCTCAGCTACGAGATACCTGCCCGAAGTTATTTGAGTGTGGGCTGAACAACCACAGTCGATGGCTCTCGGGTCCGCTCTCGGTGGCGTAGAGATGGTCGCAGTAGCCGCGACGCTCCTCGTCTCTGGCGGCGCAGTGTTCTACGCCGCCCAGTCGGTCACCGGCTGGCGGCGCGAGGACGACGCGGAACCGGTCGATACGCTGAAGCAGACGGTCGCGGGCCAGAACCGCGTCGCGCTCGTGGTTCCGGAAGGCCCGAGTATCGACGCGCTCGCGGCCGCGATGGGTCTCCAGACGCTCTGCACGGAGTGGGGCGTCACCGCCCACCTGTTCGCCGAGGGACCAGTCACCGGCGAGGACAGCAAGACGTTCTGTAACATCTTCGACCTCGAACTGTCGGTCATCGGCGACAAGGCCGACGAACTAACCGAGACGGACGCCGCCATCGCGGTCGGCGGCGGCGGTGGCGTCCCGCGACTCTCGAACAACCCGCCGGTCGTCGCGGTGGTCCGCCACCGCCCGACCGCCGAGGAGAACATCGTCACCGTGACCCCGACCGACGACGGTGCGACCGCGACCACGGTCACGCGGCTGTTGGAGGCCGAGACGGTCGTGCCAGACCAGCGGGTCGCCACTGCCCTGCTCCACGGCGTCCGAGCCGGGACCCGCGAGTTCCGGCGCGCGAACGGCCAGCACGACTACGAGGCCGCCGGGTTCCTCCACGCCTACGCCGACCTCGGCCGCATCGAGGACCTCCGGTCGCCGGGCATGAGCGGCGACACCTTCGACGTTATCAGCGACGCCATCGCCAACCGCGAGCGCCGGGCGAGTTTCGCGGTGACCAACGTCGGGACGGTCCCCTCCGTCTCGGCGCTCGAGGAGGCCGCCGACACGATGCTCCGACTCGAAGGCGTCTCGACGGCCGCCGTCTTCGGCATCCACGAGGAGACCATCGTCGTCTCCTGTCGCGCGGAGGACGTGCGGACCAACGCCTTCGACATCCTCGACTCGGCGTTCGGCACCAGCGAGACGACCGGTGGGAACACCGACGCCGCGACCGCGCGGGTTCCCCTCGGCCTGTTCGCGCAGGTGGACGACGACCACGAGGAGACGCTGGACATGCTCATCGACGCCAGCACCCGGAAGGCGCTGTTCGAGGCGTTCGAGAGTTCCTGACCCGAATCCTTCATCATCTTTCACGTCGAAGGCGGTGCCTACGAAAAGAATTTTCATGTGTCTCCTCGTTCTATCGGGGTACATGGGTCTCTTCGACAAGCTTCGTGGCGACGACAAGCCCCGCGTGGCGTTCTTCGGTATCGACGGCGTTCCGTACAGTTTCCTCGAAGACCACTTCGACGAGTTCGAGCATCTGGCGGCCCTCGCCGACGAGGGGTCGTCGGGCGAGATCGACAGCATCGTGCCCCCCGAGTCCTCGGCCTGCTGGCCTTCCCTCACGACCGGCGTCAACCCCGGCAAGACGGGCGTCTACGGCTTCCAAGACCGCGAGGTCGGCTCCTACGACACCTACGTCCCGATGGGTCGGGACGTGCAGGCGACCCGCATCTGGGACCGGGTTCACGACGCTGGCCGGGACGCCACGGTGATGAACGTCCCCGTCACCTTCCCGCCCCAGCGCAACGTCCAGCGGATGGTCTCGGGCTTCCTCTCGCCCGGCATCGACAAGGCCGCCTATCCCGACGAACTGCGCGACTACCTCCAGTCCACCGACTACAAACTCGACGCGAACCCGAAGCTCGGACACGACGAGGACAAGTCCGACTTCATCGAGGACGCCCACAAGACGCTCGACGCGCGCTACGAGGCGTTCAAACACTACATCAAGCAGGACGACTGGGACCTCTTCTTCGGCGTCTTCATGACGACCGACCGGGTGAACCACTTCCTCTACAAGCACTACGAGGAGGACATGGAGTACAAAGACGAGTTCCTCGACTTCTACCGGAAGGTGGACCGCTACCTCGGCGAGATTCGCCAGAACCTCCCGGACGACGTGACCATGATGGTCGCCTCGGACCACGGGTTCACCTCGCTGGACTACGAGGTCCACTTCAACCAGTGGCTCGCCGACGAGGGCTGGCTCTCCTTCGAGGACGACGACCACGAGGACCTGAACGACATCAGCGAGGACGCGGAAGCCTACTCGCTCATCCCCGGCCGATTCTACATCAACCTCGAAGGGCGCGAACCCCGCGGGAGCGTCCCCGAGAGCGAGTACGAGGCCAAGCGCGACCAACTCAAGGAAGCCCTCGAAAACCTCGAAGGCCCCAACGGGCGGAAGGTCTGTGACCGCGTGGTCGAGAAAGAGGAGGTCTTCCACGGCGACCACGAGGACATCGCGCCCGACCTCGTGGCCATCCCGAACCACGGCTTCGACCTCAAGGCCGGGTTCAAGGGCCACGACGACGTGTTCGGGCACGGCCCCCGCAACGGGATGCACAGCTTCGACAACGCCTCGCTGTTCGTGGACGACCCCGACGCGACGATTCGGGACGTGGACCTCTACGACATCGCGCCGACCATCCTCGACCTGATGGAGATGGAGTACGACGCGGGCGAGTTCGACGGGAAGAGTCTGGTCTGAGCGGCTTCGACTCGCCTGCTATTTCGGGAGTCGAACACATATTTAATGGCCGCTTGCGGCCGCTCCTCGGCGCGGCAGTGACGGCTGCATCCGAGCCAACAACGGCTGTCGATAGAAGACAAGTTACGACTGCCGTCGTCCTCGCGTGGAGCTAAAAAAGGTCTTCGAGAGAGACTTGGTACCGATTCGATTCCGGGGTGGGGAGAGCGACCGATTCTCCCCGCGTGATGTCTACTTCGTTAGGCGATGGTGATCGAGCAGTTCGACGAGTCTTCGACGTAGGGCTCGCCGGTGTTCTTGGTCGACCAGTAGTCACCAGTATCAGTACTGCTGACGCTTCCCGTGATGACGGCCTCGTTGCTCGCGTCGTCGATGGTCACGGTGTCGTCACTCTCGATGTTGCTACTCCCATTCACTTCACTGTCGCCGCCGAGAGGGACTCGGACCTCGTAATAGCCGCTTCCGCTACCGGACTCGTGGGTGATACTGATACCGTAGTCACCGGCCGCCGCAGCGTTGCCGGTGAGACCAGCGGCACCAACTGCGGCTACAGTTGCTTTCGCACCTTTTCGGAGGATCGAACGTCGCGTCTGGAGGTTTTGCATCGCAATCTTTAGTTAGATTACTACAAAATTAAATTTTTTGATTACTACTACGGCACAAACTGTATCTGTCCTATTGACACTAGTCGGCGAGATAGACAGAGTATTAACAATACGTCAAAAACCTAACTAAAACCGACAGTTAGATGCTCGCTAGCTCTCTTCTTCCACACCAGCAAATCGGTCGTCAACAGCGTAACAAAGATGTAATCCTACTGGAGATCCGAACTCCTAGCCAAATTGCCGTGTACCGGGACGTTCACGGAGCGACTTATATTAGGTCCTCTAACTCGTCGTTGTGGAACATCTCGGCGGCGTCCTCGTCGGGTTCGTCGGCCTGCTTGCTCGCCTCCTTGGCGCGTTCGAGGAACTCCTCGATGCGCTCGGAGCGTTCGACCCCGCCCAGCAGGACCAGCGCGGCGAGTCGGCCGCTGTCGAGCGGGAAGTCCCCGCCCCGGACTTGGAGACTGCCGGTCTCCTCTTCGAGCCACTTCCGGGCGCGCTCGACGCCCTTGCGGGGAATCGCGTCCGGTTGCCCGGCGACGACCAGTAGCCCCGAGTCGGCTTCGATGGCGTTCGGGAGGCTGAGGTTGCTCAGGAGGGCCTTCCGGGTCATGGAGGTCACGGTGTTGATGTTCTCCTCGGCCTCCTCGGCGGCCTCCGCGCTGGCGAACCCGAGTGTCGCGATGCCGCCCGAACGGAGGGTGTTGATGACCTCGCTTGAGTCCACGACGCTCTCGCCGACGCCTTCGACCGCCTCGCCCGAGGCGAACAGCAGGCCGACCCGCTGGGCGATGTTCTGGTTTATCTTGTCGAAGGCCTCGCCGACGCTCTCGCCGGAGGTGTGCCACGCGTCGTTGTCGATGAGGAGGGTCGCGTCGGCTTCCCGGACGAGCGTCTTGAGCGAGCGCCCGGCGTTGGCCTGATACATCGCGCCCTCGCCGCGGCCGGGGAGGACGCCTAGTCCGTACACCGGAATCTGGTAGATGCGGTTGAGTTCGCGCGCGAGGACGGGCGCGCCGCCCGACCCCGTGCCGCCGCCGAGTCCCGCGACGACGAAGATGGCCTCGGCTTGGGCGGTGATGCGGCCGTCCAAGGCGTCCATCACTTCCGTCGCGTCGCTCTGCATGACCTCGGCACCCAACTCGTTGTCACCGCCGACGCCGTGGCCCTTCACACGGTCCTGTCCCACGAGAACCGTGTCGAGGTCCAACTCTCGGAGGTCCGTCTTCGCGGAGTTGACCGCGAGCGCTCCCTGTACCGCACCGAAACCCATTTTCTGGTCGTACTGGGCCAGTCGTTGGGTGAGTTTCCCCCCGGCCTGTCCGACACCAATCAGGACGACTTTCATGCGCGGTGAGTCGAATTGACGACTAATCAACCTTCCGGCGTCACTGTCTCGGGAACTCGACAGAAGGCGAAGAACTGCTGGAACTCACGGAAACGTTTGCGGTCCACGCCGAAGTCGGCGTCGAAACCGCGAAGGTATCGACCGACGGCGTTCGCTCGATTCGAGGGTCAGTCGACGTCGTAGCAGCCGACGCCGCCACACATGATGTACTCCGGTGTCGTCGTTATCGAATCGACATCGTAGCAACCGACGCCGTCACACATGATGTACTCCGGTGCCGTCGTTATCGAGTCGGCTGTCGGAGACGATTCCGACAGTGCGTCGTTGTCGTAACAGGCGTCCATGCCACAGTTACCTGACGAGAGCGCAGCCGCCGAACCGACGGCGACGAGGCTGAGCGCAGCGATACCGACGAGGAGTCCGAACGTTTTTCCGTTCATCTTTGGATTGCTTGGGTTTAGCGTGGGGTTCGTTGAAACACACCACGTGATACGTCGTGACACACCACCCATATAAAAATTTTATTAATTAAGCCCCAGAGAAGTATTTTCTCACACAGCGAGCGGTACGTACCTTTAAATCGGAAGGCGCGACCAGCACGTCCCATGTCCGACGCCGACGCACTCGACCGGCGACTCAGCGCCGTGGAGCGCGCGCTGACCGACGACGACAGCGACCTAACCGACCTCCGCGATGCCGCGGAGTTGACACGCGAGGTCGAACGCCTCGCGGCGCGACTCGACGCGACCGAACAGCGCCTCGACGAACTCGACGCCGCGACCCAAGCCCTCCGGGGCTACGTCGGCAACGTCCGCACGGTGAATCAGTCGGTCGAACGACGGGCTGACGCCGCGCTGGCGAAAGCCGAGTCGCTGGAAGCGACGCTCGACGGAGGCGGTCTGGAGCGGCGCGACGGAGGTGAGAGAGAGCGACGCGACAGAGGTGAGAGAGAGCGACACGACGGGCACGACGAGGAGGGACGCGACGGGGCGGCCACGCGACGCGACGACCACGCTCGCTCGCGCCGCGACCGCGGCCGGGACCGCCAGCGCGCTGGCGGGCGAGACGGGGTCGGGTCCGACGCTCGACCCGACGAGGAGACCGACGCCACCGAGACCGACGACGCGGGCGGCCTCCGTGCCCGACTCGCGGGCCTGCTGTGACGCTCCGCCTGCTCCTCGCGGTCGCGGTCGCGGTGGCGCTGGTCGCGGCCGCGACGCCCGCAATCGACCGCGCGCGGGTGTCTCGGGCCGAACTCCTCGCCGAGCGCGACGCGGACCGGCTGGCCGCGGCCGCGACGGCGCTCGCCGCCGAGGAGTCGCCGGGCGCGCGCCGGACGGTCACGGTCTCGCTCCCTCCTCGGTCGCCGACTGCGGCCGCAGTCCTCCTCGCAATCGGTGGCGTAGCGAGCGGTGAGAAAGTCGAGGACTCTCCGGAGCGCGACGTACTCGCGTTCAGCATCGCGGGCGGGCCGCGGCGGGTCCGGCGGGTCGGAACCGACCTGCGCGTGGTTCGGGACGGCGCGGTTGCCGAGTCGGACGCCGCGGCGCTGGTCCTCCGCGGCGGCGAGACGTACGCGGTGACGCTCCGGTTGCGTCGGGTGGACGGGCGACTGACGGTGGTCGTCTCGGCCGAGCGCGAGTAGAGATGCATATAGGATTTCCTCAGCAATATTTGTAATTCTTTAGAGTAGATTAAGATAGTTCGAAGCTACGAGACGAAGGTCGCCGGTAGCAGGGCAACTAGCTTCAGGCTTGAGCTTATCAAACCACCAGCACCGCAACCGCCAGTACCGCAACCGCCAGTACCGCAACCGCCAGTACCGCAACCGCCAGTACCGCAACCGCCAGCACCACAACCGCCCTGCACAGCAGTAGCCTCTCACCTCCCCAACCTCGCGGCCGCATCGCGGCCGCGTCCCTCGCGCGCTGATGGCGCGGCACGAGGCCGCGCCAGCGCGCGCCGAGTAAAACAGTCCACCGAGTACCAACAGTGACCAACAGTCTACCGAGTGACGACCGGGCGACGACTCACCGCCTCGAAAATCCGAGTCGTCCGACGCCGAGAGTTTAAATCCGAGGAGGGGACGACCCCGGCCCATGCGAAACCCGCTCCCGCGCTTCCGCGACGAGGACCCGGACTGTGCCTGCGTCCCTCGCTTCGAGGAGACCCGCCTCTTACTCGACGCCAGCGACTGCCCCGGCGGCGGCGACCTCGCGGCCGAACCGGCCTGCCGCCGAACCGCCATCGACGCCGTGGCCGACCGCGAGGCCGAGTCGGTCGTGACCCGGACCGACCGCCTCGAACGCGCCTACGAGGCCGAATCGGCCGGGCTCCTCGTGGCGGCCGGGCGGTTCGCCGAGCGCGTCGCGTTCTACGACGAGACCCTCGCCGAGCGCACCGAGACCGACCCGTTGGCCGCCGCGCGGGCCGCGCTCGGCCGCGCCGGACCCGTGAGCGACATCGCGGCCGAGACCGGACTCGCGGAGTGCGCCCGCCGCGCCGAGGAGTCCGCGCACCACGCCGACGAAAACGCCCACCACGGCGACGAGTACGCTCACGCGCTCCGTCCCTTCGTCGGCCCGCCAATCGCCAAAGCGCGCGTCGCCGCCGACCCGCCGCCCGACGCGACCCTCGCGGAGACCCGCGACCTCGCCACCGGCGCGACGGTCCGCATCTACGCCGACGAGCGCGCGCTCCGGACCTACCACCTCGAACCGGTCGAACACGGCTTCGACGCGGGCGCGCTCGACGCGTTGGCCGAGGCCTACGGCCTCCTCGCGGAGGGCGCAGTCGCCCAGTCTGGCCTCGGAGCAACCGCCAGCGAGCGCGCACCCGCCAGAGCGGTCAGGCGAGTCGCCGACGCCGACCAACCGGTCGAAGCCATCGCGGCCGCGCTCGCCAAGCACACCCGCGGTTACGGCGTCCTCGCCGACTTCTTCGCCGACCCCGCGGTCTCGGACGTGTTCGCCACCGCGCCGGTCGGCCGAAACCCGCTCCGTGTCACGGTCGGCGGCGAGCGCATGCGGACCAACGTCCGACTCACCGAGGAGGGCGCACGAACACTCGCCTCCCGGTTCCGCCGCGAGAGCGGTCGGGCGTTCTCGCGGGCCGCGCCGACGCTGGACGCGACTGCGGACCTCGACGGGAGCGCCGCGGTCGGCGGGGACGCGACCGCCCCCGACCGCGGCACGGTCCGCGTCGCTGGCGTCACCGACCCCGTGAGCGACGGGCCGGGGTTCGCCTTCCGCGCTCACGACGCGACGCCGTGGACCCTCCCGGCGCTCGTGGCCAACGACACGCTCCCGGCCGACGCCGCGGCCCTCCTCTCGCTCTCGGCCGAGCGCGCCGCGGCCGGACTCGTCGCCGGACCCCGCGGCGCGGGCAAGACGACCCTGCTGGGCGCGCTCTGCTGGGAACTCCCCGCGTCCACCAGAACTGTCGTCATCGAGGACACGCCCGAACTCCCCGTGGCGGCGCTCCAGCGCGGCGGCCGCGATATCCAACCCCTCCGCACCGACACCGACGACGGACCGGGACTCGCGCCCCCGGAAGCCCTCCGAACCGCGCTCCGCCTCGGCGAGGGCGCGCTCGTCGTCGGCGAGGTCCGGGGCGAGGAGGCCGCCGTCCTCTACGAGGCCATGCGCGTCGGCGCGAACGGCGACGCCGTGCTGGGCACCATCCACGGCGACGGCGGCGCGGGCGTCCGCGAGCGGGTCGTCTCGGACCTCGACGTTCCGGCCTCGTCGTTCGCCACGACCGACCTCGTGGTGACGCTCGAAGCCGTCTCGACGCCGGGAGGCAAGCGCCGCCGCGTGAAAGCAATCGAGGAGGTCGGCGGCGACGACGGCGACCGATTCGACGCCCTCTACGCTATCGACTCGGACCGACTCGCCCCGACCGGCCGCATCGACCGGGGCAACAGCGCGCTGGTCGCCGCGCTCGCGGCACCCGACGAATCGTACGCCGACGCGCGCGACGCACTCGCCGACCGCGAGTCCCTGCTCGCGGACCTCGCGCGCCGCGATCGGACCGCCCCGGCGGAAGTCGTCTCGGCCTACGCCGACCGGAGGGCGTCGTGACCCGCGCCGAGCGCATCGCCGACTCGCTAGAACTCCTCGCGCGGTGCTGGCCGTGGCCGGTCGAAGTCGGCGGGACCGGCACCGACGGCGACGACGAGACCGCCGACCTCCCGCGCGCGCTGGCCTACCTCGACGCCGGAGTTGACGCCGAGACGGTCCGCCGGGCGGGTAACGGTGCCGCCGCGCTCGTCGCGCTGGTCGGGACGGTCGTCGCCGCACTCGCCGCATTCGCGCCGCTCGGTTCGAGTACGCTCGGGAGTTCGGTCGTGGCGCTCGCACTCGCACTCACACTCGCACTCGCGCTCGGCGTCGTCTCTCTCTCCCGTCGCGGTCCCGTCGCGTTGGCGACCGCCAGCCGAACCGCCGCGCTCGGGACCGCCCCCGCGCTCGTCGCGCGGGCAGTCCTGCGAACCCGCGTCGAACCCGCGAGCGAGCGCGCGGCCGAGTTCGCCGCCCGCGGGGAGGGCCGACTCGCCGCGGCGCTCGCGGACCACGTTCGGCGGGCCGAGGGGACGCCACGCTCCGGACTCGCGGCGTTCGGCGCGGCGTGGGCCGACTGGAACCCGCCGCTCCGGCGGGCGGTCCTCCTCGTGGAGTCGGCCGCGGACGCGCCCGCCGGAGAGCGAGAGACCGCGCTGGACCGCGCGATGACCGCGATTCTCGACGGGACTCACGACCGGATGGCCGCCTTCGCCGAGGAGGTCCGGGGACCGACCACCGCGCTGTACGCGTTCGGCGTTCTCCTCCCGCTCGCGCTGGTCGCGGTCCTGCCCGCGGCGCGCGTGGCCGGGGTCCCGCTCTCGATTCCCGTCTTGGTGGTCGTCTACGACCTCCTGTTGCCCGCCGCGCTGGTCGCGGCCGGTGGGTGGCTCGCGGTCCGGCGACCGGCCGCGTTCCCGCCGCCCGACGTGTCGCGGGACCACCCCGACGTGCCCGACCGGCGCTGGCCCGCGGTCGGCGCGGGAGTCGCGGTCGGCGCGGGACTCCTCGCGCTCGTCACCCTCACGCCGCTTCCCGGTTGGACGCGCTGGCCCGCGATGGGGGGCACGGGACTGGGGACCGCGCTGGTCTGGTGGTTCCGGCCGGTCGAGGAGGTCCGGGCTGACGCCCGCGCCGCGGAGGCGAACCTGACCGACGCGCTCTATCTGGTCGGCAGGCGGGTCCGAGACGGCGCGGCCGTCGAGACCGCAATCGCCGAGGCCGCGCCGGAGGTCGCCGGTCGGACCGGCGAGATGCTGGCCGACGCCGCAGGGATTCAGCGACGACTCCGTGTCGGCGTCCGCGAGGCGTTCCTCGGCGAGTACGGCGCGCTCGCCGACGTGCCGAGTTCCCAATCCCGGAGCGTCGCCTCCCTATTAGCCATCGCGGCGCGGGAGGGCCGACCCGCCGGGCGGGCAATCGTGGCGATGGCAGACCACGTCGAGGACCTCCAGCGCGTCGAGCGCGAGGCCCGCCGGGAACTCGCCAGCGTGACCGGGACGCTCCGGAACACTGCCGCAATCTTCGGCCCGCTGGTCGGCGGGGCTACAATCGCGCTCGCCGACGGGATGGCCGCGGGAGCGGGAACGGGAACGCTCGGCGAGCCACTCCCGACCGCGGCGCTCGGCGTCGCCGTCTCGACCTACGTCCTGCTGATGGCGGCCGTGCTGACCGCGCTGGCGACCGGACTGGAGCGGGGCTTCGACCGCGGTCTCGTGGGCTACCGGGTCGGACTGGCGCTCCTGTGTGCGGTCGGGTCGCTCCTCGTCGGCTTCGTCGGCGCGGGGTTCGCGGCGTGAGTTCGGGCGAACGACAGGTGGTGCTCGACCGACCGGTCTACGGGACCGCGCTCGACCGACCAGTCCACGGGACCGCTCTGCCGCCACAGACCACGGGATGCGCCGGAAGACAAACCGCGTCTTCCGAGCCTCACCTCGCCACGCTCGGTGAGACGCCGCGTCCCCGCTCGCGCTCGCAGTTCTGCGCGAGCGGGGACGCACGTGGGGAGGTTCGGGGCGCGGTGCGGGGCGGTCCGGTGCTGTGCGGTCGCGGTGACTCCGTGGCGTCGGCAACAGTTCGCTCTCGGCCACCGACAGTCACGGTATCTCACCGAGGAGAACCCGCCGTCGTGACGAACGTTACCCGAGAGTCAACTGGTCGAAGCGGTCGATGGCGAACTGGTCGATGGGGTGGTCGGTCTCGCCGTCGGTTGCCAAATCCGCGAGAACGGACCCCATCACGCTCGAAAACTTGAACCCGTGGCCCGAGAATCCCGCGGCGACCGCGACCTGCGGATGGTCGGGGTGGGTGTCCACGACGAATCGCTCGTCCGGCGTGTTCGTGAACAGGCACGTCGAGAGGCGCATGGTCGGTCCCGCGGCGTCCGCGAAGTAGCCCTCGACGTACTCGCGCAGAAGCTCCTCGTCTCTCGCGGTCGGTTCGCGGTGCATCTCGTCGGGGTCCACCGTCTCGCGCCGGTGGTTGTACTTCCCGACCTTGACGCCCGGCACGCCGTGAATCGGGAAGCCGTAGAAGTACCCCTCGTCACACCGCATCGAGAAGACGGGGAACGACTCCGGCGCGAATCGGTCGGGGTCGTCGGGTTGGAACCAGCCCAAGACCTGCCGCTCGGGTTCCAGCACGGGCGCGAGTTCGGGCAGGAGTTTGCCGGTCCACGCGCCCGCCGCGAAGACGAGCGAGTCGGCTTCGTAGGTCGTGGTGTCGCCGGTTGTGGTGTCGCCGGTCGCGGTCGCGTCGTCGGTCGTCTCGCCCGCGCCGTCGAGCGCCGACGCCGCTTCGACTTCGACGCCGCCGTCGTCGAGCGCGCGCCAGTCGCGGACCGCCGTCCGAGCGCGGATTTCGGCTCCGCGGGCCTGCGCGCCCTCGACGTGCGCGACGATGCACTCCTCGGGGACGACGAACCCGCCCTGCGGTTGGAACACCGCGCGGAACTCCTCGGGCACGTCGTAGCCGGGAAAGCGGTCGTTCAGTTCGGCTCCCGACAGCACGTCGTGGTCGAGGTCGTGTTCCCGGCAGGCCCGGCGCGCGCCCTCGAAAATCTCGCTGTCCGGCGGCCCGACCGCGACCGAACCGGTCTCGTGGACGATCTCCTCGCCGCGCTCGTCGCCGAGGGCGGCCCACTCGTCGTAGGCCGAGCGGAGCAGGGGGACGTAGGAGGGATGCTCATAGTACGCCAGTCGGATGATTCGGGTGTAGCCGTGCGAGGAGCCCCGCGTGTGGGGTACGTCGTAGCGTTCTAAACCCAGAACGTCCCGCCCGCGGTCGGCGAGGTGGTACGCCGCGGCGCTTCCCATCCCGCCGACGCCGACGACGATGGCGTCGTACCGGTCCGAATCGCTGGTGGACATACGGGGTGAGTCGTCCGGCCGGGCCTAATTCGCTCCGGTTGCGCGAGTCGTTCCGACGGCGCGTCGCGTACACCCTCGACTTTAAACCCGAAGACGGGACGAACCCGGCCCATGTTCGACGCACCAGTCGAGACGTGGTATCTCTGGGTCGGCCTCGCGCTGGCCAGCACCACCGCGGTCGGTCTCGCGGCGACGCTCCCGCGGGCACCGCCGCCGGACGCCCCGAGCGCCGCCGCCACCGTCGATTCCGTCGCGGCGAGCGCCCACGAGACGACCGGGGTCCACCCGCTCGCGGCCGAGGAGACCCGCGTCGGTCCCTACCGCCTCTGGCTCCGGGACGACGGCGCGACTGGCCACGCGACGTTCGCCTACGGGCCGGTGACGCCGGTCCGGCGCGACACCGCGCTCTGGGACGTGTTGCAGGGGACGCCGCCCGAGAACGCGTTCTCCGCTCCCGCCGAGTTCCGGCGCGCCGGGGCTGCCGCGCGCGACCGGACGCCGACGTGGCGCTCGCGCGAGCAGTTGACCGTCCGGCGGGTCTCGTGGGAGGGCGTCGATGTCACGCTGGTCGGATAGCGACTTCCCCCACCCGGAGCGCGCGCAGGTCGAACCCCTCGCGGCGCTCGCGGCCGTCTTCGCGGTCGGCGTCGCGCTGTCGGCGTACGCCGGTCTCCTCGGGGACGTGATTCCGACGCCCGACCGGAACCTCGCGGACCCAGCCGTCGAGCGAGCGGCGCGCGCGATTTCCGAGACCGGCGTCGCGGACCCCCAGTCGCTCGCCGCGGGACTGCGCGCCGGTCCGGCGGGATACCGAGTCAATCTGACCCTCCGGACGGCCGACGAGTCGTGGCAGGCCGGGCCGACCCCGCCGCCGAGCGCCGACGCGGCCCGCCGCGCCGTGAGCGTCCGCGTCGCGCCGGGGAGCGTCCGGCCCGGCCGCCTCCGCGCGGAGGTGTGGTCGTGAGAGCAATCAGCACGGTGCTGGACGTGTCGCTCTGCCTGCTGTTGGTCTCGGCGAGCGCGGTGACGCTGGCCGGGACGCCAGCGGGGGAGAAAAGACCCGAACGTGCGGTCGCGCCCGAGGAGGCCGACCGGACCGCCGCCCTGCTGGCGACGAGTACCGCGAGCGTGACCTATCGCTCGCCCTCCTCGTTCTCGCCCCCGGCGTCTGCCGAGCGGTCCGCCGCGAGCGCCGCCAAGCATCGAAATCGGACGGTTCACGACACACTCGCCGGACTGTTAGCGAGTGCGGTCAGGGCGAAAGCGAGTCGAAACGCGACTGCCTTCCTCCGGGCGGTCACGACCCGAGTCGGTCGAACGCTCCGCCGAGCCGATATCCGGGCGCGAGTCGTCGCGCGCCCGGCGTTCGCATCGAGTTCCACTCCGACCGACCGCCCCGCCCGCGTCGCCGCCGGTCCTGCGCCGCCCCCGGACGCCGACGTGTCCGCGGCCGCGTTCGCGGTCCGGGGCGTCACCGTCTCGGTCAGGACGTGGTCGCGGTGAGACTGGCCGAGGACCGGCGCGGCCGGGTCCCCTTCGCGCTCGTCGGCGTCCTCCTGCTGGTCGGGAGCGCGGCCCTCAGCGCCTCGCTGGCGGGTGGTCCGGCTCCTCGGACCGACGATTCGGTCGGGGTGGCGGTCGAGCGCGCGACGGCCGCGACGAACAGCGCGCTCCGCGGCGCGGTCGCCGAGGCCGGACGGGAGGCCGCGAGCGCCCCGGTGACGCTCCCGGCGAACTCCACGGCGGGCCGCGCGCTGAACTCCTCGACGCCGTTCCGCGACGCGCTCCGAATCCGAATCTATCTGGCGGCGCGCGAGGCGCTGGGCGAGGTCTCGGTCCGGACCGGCGGTGGCGACGCCGGGCGAGTCCGGGCCGCGGTCTCGCTCCCGCCGATACGCAACGCCTCGGACCTCCGGGCGGCCAAGCGCCGCGTCGAAATCGAACCGGCGGGCGGAGAGAACGAATCCCGGAGCGCCGAGAACGCCGGGTTGCGCGTCCGCATCCGGAACGTCTCGGTCACTGCGACGCGAGGAGGTCGCGTCGTCGCACGCGAGCGACTCGCGCCCGAGTTGGTCGTGGCGACGCCCGCGCTGGCGCTCCACGAGCGCACCGAACGTTTCGAGTCGCGGCTGAATCGCGGCCCGCTCGCGCCCGGTCTCGGCCAGCGACTCACCGCGCGACTCTACGCGATAACGTGGGCGCGGGGCTACGCCCAGTACGGCGGCGCGCCCGTCGAGAACGTGCTGGCGAACCGCCACGTCGAACTCGCCGCGAACGGCGCGCTCCTGCGCGAACAGCGGGCGGCGTTCGGCCGGAGCGACCCGCGAGCGCGCCGGGCGGTCGCGTGGGCGACCGCCCGCGTTGGCGCGACCGACCTGCTCACCGCGGCGAACGCCCGGAGAGGGTCGGCCCGAACCGACCAACTCCTCGCCGCCGCGAAGGACTACCAGAAGCGCAATCCGATGCCCGGCGGCGCGACGAGCAGGAATCTGAGCGAGCGGTCGCGCGCCGGTCGGAAGACGTTCCGGGTCGGCGTGAACCGGACCGCGGACCGCGCGTTCGCGGCGCTCGTGACCGGCGCGAACGGGACCGACCTCGCTGGCGTCCTGCGGTCGGCGTACGCCGCGGAGGCACGTCTCGTCGCCGCGGTCCGCGAGAGTGAGGGCAGGAGCGAAACCCGCCCCGCGCCGGAGTCGCCGGGCGCGAACTGGACGCTCCGCAGTACTGAGGTCCGGACGGAGACGGCAGTCGAGCGGTCGGCGGGCGACGCGGCCGGGAACGACCTCTCGCTCGGCACGCCCGAGGAGTACCACCTCCTCGACAGTGAGCCGCGCCGGGTCGTCCGGACACACGCGCTGGTCGCCGAGTGGGTCCGCGAGCGCGACCGAAACGAGACGAGACGCGGGAACGAGACGACTCGCGGGACCGCCGCCGACACGCGCCGGACCGTCCAACGTTGGACCGACGAGTTCGTCGTGCGCGTCGGCGTGGCGGGAAGCCACCGGGTGAACAGCGAGGTTGCGCCGTCGCGCCCCGTCTCGGGCGTCCACGAGCGCGGCGGCGCGCTCGACGGGCCGAACTTCCGGAGTCTGGCCCGGCGGGCGACCGACGCGGTGGTCGAGACGCGGGGCGGGTTCGACGCGTTGGCGCGGCGGGCGGTCGATGGAACGCTGGACACGCGGCCCGAGTCGGTCGTCGGGCGACGGGCGACGGGTCTCCGGCGGTGGGTCTACCGGGACCTCGCCGCCCTGCGCGAGCGCGTCCGGAACCTCTCGGTGACGGTCGCTCGGAACCGGGCCGTCGGCGGGGAGCCGCCGACCGCCGACCTCGCTCGCGCAGTCCGGAGTCAGCGGGCGGACCTCCTCGACGCTCCCGCCCGCTACGACGGCGTGGCCGACCGGGCGCGGGTCGCGGCACGGGCGGCGTATCTCGGGAGACTCCTCGGGCGGTTGGACGCGCGGGCGGAGCGGGAGTCGCAAACGCGGCAGGGGCTTTCGGGTGCGCTCGGCGACGCTGGCGTGTCGCTCGACCGCGCCCGGAAGATTCTGCGCGCTCGGACGACGCCCGAGTCCCCGCCGCCGCGACCGCTCCCCGCCGACGGGCCGGGGCGGTCGCTGAATCTGAGCGTCGCTGGCGCGCCGCCCTATCTCACGCTGGCGGGTCTCGACCACGAGGAGGTCGCCGCGATTCCGGCCGAGGGCGAGACCCATCCCCTCGCGGCGCGGAACGAGAACGTCTTCGCGGTGCCGTACGGCGACGCCGCGGAGTCGGTCGCGGCGGCGGTGGTCGGCGACGGCGGGGCGGGCGAGACCGACCTCCGGACCGCCGCGCTGGCGCTCCGGGCCGCGAATCGGACGGTCGCGGAGACGGGGAACGAGTCGGTGGCCGACGAGACGAATCGAAGCCTCGTCCGGCGACGCGACGCGCTTCGGGGGGCGCTCGCGGCGTCGATGCGAGACCTTCGCCGTGAGGTGGTCGCCGGGATGGCCCTGTCGCGGTTCGACCTGACCGAGCGCGAGCGCCGGGCCGCGGTCCGGTCGGGACTGGCGCGGTGGAACACCACTGCCGGGCGGGCGCTCGCGGTGGCGAACGGGTCGGCGGGGCGGGCCATCGCGGCGGCGCTGGTCCGCGAGCGACCCGCGCTCGGACGGCCCGACCGACGCGACTGGGTGCGCCTCCGGGCGGAGTTGGCGGTCGAGTCGGCCCGCGGGTCGGTGGCGGAGATACCCCGCGAGACGGTGAACGAGACCGCGAGCGTGACCCGACAGGTCGCCCAGACCGCGCTCAAGCAGGCGGTGACGACCGGTCTCGCCAATGCGACTGAACTCGCCAGCGAGCGGTGGTTCGGCGAGGTCTTGGGTGCGGTCCCCGCCGGGTTGCCCGTCGCACCCGTGCCGGGCTACTGGTACGCGACGCTCAACGTCTGGTCGGTGGACGTGCGCGGGAAGTACGCCCGCTTCGCGGTCGCCGCGCCGCAGGGGCCGCCCGGCGAGTCGGCGGTCTACGTGCGGGAGGCCGGACAAGTGAGGGTGGACTGGGACGGCGACGGGGAGCGGGAACTCCTCGGGCGCACGACGCCGGTCGCCTTCGAGACCGAGACGGTCGTCGTCGTGGTCGTGCCGCCGGGTCCGCCGGGCGTCGGCGACCGGGACGGAAACCGCGACGAGACCTCGCCGGGGTGGTCGTGAGTCGCGGCGCGAGGCTCTCAGTTTCGATTCGGGACGCGAAATCTCGCCGACGACCGGACCGCGCCAACGACACCGACGACTGGGCCGTGCCAACGACACCGAGGACCCGGCGCGCGCTGGCGCGACCCCTCGCGGGTCGCGCCATCAGCGCGCGAGGGCCGAGTAGCGCACGTCGGAGCGAAGCGGAGACGAGCAACGCAGGCGGTTGGGGAGGACGCGGTGCGGTGGCGTGCGGTCGCGGTGCGGTCTGATAGGGGTCGGCGATAGTCTGCGGTGCAGTGCCGTGCGGTCGCGGTGCCGCAGGGTGGCACTCCGAGGAGAGTCGGTGGTGGTGGAATCGGACGAAAGTCGAACCACTTCCCGGACGAACGACCGCCCCGAAACACACGTCTATCGAAGTGAAACTCCTTTCACCACGGGGCTCCTCGCTTCGACCATGATTTACGACGACATCGAGGAGCCCGATGCCACGTCGCCCGAAACCCTCCGCGAGGAGTACGTCGCCGACCTCGCGGCCATCGTCGAGACCCACGGCGTCGAATCGGTCGCCGACGAGACGGGCGTGGACCGCGCCACCGTCGAGGCGCTGGCCGACGAGGAGTCCGGCGTCGCCGACGAACTGACCTTGGAGGACGCGGCCGCCATTTCGGCGCTAGCCGACGAGGCTCCTCCGGCCGACGCCATCGTCGCGGAAATTCGGGACACCCTGCTGATGGGGATGACGACGGCGGTCCTCGACGTGGACACCATCGCGGCCGAAATTGACGCCGAGATGGACGGCAAGCAGGTTCACCAGAAGGTCGAGGGGCGCTCGCCGATGACGCTCGCGGAGTACGCGACGCTCCACCACTTCATCGCGAGTCGTCAGCGATAGATTTTCGTTCGGAGTTCAGTTTTGCCGGTGGTTGGGTCGGTCTCGACGCTCGAAACGGTGCATCCGAAGATGAAAAGCTAGTTTCAGACTTGAGCAAAGGAGTCTACCGCGACCGCACGGCACTGCACCCGCACAGAAACGGCCACGTCCTCCCCACCCGATTGCGTTGCTCGTCTCCGCTTCGCTCCGACCTGCGCTACTCATCCCTCGCGCGCCGATGGCGCGGCATGAAGCCGCGCCAGCGCGCGCCGAGTCGGAAGGTCCACCGGTCAGTGCCCGAGATAGTACAAAGCGTTCTAAAGAAGCTCTATAGGCGCGGTTCACAAATGAAATTATGCCTCCAGCTATCGTCGCGGGAGTTATCCCGGCCACACCCCTACGCAAAATCATGAACGTAGCGATACTCGGATGCGGCTACGTCGGTCTCGAACTCGGTCGCCAACTGACCGCCGCGGGCCACCGCGCGGTGGGCGTCCGGCGCTCCGAGGAGGGCCTCGCCGAAATCGAAGACGCGGGCTTCGAGGCGGTGCAGGCCGACGTGACCGACGCCGATTCGCTGGCCGCGGTGCCCGACGCCGACGCCCTCGTCTTCGCGGCGAGTTCCGGCGGGCGCGACGCGGCGGCCGCCCGCGAGGTGTACGTGGAGGGGTTACACACCGCTATCGAAGAGTTCGGCGAGCGAGACGACCCGCCGGAACGACTGGTCTACACGTCCAGCACGGGCGTCTACGGCGACCACGGCGGCGACTGGGTGGACGAGGAGACTCCGCTGGACCCCCAGACCGACAAGACCGAAGTGTTGGCCGAGGCCGAGCGCGTGGCCCTCGAAGCGAGCGCGGACCGCGGCATCGACGGCACCGTCGCGCGCCTCGCCGGAATCTACGGGCCGGGCCGGACCCGACTGGAGCGGTATCTGGAGGGACCGGTCACGGAGGGGTATCTGAACATGATTCACCGCGACGACGCCGCGGGCGCGGTCCGGTTCCTCTTGGATGAGGACCGCGCCCGCGGCGAAGTCGTGCTGGTCGTGGACGACGAACCGGTCTCGAAGTGGGAGTTGGCCGACTGGCTCGCCGACGAGTGCGGCGAACCCGCCCCGCCAAAGCAGACCACCGACGAGCGACTGGCCGACGACGACCTCTCCGAGCGCGTCGAGCGCCGGATTCTGACCAGCAAGCGATGCGACAACGCGAAGTTGCGGGACCTCGGCTACGAGTTCAGCTACCCGACCTATCGGGAGGGTTACCGGGCCGAAATCGACGCGTACCGGAACCAATCGGTGTAGACCTCTCAAATTTCTACATCTCGGGAAAATTTCTTGTTCGTCGGGGTTGTCAGTGCGAGCCATGCAACTGCCGGTCGTCCCGGAACTCCGGGTTCGGGAAGTCGTACGGGCCGCCGAGACGTACGGCCTGAGTTCGCCCGAACTCGCGGGGGCCGCCGCGCTCGGAGCGATAGCGTTGGTCGCGTCGCTGTGGCTGGTCGTCCGCTGGATTCGGCGGCCGATGGGTGCCAAGCTCAAGCGCGCGCTGGCCAAGCGCGACGAGGTTGCAATCCTGATGCACCCCAATCCGGACCCGGACGCGATGGCCTGCGCCATCGGGGTCGCGCACTTGGCCAGCGAGGTCGGCACCGACGCGAGTCTCCAGTTCGCAGGCCAGATTCGCCACCAGCAGAACCGCGCGTTCCGGACCGTCCTCGACCTCGACTTCGAGCAGATAGACCACGTGCGGGAACTGGCCTGCGAGGAGGTCGTCTTGGTGGACCACAACACGCCGCGGGGCTTCGAGGAGGCCGAGCGACTCGAACCCTACGCGGTCGTTGACCACCACCCCGGAAACGGGACCGGCGAGCGGTTCACCGACCAGCGCACCGACTACGGGGCCTGCGCGACAATCGTCGCCGAATACCTCGAAGACGTGGGCGGGACGCCGGTCGCTCCCGACGACGACCCCGGCGACGTGGACGGCATGACGGTTCCCCCGGAAATCTCGACGGGCCTGCTCTACGGCGTCCAGAGCGACACCAAGCACCTCACCAACGGCTGTACCGGCGCGGAGTTCGAGGCCGCGGCGTACCTCTACGAGGGAGTGGACGAGGACCTGCTGGACCGCATCGCCAACCCGCAGGTCAGCGCCGAGGTGCTGGAAGTCAAGTCCCGCGCCATCTCCCAGCGCGACGTTCGCGGGTCGTTCGCGGTCAGCGACGTGGGCCGAGTGAACAACGTCGATGCCATCCCGCAGGCCGCCGACGAACTCCTCCAGTTGGAGGGCGTGACCGCGGTGGTCGTCTACGGGCGGCGCGACGAGACGGTCCACGTCTCCGGCCGGTCGCGCGACGACCGGGTCCACATGGGGAAGGCGCTCGAAACCGTCGCCGACGACGTTCCCGGCGCGAGCGCGGGCGGCCACGCTCGCATGGGCGGCGGACAGGTCCCGGTAGACGGCGCGGTCTACGCCAACGGCGGGGAGGCCGCGATGTGGTCCCAAGCCGAACTCGCCGACGACGTGTTCGCCGCGCTCAACGGCGACGTGTAGCCCGCAGTTCCATGCCGCGAGTTCCGTTCTGTGGGGTCTGTTCTGCGAGTCCCGTTCTGCGTGCTACTCTACGACGATTGTGCCGACCATCCCCGCGGCCTCGTGGGGGATGCAGTAGTACTCGTGAGTCCCCTTCGTCTCGAAGGTGTGGACGTACGACTGGCCGGACTGGACCGCGCCTCTCCCACTCTCCCAGCCCTTCACGGCCTTCTCTTGGGAGTCGAAGCCGCCGGACGCCCAGTAGTCCGCGCCGTCGGGTATCTTCTCGTCGTCGGCCGTGACGGAGTGGGGTTCGCCGCCGACGTGTTCGAAGGCCACCGTGTCGCCCTTCTTCACGGTCAGTTCGGCTGGCTCGAACGCGACGGCCGTCATGTCCACCACGTGGTCGGCGTCGTCAGGCACGCCCGTCACGACGTTCGGACCGCCTTCGAGTTGCTTCTCGGACTCGCCCCCGGACTCCCCGCCGCCCTCGCCGACCGGGGCCTTCTCGGGCGCTCCGGCCACGGCGAACTCCGCGCGGACCGACGCGCGGGCGAACGCTCCGAGCGCGCCCGAGACGCCGGTTCCGTCGTCCAGCGCGCCGACGAGTTCGTTCAGCTTGCTCTCGAAGCTCTCGTAGGTCTCCCGGTCGGCCTCCTCCAGCATCTCGTGAACTCTCGCCTCCTCGAACCCGGCGAAGGCGTCCCGCGCGACGCTCGCGGCCGCGCCGCCGAAGTCCCCGCCCGCGTTTGCGACGACCGCGTAGATTCCGGCCACCGCGTCGGCGTCGAACTCCTTGGCTCTCGCGTAGGCGTCGCCCGACCCGCTGGCCGCACCGCCGACCGCGTTCAGTCTGCTCTCGAAGGACTCGTACAGCTCGCGGTCGGCCCCTTCGAGTGCTTCGTGGAAGCCGCCCGCGCCCTCCTCGAAGTGCTGGAAGGCCGACTGGACGACCGACCGGGCGCGACTCGACCGCCCGAGCGCCGAGAGCGCCGCGGCGTCGAACACGCGGGCGCTCATCAGTCCGCTCTCGGCCGCGCTGACCCGCGCGGTCGAACCAACCTTCGTCTCGAACTCGAACAGCGCGTCGTTCACGCCAGCGAAGTGGGTTTCGACCTCCTCGTCGTTCCCGCTCTCGAAGGCCGGAATCAACCCTTTCTGAAGGTGTTCGTGTTCGAAGCCCTCGTAGAGGTCTTCGCTCGCGCTCTCCAGCGCCTCGTGGAAACCGAGGTGGTCCTTCTCGAACCGCTCGAAGAGACCCTGCGCGACGCTCGCGGCGGCCGCGCCGTCGCCGAGCGCGTACAGTTCGCGGGCGTCGCCGAACCGCGCGCGGAAGAAGGCGGCCTGTAGCATCGCGGCCTCGGTCGGGGTGGCGAGCGCCGAGATGCCCGCGCGGAGGTGCCTTTCGACGGCATCGGCGGCCTTCCGGGCGGCCTCCGCGTCGCCGTTCCCGGCCGCGCTGGCGAGGTCCTTCAGCCCGGCCTCGAAGCCCTTGTAGGCCTCGCCGTCGGCCTCCTCGAGTGCTTCGTGGGACTTCGCGCCCTCGAAGTGCGCGAAGGTGTCCTGCGCGACCGCCTTCGCGCGGTCGGACCGCCCGCGGGCGGTCAGCCACGCCGCGTCGTAGGCTCGCGCCCGGTAGACGTTCAGGGCGGCGGCGTGGGCGAAGTCCGTCGAGGGACCGCCAAGCGACGAGAGCGCCCCGGCGTCGTAGCCGCGGGCCTGCATCGCCGCGATGTAGCCCGCACCGGCCGCCTCCTCGCCGTCGGCCACGGCGTAGGCTCCGGTCGCCGCGGCGTCGAGCGCGGCGCTGGCCTGCTCGCGGACTCGCTTCGGCCTTCCGTTCTTCGCCGCTTTCTGCGCGTCTTCGAGCGCCGTCTCGAAGGCGTCGTAGCTCTCCCCGTCGGCCTCTTCGAGCGCAGCGTGGGCGTCGGCCTCCTCGAAGGCCGCGTAGGCGTCACCGGCCACCGTCGCGGCCGCGTCGAACTTCTCGGCACCCGCGAGCGCGGCGGCGGTCGAGGCCCGCGACCCGAGCGCCAGCAGGTCCAGCGCGTGGGCGTTCGCCGTTCCCGCCCGCGCCGTCTGGGCCGCCGAGAGGTGTTCGGAGACGAGACCCGTCTCGACGCGCATCTCCTCGACGTTCTCGCCCCCGGCGCGCTCCCGGAGTTGGCCGAGGGCTTCCTCGAACTCCTCGTAGTACTCCTTGCCGGTCGATTCGAGGGCTTCGTGGGCACCCCACTCGCCGGAGGCTTTCTCGAACTTCTCGAAGGTGTCGCCCGCGACGGTGGCCGCGGCGTCGAACTCTCCGGCGAGACCGAGCGCGAGCGCGTCGTGGGCCATCGCCCGGTAGACGTTCCACTCGGCCGCGACCGCGAGTTCGGCGGCACTCGGCGGGTCACCGCCGGTCGTGGTCGTCTCCTCGGCGTCGGTCGTCACGGTCACCCGAGAGGTCGTCGTGCTAGTACCTTCTTCGAGCCGTCCCCCACAGCCAGCCAGCGAGACGCCTGCGAGCAGTGCGCTTCCCGCTTTCAACAGGTCGCGTCGGTTCGTCGCCATGCTAGAATTTAGGTCCGCCTAAATTAGAAAAACGTTCTGTTTTTGGCACACCTAAAATCTGGCCGAACTCGTTCGGTTTCCGGGTTTGAACCCTCCGTTCTTATCCCGACGGAACCGCTACGTCCGGACATGGCCACCGACGACGGCACCTACGAGTACAAACTTCAGCACGGCGACGACTTCGGCCGGACCTACTTCCGGCTGTTCGATGGTCTCGCCATCTCGTCGCTCGGAGTCGGGACGTACCTCCGCGACCCGACCGACGCAGTGGATTCGCGGTACCGCGACGCTATCGCCACTGCGCTGGAAAGCGGCGTCAACGTCGTGGACACGGCCATCAACTACCGGTGCCAGCGGAGCGAGCGCGCGGTCGGGCAAGCAATCGAGGAGGCCGACGTTGACCGCGAAGCCGTCTTCGTCGCCACGAAGGGCGGGTTCGTCCCCTTCGAGGAGACCCGCCCGGAGAACCCCGGCGAGTACGTCAAGCGCGAGTTCGTGGACTCCGGGCTAATCGAGCGCGAGGAGTTAGCCCGCGGAAGTCACTGCATCGCGCCCGACTTCATCGACGACCAGCTAGACCGGTCGCTCGACAACCTCGGCGTGGACGAAATCGACCTCTACTACGTCCACAACCCCGAGACGCAACTCCACGCGAACTCGCGCGAAGAAGTGTACGACCAACTCGAAGCCACCTTCACGCGCCTCGAAGAGCGCGCCGCCGAGGGCGACATCTCGAAGTACGGCGTGGCGACGTGGAACGCCTTCCGCGTTCCCGAAGCCGACGACCAGTACCTCTCGCTCCCCGAAATCGTCTCGCGCGCCCGGAAGGCCGCCAAGGCCGCCGAGAACACCGCGACCCACCTCCGCGCGATTCAGTTGCCATTCAACGTCTTCATGGCCGATGCGTTCACCGTCGAAGCGCAGGAAGGCCCCGAGGGACCGCAGAGCGCGCTCTGGTTCGCCCACGAGGCGGGCCTGAACGTCTTCACCAGCGCCAGCATCGCGCAGGGCGAGTTGGCCAGCGAGATTCCCGACGACGTGAGCGAGCGACTGGCGGGCGACACGACGGTCCAGCGCGCCATCAACTTCGCCCGGAGCGCGCCCGGCGTGACCTCCTCGCTCGTGGGGATGAGCCGCCCGGAACACGTCGAGGAGAACGTCGAGGCGGGTCGGTTCGACCCGCTCGGCGCGGACGCCTTCGACGCGGTGTTCGAGTGAGCCGGCGGCCCGTCGTCGCCTACCCGCCGGTCGTCCGCCAGCGCGGCGCGGTCGCTCGCCACGCCCGACCGCACTCCGGGCAGGACCGGATTTCCCCGTCGGTTTCCGGCGACTCACCGGCGTCCACGGCGTCGGCCGCGTCCGGCGAATCGCCGGACACGGCCGATTCACTCGACACCGACGGTTCACCCGCCACCGCCGACTCGGAGGGCGTCAGCGACTCGCGGCAGATGCGACACGAGAACCGGCCGCGGGCGTCCTTGCCGACTTCGCCGTCCCAGAGCCCGCGACGAATTGATTTCATGGCCCGACAGCTACGACGAGAAGAATCAAAAGTTTGGGGGCCGACGCGCCGGATTCGGAAGGTTTGACTGTGCCCTCGAAGTAGCCTCGTGTGTGTCACGTGGTCGGGTCTTCCTGTCGATGTGTTCGATGGTGTTTCTCGTCAACCTCGGTCGGGTGGTGTTCGCGCCGCTGTTGGAACCGCTGTCGGCGGCGTTCGCGCTCTCGGCCTCGACGGCGGGGCTGATAGCGACGCTGGCGTGGTTGGGGAGCGCGACTCCTCGAATCCCGACCGGCTACCTGCTGACCCGCGTCGAGCGCCACAAGGTCGTCCTCGGGGCCGGAGCGGTCCTGACCGGCGCGGCGACGTTCATCGCGTTCGCGAACTCGGTGGTCGTCCTCGGCGTCGGCGCGTTCCTGATGGGCGTCGCCAGCGGCGCGTACTTCATCGCCGCGAACCCGCTCATCTCGGAACTCTACCCCGAGCGAGTCGGCCGGACGCTCGGGATTCACGGTACCGCGAGCCAACTCGCCGCGGTCGCCGCGCCGCTGTTCGTCGGCGCGGTCCTGACCGCGAGCCTCTGGCGCGGGGCGTTCGGGACCGTCCCGTTCGCGCCGTGGCGCGGCGTATTCGTCGTCGTCGCCCTCGTCGCGGCGACCGCGACCGCGGTGTTCTACTGGACCGCCAAGCGGACCGACCTGCCCGACGCGGGGTCCGAGGACCGGGCGCTGTTGGACGCGGCGCGCAAGCAGTGGCCCATCATCGTCAGCGGCGTCGCCATCCTCGGGTTGACCGGATTCGTCTGGCAGGGGTTGTTCAACTTCTACATCAAGTACGTCACGGCGACGAAGGCCGTGGACCCGGCAACCGCCAACACCCTCCTGACGGTCGTGTTCGCGGCTGGCGTGCCCGCCTTCTGGCTCACGGGACGACTCGCCGACCGACTGCCCCACGTGCCCCTGATGCTGTCGATTCTGGCCGCGTTCGTCGCCTGCCTGTTCGCGCTGACCGTCGTGCAGGGACTGGTCGCACTCGCGGTCGTCACGGCGATACTGGGCTACGTCATCCACAGCCTCTTTCCCGCGCTCGACACCTACCTGCTCGACTCGCTCCCCGACGAGAACCGCGCGAGCGCCTACTCGCTGTACAGCGGGTCGATGATGATAGTGCAGGCGACCGGGAGCGTCGCCGTCGGGACGCTGGTGGACGCGGGGTTCGCCTACGACACCATCTTCCGGACGTTCGGCGGCGTGTTGGTCGTGGTGCTGGCAGTGCTGGTCGTCCTCTACGCGACCGACTCGCTCCCGGCCGGTGGTCGGGACCCGAGCGTGGCGCGAGGAGATTAGAGTTCGCGGCGACAGGCGGCGACCGCCGGGGCGATCAGTTCCGGGTCGGCGTCGAGACCGACGAACACGGCCGTCTCGTCGGTCCACCCCACGAGGTTGATTCCCTCCTCGAAGACCCGAATCGTGTACTCCAGCGCCCCGAGCGGCGGGAACAGTCCCTCTTTTCGCGCCTCCGCGATGTGTTCGAGAACGATCTCTTCGAGAATGTTCTCCCGCATCTCGTCGGTGTACAGGTCGTCTATGTCCGACCGCATGTACGTCACGTCGTACTCCTCTTCGGGAACCCGCCCGACGGCGACGGTCCGCAAACCGTCGCCGACGTTGGTTCTGAGGCCGTCGGTGAGAGCAGACGGTGATTCGGAATCCATGACCGACTGGACCCGCCCCGAGCGCATCATATTTTCGCTACTAGTAGGCCGAATTATATATTCGGGGGTCGGCGACGGCACGCCGCGTGCGTTTCCGGGGGTTTTCAACCCCTCCGTCCTAACCCCCGGCCGATGGAGTACGGACAGGAGCGAGTCGCTACCCTCCACGACCTGACGGGACACGTGCCGGACGCGCCGACCGACCGCGCCGCGGTGGTCGTGCCGATGACCGAGCGCGAGTACGCCGGACTCGCCGCCGAGCGCGTCCTCTCGGAGTTGGAGGCGGTCGCCCCCGGCGAAGTCGTCGTGCCCCTCCGCGCGCCCCCCGAGAAGGTCGGGCCGTTCTTGGACTGGCTCGACGGCTTCGACCTGCCGTTGTCGGTCGTCTGGTGTAACGGACCGGGCGTGACCGACCTGCTGGCCGACCGGGGCCTCGACGGCGAGGCCGGGAAGGGGCGGGACGTGTGGCTGGCGCTGGGGGTCGCCGCCGCGCGCCGGGAGTTCGTGGTGGTCCACGACGCCGACGCCAAGACCTACGAGGCCGCGGACGTGGCGCGACTGCTCTACCCGCTCGCGTCGGGCTACGAGTTCGCGAAGGGCTACTACGCCCGCGTCGAGAACGGGAAGCTCTACGGGCGGCTCTGTCGGCTCTTCTACGCGCCGCTGGTACGGGCGCTGGCGGACGCTACCCCCGACGCGGCGATACTCGACTACCTCGGGGCGTTCCGGTACGCGCTGGCCGGGGAGTTCGCCGCGACCGACGACCTCGTGACCTCGCTCCGGGTCGAACGCCACTGGGGGCTGGAGGTCGGTACCTTGGGCGAGGCGTTCGGCCACGCCGGGTTCGAGGAGACCGCGCAGGTAGACCTCGGGCGCTACGAACACGACCACCGGGCGGTGTCGGGACCGACCGGACTCTCGGACATGAGCCGCCACGTCGGGACCGCGCTCCTCCGGGCGGTCGAGTCCCACGGCGTCGCGCCCGACTACGACACGCTACCGGAACGTTACCGGGAGACCGCCGAGGAGTTCCTCGACCAGTACGCCGCCGACGCGGGGTTCAACGGCCTCGACTACGACCGGGCCGAGGAGCGCGAGCAGGTGGACCGCTACGCCGAGGCGGTCGCGCCGCCGGGCGACGACCGACGACTCCCGGCGTGGCGCGAGGTGGAACTGGCTCCCGACGAGGTGCTGGCGGCCTCCCGGCGCGACGTGGCCGACCTCCGGGGCGAGTAGTCTTCACGGACCACGGAGCGAGCGAATCTTCACGGACCACGGGATGCGCCGCGCGCTCGGCCGCGCTCGCGGTTCTGCGCGGCCGAGTGCGGAAGCGGGGAGGCACGGGGCGCGGTCTGCGGTGCGGGGCGGTGCGGGACAGGGCTGTGCGGGACGGTGCGGGACAGGGCTGTGCGGGACGGTGCGGGACAGGGCTGTGCGGGACGGTGCGGGACAGGGCTGTGCGGGACGGTGCGGGACAGGGCTGTGCGGGACGGTGCGGGACAGGGCTGTGCGGGACGGTGCGGGACAGGGCTGTGCGGGACGGTGCGGGACAGGGCTGTGCGGGACGGTGCGGGACAGGGCTGTGCGGGACGGTGCGGGACAGGGCTGTGCGGGACGGTGCGGGACAGGGCTGTGCGGGACGGTGCTATGCAGTGGCGGTCTGATAGGCATCGGCGATAGTGCTGTTCGTCGTGCTGTCGGCGCTTGCCGTGCTGTCGGTAGTCGCTCCCTTTCGTTCGACTTCGCCGTTGCTCCTCGACAAGGAGTCGCCACAGTTCAATTCTCACGACGCTCGGGACCGACGAGTACACAAGTCCCGACTGACTACCCCTCGGCAATGAGCGAACTCGACGTGGAGCCGGTCGAACGCATCGACGAGGCCGACCTGCCGGAGGGCGTGGACGCGCCCGAGTACGTCCTCTACGGGGGGAAAGGCGGCGTCGGTAAGACCACGATGGCGGCCGCGACGGGGCTGGCGAGCGCCCGCGACGGCACCGCGACGCTGGTGGTCTCGACCGACCCCGCCCACTCGCTGTCGGACACCTTCGAGACCGAGATTCCGGCCGACCCAGAGCGCATCCGGGAGGACGTGCCCCTCTACGCCGCGGAGATAGACCCCGAGGCCGCGATGGAGGCGGGCGAGACGATGCTCGGCGGGGCTGCGGGCGGAGCGGGTGGCGAGGAGGCCGACGCGGGCGTCGGCGGGCCGAACGCGGGACCGACGAACGGCCAGTCCGGACCGACGAGCGGCGACCAGTCCGGGCCGATGGGCGGTCTCGGCGACCTCCTCGGCGGCGACAACCCGATGGACGCGATGCTCGGCGGGCCGATGCCCGGCGCGGACGAGACCGCCGCGATGCAGAAGCTCTTGGAGTTCATGGACGACCCGCGGTTCGACCGCGTGGTCGTGGACACCGCGCCGACCGGCCACACCCTTCGGCTCCTCGAACTGCCCGAACTGATGGACACGGTGGTCGGGCGCATCATGCAACTCAAACAGAAGTTCGAGGGCATGATGGAGGGGATGAAGGGGATGTTCGGCGGCGAGGAGGCCGACCCCGAGCAGGGACTCGACGACCTCGAAGAACTGAGCGAGCGCATCGAGCGACTGCGCGCGACCCTGCGCGACCCGAGCCAGACCGACTTCCGAGTCGTGATGGTCCCCGAGGAGATGAGTGTCTTCGAGTCCAAACGGCTCCTCGGTCAGCTCTCGGAGTTCGGCGTCCCGGTCGGGACCGTCGTCGTCAACAAGGTGATGGAGGACCTGACCGACGTGGCGGGCGGTGGAGGCACCGACACCGACGCCTTCGTCTCGCCGAACCTCGACACCTGCGAGTTCTGCCAGCGGCGGTGGGACGTACAACAGGGTGCATTGGCGGAAGCACAGGAGGTCTTCCGCGGTCACGACGTGAAGCGCGTGCCTCTGCTGGCCGACGAGGTACGCGGCGAGCGCATGCTGGCGCTCGTGGCGAACTGTCTGGAGTAGCGGGGCGCTGAAAAAGTTTAACTCTCTGTACACACGACGTGTACACAGAGGAATCGACCGATGGGGACGACTCGCGTCAACTTCCGACTTCCCGACGACTTGCTCGAAAAGGCGGACGTGGCCGCCGAAATCACCCACAAGAACCGGACCGAGATCGTCAAAGAGGCGCTCGGAGAGTACCTTCGAGAGGTCGAAGACGACGAGAAGTTCAAGGAAGCCGTCGTCAACCTCTACCTCGACGACCAGATTAGCTTCGACACGTTAGTCGAGTTCGTCGGGCGTCAGGACGCCGAAGCCGTCAGCGCGTCCAAGGACCTCCTCGACCGCGGTGACGAACTCGCCGACGAACTCGCCGACCTGTAGATGATCGTCGCAGATACGAGCGCGTTGGTTTCGCTCGCCACGGCGGACGCGCTCGCTGTCGTTCTCGGCGAGTTCGACGTATTCACCACCGAAGTCGTCGTGGAGGAACTGAAAGAGACGGCCGACTACGACGACCCGTCCGGCGAGGCCGCCGAAACCGTACTCGCTCGGCGAGAAGCGTTGACGGTGCGTACGGTTTCGAGTCCGGAGTTCGAGACCTCCCGAATCGACGCCGGTGAAGGGACCTGCGTCACGCTCGCTCGGAAGGAAGACGCGGACTTTCTCGTCACCGACGACTTTCGAGCGTTGCCCGAACTGAAGCCGCTCGTTCCCGGAACCGTCGCTATTTCGCCTCTCGTGCTAAAAGCACTCGTCAAGCGAGAGGTCTACACTCGGGAGGAGGCCACTCGGAAACTGGAGCAAATCGCTACCGATAGGGATTGGCTCGGGTCGCCCATCTACCGGCAGGCGAAAGAACTGTTTTCGGAGTAGTTCCGAGTAGAGCCGCGTCGTCGGTCGCCTCAGTTCACTTTCGACACCAGCGAGAACGCGAGTCGGTAGAACTTGTCGCGCAACTTCGCGGGCACGAACCGTCCGAGCATCGCTATCTTCGCCACTTGGCCGACGGGGTAGCGGTCGGCGGGGTCGGTCAGGTTCGCGGCGTCGAGAATTGTCTCGGCGACCTCGCGGGGCGCGACTGCGCCGGGACCGCCGCCGCCGATGGCTTCGGTGTCGTCCAGAATCGAGTAGAGCGTCTCGTAAGCGCCCGACCGCTCCAGTCCGTCTATCTCGTCGCTCGCGCGCTCCACGAACGCGGTGTCAACTGGGCCGGGTTCGACCAGCACCACGTCGATGCCGTACTCGGAGACCTCGGGCCGGAGCGCGTCGCTGATACCCTCGACGGCGAACTTCGAGCCGTTGTAGATGCCCATGCCGGGCGTGGCGAGTCGCCCCGCGACGCTGGAGACGTTGACGATGGTGCCGGTCTGTCGCTCGCGCATGTGGGGCAGGACCTCGCGGGCGAGTCGGTGCGGGCCGTAGACGTTCACTTCGAACTGGTCTTCGACGCTCTCGACGGGCACGTCTTCGACCGGGCCGAGTTGGGCGTACCCCGCGTTGTTCACGAGGCAGTCCACGCGGCCCTCCTCGTCTATCATGCGCTCGACCACGCGCTCCACGTCGTCTTCGTCGGTCACGTCGAGCGAGGCGATGTTGGCCCCGGCCTCGCCGAGCGCCTCCACGTCGGCGGGGTTCCGGGCGGTCGCGTACACTTCCCACCCGTCTTCGAGGAAGGCGTGGGCCGTCTCGCGCCCGATACCCGACGAGCAACCAGTGATGAGAACGGTTTCGGTCACGCTTCCACTGTCGCGGCGCAAACAGTTAAATTTCGCCGCTTCGCGGCGTCGTGACGGCTTCGAGAGTGTTACGTTTTACCACGACCGGGACAGCGAGTCGAGCGTCGCGGCCTCAATCGCTGACCTCCGCCTTCACCTCGTCGGCGAACTGGTCGGCGAGGCGGGTCGGCTCCGGGAGTTTGTAGCCCGCACAGAGGAGACCCACGATGTCGGTCGCGGTGGCGGCGCTCACGCGGTGGCCCGGACTCACGTAGAGGGGGTTGACGTGGCGCTTCTCGGGGGTGTCGTACTGGCGGGACTGGTAGGCGTGGCCGATGACGGTCCCCGCGGGCGCGGTCACGCCGTCGTCGGCCTCGATGGCGACGCGCTCGCCTTCCCGCAGGTAGCCGTCCAGCGATTCCCGAGGAGTCCCGCACAGGAGGTTCTTGGCGACCCCGATTGCGGGCAAATCGAGCATGACCCCGATGTGGGTGGCGATTCCGGCCTGCCGGAAGTGGATGCGCCCGCTCCCGTCCACGACCGCGAGGTCCGGGTCGGCGGTTAGCTCCTCGAACGCCGAGAGGATGGCTCCGCCCTCGCGGAACGAGAGCAGGCCGGGGATGTAGGGTATCTCGGTCGGTTCGACCGCGTGGACGCGCTCGATAACCTCGCCGCCCCGCGAGACGACGATGGCGCTGACGGCTTGCTGGCCGTCGGCGGCGAACGCTTGGTCCACGCCCGCGACGACGGGCGCGGCGCTCTCGTTTTCAGATACCGAGCCGCCGAGGGTCGTCTGGGTCGAATCGCTCGCGGTCGCGGAAATCGCGATCGGGTCGAAGCCGAGGTCGTCTTCGAAGACGGCCTCCGCGGCGAGGTCGCGCTGAAGCTGTTCCATCTCGGCGCGCGAGAGCGAGGAGTCCGGCGTGAACTCGGGACGAACTGGCGTCATGAGAGAAGAGAGGAGCGCGAGGGTTTAGAATCGTCCGCCCGGACCGCCCGGCCCCCTGCCGGGACCGCCCGGTCCGCCGCCACCGCCGAGTTGGAGTTCCTGCGGGGCGCGCTCGCCCTCGCGTTTGAGTTTCGCGCCGTAGGCCAGTCCGATGCCGACGCCCGCGAGGTGGGCCAGTTGGGCGACGCCGCCAGCGCCGATGCCGCCGGTCGCGGAGACGAACACCGAGTAGCCGACGAACAGCATCGTCGCCAGCCACAGCGGCATCGGGAGGATGAAGTAGAGGTAGATGGTCAGGTTCGGGTTCAGGACGGTCAGCACGCCCAAGATTGCGGCGATGGCACCGCTCGCGCCGACCACGCCGCTCACGACGCCCGGCGACATGATGGCCGAGACGCCGACCTGCGCGAGTCCCGCCGCCATCCCGGCGACGAGGAACAGCGCGACGAACTTCTTGGTCCCGATGCGGCGCTCGACCACCGGGCCGAAGAAGTACAGCACGATGGAGTTGAAGGCAATGTGGAAGAAGTTGACTGGACTATGGCTGAACACGGAAGTTAGCCACGTCCAGACTCGTGGAATGTGATTAGACTGAAGGACGAACAACGTGTCGTGAAGACCCGGAGCGGTGAGCAAGACGAGCCACTGTAAAGCGAATGTGACCCACATCAGTCCGAGGAACACGAACGTCATGTTGTTCCGGAAGTAGCCCAGCGGGCCGCCCGGTCCCGTGTTCACGCCGATGCGGTCGGAGATGCTTCCGGACCCACCGCGGTCGTTCACGCTGTCGTCGAACCCGCTGTCGAACACGCCCTCCGGGTCGTCCCACTGGTTCAGCCCCGGACAGTCGTGACTCTCCGGCAGTCGATGGGACGAACAGTAGGTGCCGCCACAGCGTCGGCACTTGTACGGCATGTTCTCGTGTTCGCCACACTCGTCGCACTGCGCCATTGGGGGAGTCTTTGGGGCGGGACCTGAAAGGGATTTGGGTCTTCAGCGGTGCAATCTAGCGTGGAGTACAAAATCTAAAAAAGGAATACTCAGTAGACCGAATTACACAGTTTGGTATACATAACTCTCAGCACGATACTTATTGACCGTTCCTGTAACAGAGATTGCGAGTGTTCCCGCTCCTTTAAGAGTGTAGGTTGCTCCAAGGTTCTGAGGGATGTCGCCCGGATTCCAATTGTGGATGTAATCGCCGTACACGGTAGTCTCACCGCTGTAACCACTCCGAGTATCCATCTCAAGCTCAAGCCACGCCTCGTTGCGGCTTCCCAACGTATCATCATTGAACCGACCTTTTGCTCCGTACTGGTTGGTGTCGGAGTCCCCAGTAGTGACGTATTGAGAGGAACCAACTGTATCAGGAAGAGTTCGATATGCGACGTCACTATACGAGATTGAAAGGCCATCGTCGGGACCGGGTCCATCAAGATTTGCATTACCCGCGACGTCCAAATTCAGATAGAGGAACGAGTAGTAATCGTCCGTATCATTGACCTTCGAGATAGTTTGGCTCATCTCGGAGGAACTTTCATCCGGGTCAAGGTAGATCTTTTCTGTGGACACATCCCCAGAGGACTCGTTTTTCTTCTGTGCGTGAAATGAGACCGTCTTTTTTCGTGAGTTCGGGACGTTGTGTTTCTCCAAGAGGTTGTGTGCTTGTTCGATTTTCCCTTTGTGTAAGAGTTTTTTACGGGCTTCTTTATTCCGGTTTCTTCCATTCCGGGTGGGGATTCATCTCTTGCTGACACAGTGGACGAACCCACAATAGCAGTTGCAATTCCGACACCACTTTTCTTGAGGATTTGTCTTCTCCTCATATTTGGTTAGACAACCTCGTTAAATATGTATTTTTCTTAATCCCTTATACAAATATATTATTTTATAATAATTTAGTGATTAAGAAGGTTTTCCGCCGCCGTACACCGCGAAGTTGTAGTACTGCCAGATTGACGTGACCGACTCGAAACCGGATTCGCGGAGCCAGACCAACTGGTCGGTCAGCGTCGAGGGGTCGTCGTAGTCGTCGCTGGCCTCCCACTCGTCCATGAACTCGGACTCCTCCCAGCCTTTCGAGCGGACCCAGTTCTGTATCATCTCCTCCGAGAGGGTTTCGAGGTGGGGCGCGTCGAACCGCACCACGTCGCCGTTGACGAACCACCCGCCGGGCGCGAGCGAGTCGTAGATGGCGTCGAAGAGGTCGCGTTTGCCCTCCTCGTCCAAGTGGTGGACCGCGAGCGAGGAGACCACGAGATCGTATCGCTCCTCGGCCTGCGGGTAGTCGTCGGGGAAGGCTCCCGATTCGAGAGCCACCCGGTCGCCGAACGTCTCCAGTTTGCGCTCGGCCTGCGCGAGCATCTGGTCGCTGTGGTCCACGACCAGCACCTCGCTCTCGGGGAACCGCGTGAGGAGTTTACTCGTGAGTTCGCCGGTCCCAGCGCCGAGTTCGAGGACGCTGACGGGTTCGTCGCGGTCGTGTGGCGGTGCGTTGAGGATGGTGTCGTGGAGTTCGTCGTATCGCGGGACGATGGCCTCGATACCGGGGTCGTAGACGCTCGCGTCCGCGAACACCTCTCCGGGCTTCTTCATGCACCCCCGTAAACACTGCACCTACCTATGCTTTGAATCGAATCATAGCGCCACCCCGCGATTATTTCCCGAGTGCATCCCCCGGCAGTCGTCGCCCGTATCTGTGACGGCGCGTCATCGAGTGGCGTTCGAGGCGACCCGCGTCGGCCGGTCCGGCGCGTCGCGGGACGTTCGACCCGCGATTCCCGGCGAATTTTTGTCGGTGGCGACCCGAGGAGTAGCCGTGAAGGAGTACGAGCGCAAGCAACTGCTGGAGCGCGTCGAGCGCGAGGGCGCGACGGTCGGCGCGACGATTCCCGAGACCATCGACGTGCAGGGCGAGGAGCTAAATCTCCGGGAGTTCGTCTTCGAGATAAAGCGCCGCGACACGATTCCCGCGGGCGAGCGCGACCGGGTTGACGAGGCCAAGAAGAACCTCCGCCGGGAACGCCTCCAGCGCAGGCAGCGACTGGAGGAGGGCGACATCACCTACGACGAAGGCGAGGACCTCGTGGCCGCCGTCGTCGGCATCGACCGGGCGCTCAACGCCCTCGAAAGCCTCGGGCCGACCGACCTCGAACGCGAGAGCGAGGCCCAAGAGGCCGCCGACCAGAAGCGGTGGGTGTCGTTCCTCAAGCAGGCGCTCGGCCGGGAAGACGCCAGCAGTCGCGGACGATTATAGAGCTATGTCACGAAACGCCGAAATCGCCGACTTACTCGAAGCGTACGCCGACCTGCTGGCCGCCCAAGGCGTCGATTACAAGCCGAAGGTGTACGAGCGGGCTGCCGAGAGCATCCGCGACTCCCCGGAGGATATCGAAGAATTGGCCGCCGAGGGACCCGAGGCGGTCCAGCGGATTCAGGACGTGGGCGAGTCCATCTCCGAGAAGGTCGTGGAGGCCGTCGAGACCGGCACCTTCGAGCAACTGGAGGAGAAGCGCGCCGAGATGCCCGTCGAGATGGCCGAACTCACCAGCGTCGAGGGCGTCGGCCCGAAGACGGTCGGGGACCTCTACCGGGCGCTCGACGTGCGGGACTTGGACGACCTCGAACGCGCCGCCCGCGAGGAGGAGATTCGAGACGTGTCGGGGTTCGGCGAGAAGACCGAGCAGAACATCTTGGAGGGCATCGAGTTCGCCCGCCAGTCTCAAGGCCGGGAACTGCTGGGCGACGCCCGACCGGTCGGCGAGGCCGCCCTCGACTTCTTCGAGGCGATTCCGGAGGCGGGCCGGTGCGAACTCGCCGGGTCGCTACGACGCTGGAAGCCGACCATCGGCGACATCGACGTGCTGGTCGGAAGCGACGACCGGGAGGCTGTCATCGACGCGTTCACCGACTGGGAGAACGCCGACGAGGTAATCGAGGCCGGGACCGACAAGGCCAGCGTACGCTCGGACGGCCAGCGCGTCGATTTGCGCGTCGTCGTCCCCGACGAGTTCGGGAGCGCGCTCCAGTACTTCACCGGGAGCAAGGAACACAACATCCGCCTGCGCAACTACGCCATCGAGCGCGAGTTCAAGGTCAACGAGTACGGCGTCTTCGACGTGAGCGGGGTAGACGACCCGGACGCGGGCCAGCGCGTCGGCGAGCGCGTCGCGGGCGAGACCGAGGAGGGCATGTACGACGCGCTCGGCCTGCCCTACGTCGAACCGGAGATGCGCGAGGACCGAGGCGAAATCGACGCCGCGGCCGCCGACGCCCTGCCGGACCTCGTGGAAGACGGCGAGATTCGTGGCGACCTCCACCTCCACACCCACTGGTCCGACGGCGGGTTCACGATTGCGGAGATGGCCGAGGCCGCCGCCGAGTTCGGTCACGACTACATCTGCGTCTCGGACCACGCGACCGGACCGGGGATGGTCGGCGGCGTCGGACTGGACGACGAGGAGTTGCGCGAGCAACTGGCCGAGATTCGAGCCATCGCCGAGGACCTCCCCGTGACCGTCTTCGCGGGCGTCGAGGCCAACATCGCCGCCGACGGCGAAATCAGCGTCGCCGACGACCTGCTGGCGGACCTCGACTGCGTGGTCGCCTCCCCCCACAGCAAACTGGAGGGCGACGGGACCGACCGCCTCGTCGCGGCCGCCGAACACCCGAGCGTCGATATCATCGGCCATCCGAGCGGCCGGATGATACACCAACGCCCCGGTCTCGAACTAGACGTGGACACAGTGGCCCGCGTCGCCGCCGAGAACGACACCGCGCTCGAAATCAACAGCAACCCACACCGCCTCGATTTGTGGGGGAGCGCGGTCAAGCAGGCCGTCGAGGAGGGCGCGACTATCGCCATCGACACCGACGCTCACTCCCCGCCCGAGTACGCGAACGTCCGGTACGGCGTCCACACCGCTCGACGCGGGTGGACCGAGACCGACGACGTGCTGAACGCGCGCAACGCCGAGGGCGTGCGCGAGTTCCTGCACTGACCCGATGGCCGACGACGCCACGCCGAAGCGCAGTCCCGCCGACGCGCCTCTTCTCCTCGACGTGATGCTCGGCAAACTGGCGACCTACCTCCGGATGTGCGGCTACGACGCGGCCTACGCGCTGGACCGCGGCATCGAGGCCGACGACGAGTTGGCCGAACTGGCCCGCGAGGAGGCCCGCCTGCTCGTGACCCGCGACGCCCAACTGGCCGACCGGAGCGACGGACTCCTGCTCACCGCGAAGCCGGTGGCCGACCAGTTGCGGGAACTAGCCGCGGCCGGGTTCGCGCTCGACCTCACGGAACCGTCGCGCTGTGCGGAGTGCAACGGGGAGTTAGTCGCCGTAGGCGAGGCGGAATCGACGCCTGAGTACGCGCCGGGCGCGTCAGAAGTCGATGTCTGGCGGTGTCCGAACTGCGGAAAACACTTCTGGAAGGGGAGCCACTGGGAGTCCGTCGAGGAGACACTTCGAGAACTCTAATTGCTGTTGGGTCGCCACTCGTCGCAGGCGTCCATGTCGTCCATCTCGCGGCCGTAGAAGCCGCAGTGAGGTTTCATCCCCTCGTTAGTCCGGACGTACTGGAAGTACTGGCAGTTGCCGCAGTAGGCGTCGGTGGTGCCCTGCGACCGACTCGGCGCGTCGGCGTCGTCCAGCGGCGACCGGATGTCGTTCGCGGCGGTGCCGCCGTCGCTGGTCGGGCGCGCGCCGCGACCCGGTCCGCCGCCCACCGACCCGCCGCTCGTAGATTGCCCGCTGGCCGACCGACCGCTCGGCTGGTTGGTCTGGGTCGGGGTCTCGCCGTCGGGCGTGTCGCCCATGAACGCGACGCCGCCCAGTCCCGTCTCGCTCGGGTCGGCGGAGACGGGGTCGGGGTCGTTCTCCGGGTCGCCAGCGGCCGATGAGGCCAGTTCCGTCTGGAACGCGTTCAGGTTCTCGATGTCCTCGAACTCGTCGAGTTCGCCCTTCTGGACCTCGACGGTCCGGACCTCGCCCTCGTGGGCGACTTCGAGCGTGACGGTGCCGCCGGGGTCGTTGCGCGTCTTGAAGTTGACCACGGCGACGAACAGACAGCCGAACGTGACCAGCACGCCGAAGAAGTAGACGGCGACGACCGGGAGCGTCAACTGTCGGTTGTAGCCCGCCCAGTGTCTCGGGTAGGCGTAGGTGAACAGCGCGACGCCCAGCATCGAGACGCCCGCGCCGATTGCGGCCGCCGCTCGGACGCGCTGGCTTGCGGGTAGGACGCTGAAGATACCGACGAACACCGCCGGGACGCCGAGTCCCGCGAGGACGCCCGCGACTTCTCGGGCACCGAACGTGTCGAGACCGAGGGCCGTGTGGAGACTCGTCGTGGCGAGGAGGATGCCGAGAACGACGAGCAAGGCCCCGGCGGCGAACAGCCCCACCCCGAGGTAGAGGAGTCGGACGTTCCCGACCTCGCCGACGTTCTCCTCGTAGGCCTCCGCGAGGCTTGTCATGGACGGGTCATCGCACGCGAACAAGTAAACGTTGCGTCAGACGCTCGTCGGTCGCTCTCCGAAGTCGGGTGCGGCGACCGGAAGTCATCGCCTTCCCGAGACACCACGTTTTTCCACTTCCACCCCGAATCCCGAGTCATGGCAGACGACGAATCCAACGAGAACGCACCTGACGAAACCGAATCCGAGGGCGAGGACGGAGAGGAGAAGTCCTTCCGCGAGCGCGTCGAGGAGATTCGAGAGAAGCGCGCCGAGGAGGGCGAGGGCGAAGGCGACGACGAGCGACGCGAGAAGATGGAAGAGATGATGGGCGGCGGCCCCGGCGGCATGGGCGGCGGTCCCGGCGGCGGCGGCAACCCGTTCGCGCAGATGATGAGCGGCATGATGGGCGGCGGCCCCGGCGGCGGTGCCGGACCGGGCGGCGCTGGCCCCGGCGGCCGACCCGGCGAGAGCGAATCGGGCGGCAACGAGGAACTCGTCCGCGAGGTCCGACAGCTCCGCGACGAGGTTCGGGACGCGACCCGACAGCTCCAGCGCATCGCCGACGCGGTCGAAGACCTCGACGACTGAGGACTCCGGTTTCGGGAATCGCGTTTTGTTTTTTGTGACGTTACGGACGAATAGCGACGGGGAAAGGCAAACGTTCACCGAGCGCAGTCGAACATCGCGCTGTCGGGCGATTTGAACGAGTAGCGAGCGCCTCGAACCCTCGTGTCTTTCCGGGAGCCGTGAACTTATTACGGCGGGTCCAGCTATTTCGAATCGTAACAGTGTCCGAGTCGAGCGGCGGGTCGCTCCGCCTCTTCGGGAACCGCGAGTTCGTGGCGCTCGCCAGCACCGCGTTCGCCCGAAGTCAGGCCTACTCCACGATTCTCATCGCGCTGGCGCTGTACGCCGACATGTTCGGGACCTCCGCCAGCGTCGAGGGACTGTTCGGTACGGCGTTCGCCGCGGTCCAACTGCTCATCGTCCTGCCGCTCGGTCGCTACGTGGACCTGCGCGACTCCAAAAAGTTCCTCTTGGCGGGCTTGGCGCTCAACGTCGTCGTGTTCGTCGGGTTCGCGTTCGTCGCCAACGTCGAACACGTCATCCTCCTGCGAATCGTGCAGGGCTTTTCCGCGAGCATCCTCTGGCTGACCGGGACCACCGTCGTCGGCGAAATCAGCCCCGACGAGTCGCGCGGATTGTGGATAGGCACGTACAATCAAGTCGGCGCGTTCTCCAGTCTGCTCGGCGACGTGTTCGGGGGACTCCTCCTGTTTCTCTACGACTTCAAAGTCACCTACGCGATTCTGTCGGTCATCACCATCGGCGCGTTCTTCGCCGTCTTCGCGTTCCTCCGGGACAACCCCGGCGGCCGGGCCGACCCCGAGGAGGCCAGCGGCTACGAGACCATCCGGGACCTGATGGAGCGCCGGGCCATCAAGGCGCTCGTGTTCTTCCGGGGCGCGTTCAGCGTCGGGAAGATGGCGGTCATCATCTTCCTACCCATCTTCGCGCGGACCGAGTTCGGCATCAACGCCTTCGTCATCGGGGGCATCATGGCGGGCGGCAAGCTCACCAAGTCGCTCACGCAGGGGAAGGTCGGCGACCTGACCGACCGTGTCGGCGAGAAGTATCGGTTCATCCTCGTGGGCGCGCTGACCTACGCGGTCGGCACCGCGCTCATCCCGCTGGCGAAGTACGCCGAGGGCTACGTCCCGTCGATGACGCTCTCGGCGTTCGGGGGGTCGCTCGCCCTGCCGGGGGCCTTTTTCGTCCTGTTCGCGGCGTACGCGATTCTCGGTATCGCGGACAGCCTCCGGCTTCCCGCCAGCATGGCGCTGTTCGTCGAGGAGGGCGAACACTTCGACGCGGTGGGGTCGAGCCTCTCGTTGCGCTCCATCGCGTGGAAGGTCGGACAGGTCGGCGGCCCGGTGATGGTCGGAGCTATCTGGGACGCGACCTCGGTCCTCGTCGCGTTCTGGACCGCCGCGGCGTTCATCGTCGTCTCCGCGGTCGTGTTCGCCGCGATGTTCACGATGGAACCCGCGCCCGAACACGTCGCTACGCCCGCCGACGACTGACCGCCCCGCCCGTCAACGGCCGACCGTCGCGCCCGCAGACGACCGACGCGGGCGACCGGTGCAAGTACCTATTTCCGGTCGCCCGTGGTACCCCCGACATGAACGTCGCCATCACGGGAGCCGCCGGTACCGTCGGCCGCGAGGCGTTGCTGGCGCTCTGTGGCCACGAGGTGACGCCCATCACCCACCGCGACCACGACGAGTTGGAGGGACCGACCCTCGACGTGACCGACCGCGAGGCGTTCGCCGACGCGCTCGACGGACAGGACGCGCTGGTCCACCTCGCGGGCAACGCCTCGCCCGACGCCGACTGGGACGGTGTCTTCGAATCCAACATCGGCGGGACGCACAACGCCTACGAGGCCGCCCGCCGGAACGACCTCGACCGAGTGGTCTTCGCCTCCTCGAACCACGCGGTCCAGATGCACAACGTCGCCGACCCGGCCGAACCGGAGTCGATGCGCGAGGAGGCCCGTGCCGTCCGCCCCGACGACCCGACTCGACCCGACTCCTACTACGGCGTCAGCAAGGTCGCGGCCGAAGCCCTCGGGGATTTCTACGCCGACCGTCACGGTATCGAGGTCGTGAACCTGCGAATCGGCTGGCTGATGGACGAGGAGGAACTGCGCGAGACACAGACGGCCGACGAGAGCGACGCGGCCCGGCGGTTCGCTCGCGCAATGTGGCTGAGTCCCGGCGACTGCCGGGAGGTCATCCAGCGCGCGGTAGACGCCGACCTGCCGGAGTCACCCGTCGTCGCCCACGCTATCTCGTGGAACGACGACCGCTACCTCTCGCTGACCGAGACGATGCGAAAACTGGACTACCGACCGCGAGACGATTCCGCGGAAATCATAGAAGGCTGAAAACGCGAACTCCGAACCGAAGGATTACGACACGGCGAGTTCGTCGGCGCGCTTGACGATGTCGATGGCGTCGGCGTCCACGGACTCGGTGTCGAGCCAGTGGGGCACGTAGTTGCGCTTCGCGAAGTCCTCCCGTTCGTCTTCGGTGCCGATGACGCACCACAGTTGGGGTTCGTCCGGGCCGTGCCAGTCGCCCTGCCGACTGACCGAAAAGCAGACGACCTCCTCGCCATCGTAGTCGATGATGGCGTTCTTCCGGATGCCGGGGTTCCCGTGGATGATGAGTCGCTTCATGCTCGGCGATTCGGAAGGAGCGCGTTTAAGCGCTTCGGGACGGCCTCGGCGGCGAGTTCGGGAGTCTCCTCGTCGCGCGATTGCAAAAAAGCGGGAGCCGCGAGACCGACTCAGACGTACGAACTGACGTTCTCCATGTGGTAGACGACCTCATCCGAGAGGTTCGTCAGGTAGCCCGAGTGGTCGTCGCCGACCTGCGAGGTGCCGTCGAACTCGGTGTAGTTCGGCGCGGGCGTGTTGCCCTCCTCGTAGCCCGTTTCGCCGAGGGCTTGGTCGAACTCGATGGTGTTGTAGACCCACTGGAGAACGTCGTCCTCGTGGCTGTGGTAGTTGAACGCGCCAGTGACCACGTCGCGGATGGCGTTGTAGGTGTCGATGGACTCCTGCGTCGGCGCTTCGTTGTCCTGCGCCGCGCCGAGCAGATGCGTCGAGTACACTTCGTAGCCGTTGTCCGTGAACCACGAACCGTTCAGCGACCGGAGCGAACTCAGTAGGACTTGGGCACCGAGCGAGTGACTGACGAGTCGGACTGTCGAGTTCGGACACTGGTACTTGTAGTCCACGAGGAACTGCGCGAGTTTGACGCCGTTCTTCTGGGCGACGGTCTGGGCCTCGCCCCAGCCGAAGTCCACGCCGCCGCCAACGTCGTTGTCCCACGTGTAGCCGACGACTTGGCCGCCGTATCCGGCCGCGGTGAGTTCGTCACGAGCGAGCTGGATTTTGTCGCGGGCCGCTTGTTCGGCGTCGGACTCGCTACTCTTCTTGTCCCACCCGTGGATGAACACGGTCAGGTCGCCGACACAACCGGTGTCCACGCCGGGGACGAGACCGTTGGTGTCGTAGCTGTACTGGGTTTCGCCAGAGACCAGCGACGTGCCGCTGTAGTGGTCGCGCGTCGAGACGAGCGGCACGTCGTAGGCCGCGGCGGAACCCGAGGAGCCGACGAGGGCGGCGGCCCCGGTCGTTGCTACGGCGCTACGCTTGAGGAAGGTGCGTCGATTCACCGTCATCGAATCAATCCTCGAACCGAGTTTACTTAATTATTACTTTTATAGTAATAAATTTATAAATGAAATCGAGAGGGTGGAAATGTCGGTGAGAGAGATTCACCGGAAGAAGTCGTCGATTGCTTCGGACACCGAGTCGTCGTGATTGCGGACGCGACGCTCGTAGCAAGTCTTACAGACCAGTCCCTTCCGTCCGACCGGCGAGCGGTCCTCGTCGGCGGACTCGTGGCCGAAGTAGTAGCCACAGTCGTCGCAGACGAGGAGGTCGTCGGCCGGACCGAGGAAGCCCCGGAGCGACCCGTAGGCCGCTTCGCCGGTCAACAGGTCGTCTGGCGAGAGGTCGTCTGGCCAGTCGGGGTCCCGAGCGAGTCGGTCGGCGTGGGCCTCGCTGACGTGAACCGCACCCCGTTCGCGGGCGTCCTGCCGTGCGGCCTCGCAGTCCTCGCCGGTCCCGCGGACCCGATGCCCGCAGTGGACGCACTCGAAGCGATGCTGGACCATTATGCGGACTCGACCGCCTCCGGTCGGTCTGGGTCCGATACGGCCCCGTCGGCGAGTTCGTAAATCGTCGTCGCGGCCTTCGAGACGCGGCACGCCCGGCGCTCCTGCCGGACGTAGTAGGCCCGGTCGGTCTCGCGCTCGGCCACGAGTTCGGCGACGAACACCCGGTCGCTCCCGGCGACCGGTTCGAGGACGGTCTCCTCGGCCAGCACCGGCGGGAGTCGGAAGACGACCTCGCGCGGCCCGGCCGGAAGCGCGGCCGCGAGCGCGTCCGCCTCGCGTCGGTTCACGTCCGGGTCGGCCGACAGGTCGGTCCGCCGCTCGACGCGCACGCGCTCGGCGGTGACGGTTCGCCCGTCGTCGCTCGGTTCCGACCCGCCGTCGGTGGCGACGGCGCTCGGCGACGACGGGGAGCCACCGACGCCGAAGACGGTTTCGCCGACATCGGGAGTCGTGTCGCCGACACCGGTCGTTTCGGGCGGGGCGTCCGTCCCCGCCGACGCCGCGAACGCGCCGGGAACCTCGTCGGCCGCCACGAGTTCCGGGCGCGTCTCGCCGAGGAGGGCCACCACGCGGCCCTCCTCGCAGGTCTCGACTCGCTTTCGACCGCGGTGACGGTCGAACGTGGCACACTCCCAGTCGGGACCGACCCACCGAACGAACCGCTCTCCGGCGGCGTCGGTCCAGCGGAGACAGACCTCGCCGTCGGTCCGCCTGACCGCGGTCAGGAAGTCCCGCGGCCGGGGACTCGCGGCCCGGTCGGTGAGGTGGTAGTCGCGGACGCGCTGGACCGGCGCGCTCGCCGGGACCGACGCCAGCAGTCGCGCGATGTCGGTCATCGGAGACCTCCTCGGACGCGTGATGTCGTTTGCGGCGGTGCCAGCGTTCTCGCCGGTGCCGTCGGTGCCCGCGTCGGTACCGTGGTTCCCGTCGGCACCGTCGCTCTCGTCGCGTCCCCCTGCCCGTCCATTCCGTATCGGTCGAACCGATTCGAGTGAGCGCCTAACATCGTATCCTCCGGCGACCGTCGAGGGCGTCGTCACACCACTACGCACCCGCCTTGCGACGGTCGTTACACAACAGTTCACACGGAACGAACTTAAAATCGTGCCACGCGGGGCGAAAGTAAAAGTCGGCGACGAGACCGACCCGGCACCGGTCGAGGAGGGACCGTCGCGGAACGGGCCTCCTCGGAGTCGCGCCCTCTCGGGGTCGGTCGTGAACCAAACGGGTTTTAAGCCCCGTGGCCCTACTGGACGGCAAGGTAGATATCTATGCAGATGCCACGACGGTTCAATACGTACTGCCCGCACTGTAAGGCACACGAAGAACACGAAGTCGAAAAGGTACGAACCGGTCGCTCGACCGGCATGAAGTGGGACCAGCGCAAGCAGCGCGAGGGTTCGAAAGGTATCGGGAACCGCGGTCGCTTCTCGAAGGTCCCCGGTGGCGACAAGCCGACCAAGAAGACCGACCTCAAGTACCGCTGCAGCGAGTGTGGCAAGGCCCACCTCCGCGAGGGATGGCGCGCCGGACGACTGGAGTTCCAGGAGTAAATCATGGCAGGAAACTTCTACAAGGTTCAGTGTCCCGACTGCGACAACGAACAGGTCGTCTTCGGCAAGGCCGCGACCGAGGCCGCCTGCGCCGTCTGCGGCGCGACCCTCGCCCGGCCGACCGGCGGCGACGCCGAGTTCGAAGGCGAAGTAATCGAGACCGTGGAGCGTCGCTCCGCGAGTAGTCGGACCGACTCCGACGAGACAGTGGAAGCTCAATGAAATACAGCGGCTGGCCCGACACCGGCGAACTCGTCGTCGGCAAGATAGACGAGATAGAGGACTTCGGCGTCTTCGTAGACCTCTCGGAGTACGAGGACAAGCGCGGTCTCATCCACGTCAGCGAAGTCGCGAGCGGATGGATAAAGAACATCCGCGACCACGTCAACGAGGGCCAGACGGTCGTCTGCAAGGTGCTGGACGTGGACACGGGCGCACAGCAGATCGACCTCTCGCTCAAAGACGTTAACGACCACCAACGGTCCGAGAAGATTCAGGAGTGGAAAAACGAGCAGAAGGCTGGCAACTGGATGGAACTGGCCTTCGGCGAAGATATGGGCGACGAGAAGTACTCGCACGTCGCCAACGAACTCCTCGCGGAGTTCGGCGGCCTCTACGGCGGCTTCGAGCAGGCCGCGATTCACGGTCCCGAGGCGCTCACCGACACCGACCTCACCGACGACGAGGTCACCCAAATCGTGGACACCGCCCGCGAGAACGTCTCGGTGCCCTACGTCACGGTCACGGGGTACGTGGACCTCGAAAGCGCGTCGAGCGGCGGCGTGGACGACATCAAGGAGGCGCTTCAGGCCGCCGAGGGGAACGGCGACATCCCCGACGAGATCGACCTCGAAGTGACCTACGTCGGTGCGCCCGAGTACCGCATCCGAGTGAAAGCGCCCAACTACAAGACCGCCGAAGACCAACTCAAGGAAAGCGCGGCCCGCGCGGAGAAGGCCATCGAGTCGGTCGGCGGCACCGGGTCGTTCCACCGCGAGCGCCAGACCGAAGAAGAGCAGTAGCCGGATGAAATCCGACATCCTCGTCTGCTCGGCGTGGCGCGACGAACACTCGCGGCCGGTGTACTCCCTTTCTGCGACGTGTCCCGAGTGCGGAGCCGAGGCCGTCAACAGCGCGCCCGCGCCGTTCAACCCCGAGGACCCGCACGGAGAGTACCGACGGGCACTTAAGCGGCGCGCCCGCGAGTAACACCACATGGACGAACTCGACATCGAGGTAGTCGCCGACCCCGACCTACAGGACCCGGTGCTGGTCGAGGGCCTGCCGGGCGTCGGCCACGTCGGAAAGCTGGCGGCCGAACACCTCCTCGAGGAGAAAGAAAGCGAGTTGGTGCGACGGGTCTACTCGGAACACTTCCCGCCGCAGGTCAGCGTCGAAGACGACGGGACGACCGGTCTGGCCTGCGCGAAGATTCACGCGGTCGAACTCGACGACCGGGACCTGCTGGTGTTGACCGGCAAGCACCAAGCCAGCGACAACACCGGCCACTACCGACTGACCGACGCCTTTCTGGACGTAGCCGAGGAGTTCGGCGTCGAGACGGTCTACGCGCTCGGCGGCGTCCCCACGGGCGAACTCATGGACGAGTACGACGTGTTGGGCGCGGCCACCGACGAGGAGTTCGTCGAAGAACTCGAAGCGGTCGATGTCGAGTTCCGCGAGGACGAACCCGCGGGCGGCATCGTCGGCACGAGCGGACTGCTACTGGGACTGGGCGAGCGCCGGGGCTTCCGGGCGACCTGCCTGATGGGCGAGACCAGCGGCTACCTCGTGGACCCCAAGAGCGCACGCGCGGTCCTCGAAGTGCTGGAAGAACTCCTCGACTTCGAGGTCGACTTCGACTCGCTGGAGGAGCGCGCCGACGACATGGAGGACGTGGCCAACAAGATCCAAGAGATGGAAAACCAGCAGTCGAACATGCCGACCGACGAGAACCTGCGGTACATCGGCTGAACGGCGCTACTCCTCGCCGCGAGACAGTTTTCAGGACCCGAACAGCTGTCGGTTTCGCTCGGAGTAGGCGTGATACGCCGCCGAGACCGCGAACAGGGCGAGGAAGTACCACGCCCAGAACCCGACGCCGAACGACGAGACGAAAAGCAGGTCGAACCGGACCGCGACGAGCGTGAGGAGACCCAGCAAACTCACGCCGAGATAGTACGTGGACCACGAGATGTCGTCCTCGGAGACGACCTCCATGTACACTTCGACCTCCTCGGCCCGGTCGCGGAGTTCGAGTTGCTGGTCGCGCTGGTCGTAGTCGATGATGTCGAGGTCGTCGAGTTTCGGCAGGTGGGTCTGGTGGAGCGAGACGTAGACGCTCTTTCGGACATCGCGGGGCGGCGGCGACTCGCCGGTCTCGGCGGAGGCGATGTGTTCGGCGAGTTCGTCCACCGAAATCGGCCCATCGGACTCTCGCAATCGCTGTAGGGCGCGTCGGCGTCGGTCGTTCCGGAGGACGTTGTGAATCTCGCCGGGGTCGAGTTCGTCCTCGCGGTCGGGAGTCTGGTCCTGTACTGTCATTTGTTCGAATATCGGCACCGACCTGACATACCGTTCGGTCAATCTAAGTGGACGGACATTAATGTTGGCATCATTTCGAAGCGAAATACGCGAGAGGGGGTTGCGAGAGATTCTTTACGATACGGCCCGTACGCCCTCGCGTGTTGCCCGAATGGCTGGTCGTCGGTCTCTGGCTGTCGGTCGGGGTCGGCGTCCTCATCGGCGTCATCTTCGTCGCGGGGTCGCGCCTCTACCCGCACCAGCCCTCGAACGCGACCTACACCGCGGGCGAAGGTCGCCGCCGCGTCGAAATCCGCCAGTACCTCTCGGCCATCGGCGAGGAGTTCGCCGAGGACCACTTCGTGGAGGGCCAGCACGTCGCGTTCTACCTGCCGAAACGCGACGTGGCCATCACCTTCGACGCGCGGGCGTACTTCCGCATCGAGCGGTCGCCGACCTACGCCGTCCTCGTGGAACACGAGATGCCCGGCATGCATCTGGGCGACCGCCTGCCGTTCGAGACGCCGGACATCTCCGACGACGACGACGAGGAGCGCGTGGACCCCACCGAGGCCGCGTTCGCCATCTTGGGCGTGCCCCACGGCGCGTCGCTGTCGGAGGTCAAGCGCGCCTACCGGCGGAAAGTTAAGGAGGTCCACCCCGACCACGGCGGCGACCGCGAGGAGTTCCAGCAGGTCCGGGAGGCGTACACCGCGGCGAAGAATCGCGTGAGTTAGGCAGGTGACTTACAATCGGAGTTTTCTGTAGTAGCAGACGTAAAGCGAGATACGTCTACTGTATCAATCACCTGAATAGTCTATATTAGTATCGAATGACTATTAAGTCGTGTATGGGAACAACGGCGTATGCCCGATGAGGACCGGATACGGAGGGCGAAATTGGCTCGCGAAGAGGCAAGAGAGACGATAGACAAACAATCGGCGACGCTCTCGGACATTGACGAGAAAGCGATGCAGATATTCCGGGCGAACGTGGTCCTCGCCGGAATTACCGTGAGTGGTATCTCTATCGCGGTGCAAGCGAACGAAACTCCTACCACGGCCATTCTCAACCCGTTTACGAAGTTCGGAGTAGTCCTTTTGTTCACTGGGACGGTTCTATCTGCCGTCACGTACACGTCTACCAGTGAAGAAATCGGCGTAAATGCGGACGATGTTACGGAGAGTATCTTGAACGAACGGTACGAGTACCATCTTGTCGAAGAAGGGTTGGCCGAAGAGTACAGCAGGTGGATTGCAGCTAACTACCGGTCAAACGTCCAGAATGCGCTCCTGTTTACGACGACGCTTCTTACGACGGTGATGGCAATTTGTTACTTCTTCGTCGGTGCGGTCGAAATCTATCGTGCATCACTGCCATGGTATACGAATCTCGGAGTATTCGGGCTGTTCTTAGTCGTTGCAAGGATTAGCGGACTGCCGGGACAGTCGAAGCGATGGTACTGCGAAACGAGCCCACAGGACCGATTTTTCGGCTGGCTCAGGGATTGGACGGCACGGTTCGGGACTGATAGTGAAGAACCCGAGAAGAACGAAGCGACGAATCGAGACGACGCAAAAAATCAGACCGAGTGCGAGAACGAGAATCCCGACGACGAGCAAGGTGCGTGAACCGAATTTATATGACGCCGAAGATATTGCTAGACGCTATGACCGACCACACCGAAGACGAAGAGAAACCTAGCTTCGAAGGACAGACGGTCTTCAAGGGAGACTTCAACGAGAACGAAGACGAAAACGAGGACTGAAATCGAGCGACGAGGAGAACCGTACTTTTTCGACTCCGTAATTAGCCGAGTTCCGAGACCTCGTAGGTGACGTTGCCGTCGCGGAGCGCGTCGGTGACTCGGCCCACGATGTCGGCGGTGGCGACGACCACCACGTCGAGACCCCGACCCGCGGCCTCGGCGGCGACCTCGCCCGCGGCGAACGTCGTCGCGGGGTCGCAGTCGGCCCGCCGGAGCGCCACCACGGCCTCGACGCCCGTCGCGGCCACGAGGTCGGCCGCCTCGCAGGCGTCGGCGAGCGTTGGGGTGTCGGTGGCCGACGCGCCGCCCGACCGGACCGGCGGCACCTGATACACCGTCACCGTGCCGGGGTCGAAGTCGATGATGCCCTCGAACCCGGTGACGCCCACGTCCGCGCCCGCCTCGGCGTCGGTGGTGGCGACGCCGGTCGCCGGTCCCTCCTCGCCGGGCGTCGCGTGGAGGAGTCCCGCCCGGAGCGAGAGCGTGACGGGTTCGCCCTCGGTCACGTCGTCGGTGGCGATGGCGGCCTCCTCTTGGACGCTCCCCAACACGTCGTCGGTGACGTGGTCGGCGTACCGGCGCACGTCGGCGGCCTCCTGCAACAGCCAATCGACGCCCTCCTTGGTGACGGTGTAGCGCGACCGGCCCTCCTTCTCGACTAACTCCTCTTCGACCAGCGCCCGGATGTACTCGCTGACGGCCTGACTCGTCACCCCGACCGCGTCCGCGATTTCGCCCTGACTCACCGCGGGTTGGCGCTCGGCGATCTCGGTGAGGATGCGAAACCGCGTCGCGGCGCGTTTGTTCTCCAAAACGTCGGCCATACTGCCGTATTTCGGGACGACGGACATAAATCCCCGGCGGTTGGCGGTTTCGAGCGGTCGGTGATGGGGGCCGGTTCGGTGGGGACCGAACGCGGTTCGGGACGCTTTTCGTCGGTCGGGCCGGACTCCTCGGCGTGAACCGGCCGACCGTCGTCTTCGACACGAACGTCCTCGTGGCGGAACTCGCCTTCCCCGAGGAGTCCCCCGATTGCGTCGCGCTCGCCGAGGACGGAGCGGTGGAGGCCGCCCTCTCGCCGTCACTCTGCCGGGAGTTCGCCGCGGTCCTCGCCGACGACCGCCTGCCGCACCCGGCCGACCGGCGCGCCGAGACGGTCGAGCGAGTCGTCGCGTTCGCCCACGTGGTCGAACCCGCGGTCGAAATCGACGCCGCGGCCGACCCCGACGACGATGCCGTCCTCGAATGCGCGGTCGCGGCCGCCGCGGACGGCGTGGTCTCGGACGACCACCACCTGCGGGACTGCGACGGCGTCGCGGGCGTTGCCGTCCGCACGCGAGAGGCGTTCCTCGACCGTGACGCGGGCCACCTCTAGGCTCCTTCGAGCCGTATCTATAATCTTATAGCACATTTTTCTCGTTCTCTAAGAACGGTATAGGGACCTCGACGGGAGCCGACTGCCCGTCTCGACGGATTCAGTGACCGGGAAAATACGACACCGAAGCGTCGCAATCGCAACCACGAAGACACCCGGCCACCTACACCGCGCCGATGGACGCGCAGTTCCGCGACCGGGCGGTCTACCTCCCCGCCGAGGAGACCCTCGTGGTCGCCGACCTCCACGTCGGCCGGGACGCCTCCTCGGCCGTCGAACTCCCGCTGGGCGAGCGCGCCGACCTGACCGACCGGCTGGCCGCCCTGCTGACCGACTTCTCGCCCGCCGAGGTCGTGGTCGCGGGCGACCTCCTCCACGCCTTCGACCGGATTCCCGAGGGCGTCGCCGAGACGGTGGCCGCGCTCGGCGGGACCGTCGCCGACGCGGGCGCAGAGCTGGTCGTCGTCCGCGGGAACCACGATTCGATGCTCGACGGTCTCCTCGAGGAGTCGCCCGCGAGCGCGGCGTGCGACTGGGCGTCCGTGCCGACACCCGAGGAGTACCGCGTCGGCGACACCCTCGTCGTCCACGGCCACGCCGCGCCCGACGAGAGGGCCGACCGGTACGTCGTCGGCCACGACCACCCGGCCATCGAAATCGAGGGGACGCGCCACCCCTGTCTGCTGTACGGGCCGGAGGCCTACCGGGGCGGCGACGTGGTGATGGTGCCCGCCTTCAACCGCCTCGCGCCCGGCGTCGCGGTCAACGGGATGTCGGCGCGGGACTTCCAGTCGCCACTGGTTCGGGACGCGGACGCGTTTCGGCCGGTCGTGTGGGATTCGGATGGCGAAGAAGTGCTGTCGTTCCCGCCGCTAGGCGAGTTTCGACGGATGCTTTGAATCGGTGAAGTAGTTACTTCCGTGGGTTTCGCTGTCTGCGAGACAGTGAATGCGACGGAGACGCGAGTTGGTATTGACGCTACTTGCGAGACGGACGACCGCTGTCGAGAGAAGCGAACTATTACCGACGCCAAGGAGTCTACCGCAACCGCACGGCACCGCTCCTCGTCCTCCCCAACCGCCTGCGGTCCTCACTGCGTTGCGGTCCTCGGCCACCGGGAGACAAACCGCGTCTCCCGAGCCTGCACTCACGTCCGCTCGTGCAGACCTCGCGCGGACGGGCGCGGCGCACGAGAGCGCCGCGCCGCACGCGCCGGGGTGGAGGAGTCCGATTCGAGTTCCGAGAGTCCGGGAGTAGCTTCGGGTTTCACGAGTCCAAATCGAAGTCGCTCGCCACCGTCTTCGCGGCCTTCCGCCCGCTCATCATCGCGGCGTTCAGCGACGACGCCTCGGTGAACTCGCCCGCGAGGTAGACCGGCCCCTCCGGCGCGTCCACGTCGGGCAGACGCCGGTGGACCCCCGGCGGTTGGGCGAACTGCGCGAACTCCACGCGACTCGTGTGCAGGGGTTCCAACTCGACGCGCCGCTCGGGGTACCACGCGTCGAGCGTCCGGGCCGTCTGGGCGGCTAGCTCCTCGTCCGGGTCGTCGGGGACGCCGAGGAACGTCGCGCTCAGGAGGTTGCGGTCGTCCGGCGCGTACTCGGGGGCGACCGACGAGAGTTGGGCGATTTGGTTCGGCGCGTTGGATTCGGCGTTGAGCAGGAGTCGCTTACCCACGTCGAGTTCCGGGCCGTCGAAGGCGTAGTACTGCGTGACACAGCCCTTCGCGTCGGTCGGAATCGACTCGACGCCGGTCAGCTCGCGGGCTTCCTTCGGGTCGGTGGCGACCACCACGGCGTCGGCGGTGGTCGAGTCCCGGCCGAGTTCGAGTTGCGGGTCGCGGCCGTTCGCGCGGAGGTCGGTCACGGTCTCGTCGGTCACGACCTCGACGCCCTCCTCGCGGGCGGCCTCGGCCAGTCGCTCGCTTATCGCGGCCATCCCGCGGGCGGGGACCGCGATGCGCCCGACCGTGAGCATCTTGAACGTGAACTCGAAGACCTTCTTCGAGGTCTCCAGACTCCGGTCGAGCGTGATGCCGCCGTAGAACGGCCCGGCGAAGTTGTCGAGGAATTGCTCGGAGAAGCCCCGTTCGCGGAGGTACTCGCGGGTCGAAGCGTCGCGGCCGTCGAAAATCTCGCGGTCGGGCTTGTCGGCGAGTTCCCGTCGGAGTCCAAGGACCTTCAGCTTGTCTCGCCACGTCACGTCGCGGTTGAGCGCCGACTCCAGCGCGGCGTCCACGTCCCGGAAGGGGTCCGAGAGCGTCGCGCGCTCGCCGGGCCGGGCGATTACGGCACCGGGCTTGAAGTAGCGCAGGTCGAGCGAATCGAGGTCCAACTCCCGGCGGACCGCCGGGTAGGCGGTGAACAGCACCTGAAACCCGCGGTCGAAGACGAACCCGTCGCGACGCAGGCTCCGGACCCGCCCGCCCAACTCGCGGTGGCGCTCGTAGAGTCGCACGTCCGCGCCCGCGTCGGCCAAGTGACGCGCCGCGACCAGTCCGGCCAGTCCTCCGCCAGCGACGACGACTTCGGTCATGCCGGGCAGTTCGGGCGCACGGAACAAATTTTCTCTGCTCCGCGGCGACGGAAATCGCCGACAACACCTAAGGGCCGACTCGTCGTAGCCCGGACCATGGCACGGGAGGTCAAACTCAGCCGCGTCGAGTCGGTCCTCGGCGAACTGTCGTATCCAGCTACGCGGGAGACCGCGGCCAGCGAGTTCGAGGACGTGACGCTGCTGCTCGCCGACGGGGAGCGTAACTTGGGGGAACTGATCGCCGACGTTCCGGCCAACGAGTTCGACTCGAACGAGGAGCTTCAGTCGGAGATCAACAACGCCCTGCCGCGGGAGGCGGTGGGCGAACCGTACCAGTCGGAGGGCGAGGGGTAAGCCAAAACCGGTCGCTTAACTTGCCGGGTCGGCTACGGCGTGACAACAATGGAGTTCTGTGACGAGTGCGGTTCGATGATGAAGGCAGAGGACGAGCTGTGGGTCTGTGGGAGCTGTGGCAACAAGACGCCGAAAGACCCCGACGCCAACTACGTCGTGACCGAAGATCAGGAGGCCACCGAACTCATCGAGACCAGCAAGGGCGACGAGGAGAGCGCGCTCCCGACCACGGACGCCCACTGCCCGGAGTGTGGCAACGACCGCGCGCGCTGGTACATGCAACAGATTCGCGCGGCCGACGAGAGCGAGACGCGCTTCTTCATCTGTACCGAGTGCGAACACAAGTGGCGGGAAGACGACAACTAACGACCACCTTTTTTCTTCGTCGGGTGTCCTCGGACGCGACCTGTGGTCGCGTCCTGCGGGCACCCCTCCTCGAAAAAATGTGGATCAAAAAAGGGCCGCTCGCTCGGTCGCTTCGCTCCCTCACTCGCGGTAGAACTACTGGTACGAGAGAATTAGCTGGTGCGCGAGCCTCCGGCTCGCTGGCTCGCGGTTCGTCGGCGATTCGAGGAGACTACCCCACGACCCGCCGGACTCGCCCCGTCCCTTCCTTGAAGACGTACTTCAGCACGTCGCCGCCCTCCGGAAGCGAGTAGAGGTCGCCCAACTCATCGGGCGACTCCGGTTCGACGCCCGACGCGACGTTCCGGACGCCCTCCACCAGCACGTCGTCGGAGACCGCGAACAGGCGCTCGCGGACCGCCGACCACGTTCGGGCGTCGGCGAGGTCCACCGGTTCGTAGGCGACGACCTCCCCGCCGTCCAACGTCTCGGTGAGTCGTTGGAGCGTCACGCCGCCGGTCTCCTCGTCGTGGAGAAACTCCCAGAAGCCACAGGGCATCCCGCGGTACTCCCGGAGGTCGCCGTGGTGAAAGCTCAGGACGCCGTGTTCGGGCGCGTCCAGCACGTCGCCTTTCAGGATGCCGAATCCGAAGCGAATCGCCACGTCCGTCTCGCCGACCGCTTCGACCGCGCGGTCGGGCAGGACGTTGCCGAAGTCCGGGGCCGGTCGGGGTTCGACCGCCAGCGTCTCCGGGTCGCCGAGTCCCTCGATAGCCGCCACGTCGCGCGGTCGCTGGTAGGCGGGCGGGTCGCCGAGTCGGACCGCCGCGCCGACCGGCGTCCAGAGCGGGTACTCCCGGAAGCGGTCGAGGTAGTGGCTCAGACCGCCCGCCTTCCCGCCGGTCGCTTCGGTACACCGGACGACGAGCGAGACCTCGGCGTCGGTCCGGGCGAGCATCGACTCGACGGCGCGGGCCTGCCACGCGGGAACGTCTGGACCGCGAACGAGGAGCGCGGCTGATAGTGTCTCGGACATGCGGAGTGTCGTCTCCAAGGAGGGCGACCGTCGGCTTTGTTATGGCCCGACTTCGCGGACCGAGGCCCGGCCTACGAGAGAATAGGTGGTGTGTGAACCGGCCGAACACGGGGCGTCGGGCGGGTTCCGATTCCGTTACGGCCGCCGCGCGAAGGTCAGATACCCCGTGTGCCCGACGCCAGCGGTGGAAGGCCGCGACCCCCGGTCGTCGAAGTCCATCCGGCGCTGGATGGTCTCGAACGTCTCCACGTCGGCGAGTCCGACCTCGCGGGCCGCCTCCACGACCTCGCGGGTCGCCTCCACGAACGGCGAGTAGACCGCGACGTAGCCCCCGCGGGCCAGCAGGTCGGGCGCGCGAGCGACGACCTCGGGCGCGTCCTCGGTGTCGAGGGTCAGCACGTCGAACTCGCCGAGGTCCGAATCGGCCGCGGGAGAGTCCGACCCGTCGCTCGCGTCGGTCGATTGGTCGCCCGTGCCAGCTAGCTCCGCGGTCAGGTCGCCGGTACGGACCTCCACGGAGTCGGCCACGTCGGCCAGTTTCATGTTCTCGCGCGCCACGTCGGCGAAGTCGGAGTCGCGCTCGTAGGTGGTCACGTCCGCACCCATTCGGCCGAGGTACGCCGAGAGGACGCCCGTTCCGGTCCCGGCGTCCAGCACGCGGTCACCCGCGGCGACGCCGGTGTGACCGACGATGAGTCCCACGTCGCGGGGCATCATCGGCGCGCCGGTGCGCTCGAAGTGGTTGAACAAATCGGGACCGCGCAACCGCCGGACCTCGAACGGTTCGCCGAGGTGGGTCTCCAGCGTCTGGCCGGGTTCCACGTCGTCGGGTACGTCGAGGACCCCGAGGTCGGTCTGTAGCTCCTCGCCCGGTTCCCGGAGGTACTCCCGGTCGCCGTGAACCAGCAGGACCGTCACTCTAGGCGCTCGACTGCGGCCGCGAGGTCGCCGTCGGTCGCTTCGAGGGCCTCACGAGCCTCGTCCTCGCTCGCGCCGGTCCGCATGGCGACGATTTCGATGTCGTCGTCGGGAATCGCGCTCCCGGCGTCGCCGCCCGCGTCGGCGTCGCCCGACTCGACCGCGCTCGCGTTGCTCGCGTCGCGGGTCTCGGGTTCGCCGACGACCTGATAGGTCTCCTGACCGCGGGCGTCCATCACGGTAATCTCCGGGTTGTCGAAGACGAGTTGTTCGCCGTCGCTCTTCGTGATGACGACCTCCTCGGCGTCGAGTTCGTCCACGTCGATACCCATCTGCTTCATCATCTGTTGCATCTTGCGCGGGTCGAGTCCACCGCCGCCGCCTCCTCCTCCAAACATACTCGACTCGTCGGAGCGTGGAGAAATAAGGTTGGCGGACCGGCACCGACGCAGGTCGGGTCGGTCGGGTCGGCCAGTCGGAATCGAGGTCCGAGGAGGACTCGCCGACAGCTTTCTGGTCGCAGACGCCGAGACGGGGTGTATGTCCCGAGTTTGGGTCGCGCTCGCGCTCGCGGTCTGTCTCGTCGCCGGTCTCGCGACGGTCCCGTCTGCGGGCCTGCGAGACGGACGGCCCGCGCAGGAGGGGACGGTCGTCGGGCGGCCGAACTTCCTCCTCGTCGTCCCGAACGACAGCGTCTCGCCCGGCGAGACGGCGACGCTCTCGGCGGTGTTGGTCAACGACGCCCGCGTGGTTCGCGGCGGCGCTCCTCGCGAGGAGGCCCGCGTGACGACGGCCTACAACGTCTCGGTTCGACCCCGAACCGAGCGGTTCCCCGACCGTCTCGCAGACGAACTCGCCTTCCGGACCGGCCGGGTTCCGGTGGGGACGGTGCCGTCGGGGGTCTCGGACCCCGTCGAGTTCCGGGTCGCGGTCGGGCAACTCGCGCCCGGTACGTACCGGATTCCCTTCGAGGTGACGTACTCGTACGCCGCCACCGCAGAGGGAAATCAGACCGCGACGCTCCGGACCAGAACCGACGTGCTGAACGCCTCGCTGGTCGTCCGGCCCACGCCCCGACTCCGAATCGAGACGCCCGGCGACCAGTCGCTCGCGCCGGGCGAGAGCGAGGAGGTCGCGTTCGCGGTGACGAACGCGGGCACCGAGACCGCCACCGAGGTCGGCCTGACGCTCTCGGCGGACAACGGCTCGGTGTACCTCGGGACGCGACTCGACCGCCGGGCGCGGGTCGGATTCTACTTCTCGGCGCTCGAACCCGGCGAGACCGAGAGGGTCACGGTGCCGATGGGGGCCGACGACGCGACCCCGCCCGGCACCTACCTCGTCTCGGGGACGGCGACCTACCGCGACTCGCTCGGAAACGTCCACGAGGAGGCGTGGCTGGCGACCGGAATTGGAGTCGGTGACGGGGACGGTAACGCGAGCGCGGTCGGTGGCGTCGGTAGTGACGCGAGCGTGGTCGATGGCAGGGGCAGTGGGGAGACCGGCAGTACCGCCAGCGCGCTCGGCTACTCGTCCGCGCCCTCGCGGACCATCACGGCCATCCCGGTGTCGAAGTCGGTCATCGCGTCAGCGGAAAGTTCGGCGCGACCGACTCCCAGAATCGGGCCGTCCTCGTGGACGATTGCCACCTCGTCGCCGGGACGAATCTCGGAACCGACCGCGGCGACGAACTTCGCGAAGACGTTCTTGCCCTCGCGGACGAACGGTTCGCTCTCGTCGCCGACGACGACCCGGCCCGCCGGAGCGTCGAGGGCGGCCGCGACCCGGCGACCGCCTTCCAGTCCGAGGGTGAACCGGCCGTCGGTGCCGTAGGTCACGAGTCGTCCCGAGTCGGCGACGACCTGCTGTGGCCGCCCCGACGACGAGCGTTTGACTTCGAGGTCCTCGTCCTCGGGGAACAGCGCCGCGCCGACGCCCGCCCCGAACTGGTAGTCCGCGGTCGTCCGGAGTTTCGAGAGGTCGTCGGTCTGAGTCGTACTCATCGGCCGCGAGTTGGCGTGCCGCGGCGAAAAGGCTTCGTTCTCGGGGGCGACGGAATCACGTCTCTCGGTGCCGTGTGACTCGATACCGAGAGTCAATTTAACGATTTATTATCCTAATTATCGGCGGCTACGGTTTGATTTATATTCTTGGAGCGTCTAGCGGCGATTACCATGAAAGCAAACCTCGGTCTCGCACTCGTCGTCGTGGCTGGCGCGCTCGTCTTCGCCATCGCGACCACCCAGACGTTCACGACCTACCTCCTGTCGTCGGTCGCGGTCCTCGTCATGGCGGCGGGGGCGCTCCTCAGCGGCACCGCCGACGAAGACGGTCGCCCGGTCTGAGCGCAGTCGAAACTCGACCGAGGCGCGGCAGGATTTCTACGACGATTTCACAGCAGGAAGGTGTCTGGCCGCTCGGACATGTCGATAAAGGCGTCCGCGGCCTCGGTTAGCTCCTCGGACGTGGACTCAGCGAAACTCGTGACCTCGGTCCGGACGCCCTCGTGGCGGAGGTGCGAACAGAGCCGCGAGAAGTCGCCGTCGCCGGTACAGAGGATGACCGTATCGACGTGGTTGGCCAGCGTCACCGCGTCTAAGCTCATTCCCACGTCCCAGTCGGCCTTCTTCGACCCGTCGCCGAACGTCTTGAGTTCCTTTATTTTCGTCTCGAAGCCGATGTCGCCCAGCGCCTCGAAGAATCGCTCCTCGTCCGGGCTATCGGCCTGAATCACGTAGGCGATAGCCCGCGTCAGTTCGCGGTCCTGCACCGACTTCTCTAACAGCGCGGAGTAGTCGATGTTCCGACTGTAGACGCTCTGGGCAGTATGATAGAGGTTTTGAGCGTCCGCGAGAACGGCGACCCGCTGGTGCGGGTGAATTTCCGTCATAGCGCATGTTTGGTACCCCCTACGGTATAAATGTGGTTGGCTGGTGGGCGGTCGTTCGCGGTCGAATCGGTGGCGTGCGCCCCGAATCGCTCACTCGACCGGGGTCGCTCGGTCCGAGAGTTCCAGCGTCTCGGGGTTCAGGTAGTAGTATCGTTTCCACGCGGGCGCGAGGCTCACGACCCGCGTCTCGTCGTAGGTCGCTTCGGCGTGGCGCTCGTGGTGGCCGACCAGACAGAGGTCGGGGTCGAGCGCGTCCAACAGTTCGTCGATTCGCTCGCATCCGGCGTCGTAGCCGTAGTAAATCAGGCCGCGAGGAGCCTCGTGAGTGACCAGCACGTCCACGTCCTCGACCCGCTTCAGGCGCTCGACCTCCTCGCGGACGAAGTGACGGCGGCGCTCGCCCGAGAGGTCCGCGCGGGGCTCGTCGTACTTGGTCGGCGCGTAGTTGCCCGACAGGCCAGCCACGCGCAGGCCCTCGACCTCGGCGACCGAACTGGCGAGGAGCGTCGCGTTCCGGACCGTCGGCCCCGCGACCGTCTCGCCGCGACGGAGCGCGTCGATAACGTCGAACTCCTCGTTGTTGCCAGCGATAAAGTAGGTCGGAACGGGCAGGTCATAGTAGAGCAGGTCGCCGGTTTGGAGCGCGACCGCGGCGTCGCTCTCGTCGTAGGCCGCCAGCAGGGCGCGGCGGTTGTCGGGGTCGTCGGCGTGGGCGTCTCCGAGGACGAGCATTCCCGGAGTATCGACGCGAGCGGTGGTAAGGGCTGTGGCTGGTCGTCCGGGCCCGACTCTTTCGCCGCCTCAGGACGGCGGCGTCGGATGCGACGTGAGTTCCAACGTCTCGGGGTCGAGTTCGTAGTACCGCTGGTCTACCGACGCAACGCTGACGACGCGGGTGTCGCCGTAGGTCGTCTCGGCGTGCTGGTGGTGGTGGCCGACCAGACAGAGCCGCGGTTGGACCGCTTCGAGGAGTTCGTCGATGTACTGACAGCCGACCTCGTACTCCTCGGCGACCGGCAGGCCGTGGGGCGCTTCGTGGGTGAGGAGAACGTCCACGTCTTCGATTCGCTTGACGGTCTCCACGTCCCCGCGGACGAAGTGCCGCCTGCGCTCGCCTTGCAGGTTCGGCCGGGGGCGTTCGTACTGGGTCGGCGCGTAGTTGCCCGACAGGCCAGCCACGCGCAGGCCCTCGACTTCGACGGCTTCGTCGCCCAACAGGCGGGCGTTCGTCACGTCGGAACTCTCGACGCGGCCGTGTCTGAGCGCGTCGATAACGTCGAAGTCTTCGTTGTTACCGGCGATGAAGTAGGTCGGAATCGGCAGGTCGTAGTAGAGTAGGTCGCCCAACTGCAACGCAACGTCGGCGTCGGCCTCCCGATACGCGGCGAACAGCGCGCGCCGGTTGTCGGGGTCGTCGGCGTGGGCGTCTCCCAGAACGAGCATTAATCCTCGTTTCGGCCGTCGGAAAGATAAAACCCACTCTCGGAGACTCGCCGTCGAGAACACGACCCCGCCGAAACCGCGTTTACCGAGGGCGGGGACGGTCTAAAGTCACCCGGCGGACACCGTAATATAAATAGGCCGAGTAGGTAGTCACGGACGAACGCAGAGAACCGTGCCAGACACAGAAGACGACTCCGGCGGTGACGGTCTCGCTTCCCGCTTCGACTGTCCGAGTCGGACGGACTACGAGGCCGAATACGGTCTCGACTTCACCGACTTGGAGCCTCTGTCGTACCGTTCGGAATTCTGTGCGGAGGTCGGCGAACGGGTAGAGTACCGAGCGCTGTCGTTCGACCAAGAGTGTCGTCTCCTCGGCGCACTCGGCGACGTTCACGGGGCCGAGAACGTCTGTGCGGTCCTCGACCCACACTACCGGTGGAAGGTCTCGTCGCACCCGAAGTACGGGTATCCACAGCGCCACGAACTCCTCTTCAAGCAGACGTTCGGCGTCGAGTGCGACGTTCGGGGCGAGGACCCACCGACCTACCGAACGGACCCCGACCACCGAGCGGTCGCCAGGGACCTCTACTGTGTCACGCAGGCGTTTCTCGACCGGACGGAGGGACCGGAAGTGACCGTCTACCGCGGACTCTCCCGTCACGCGCCACACCTGATCGCTCGAACGCTCCGAGCCGAATCGAAACCGACCTACGAGGTACCCGCGAGCGTGCTGAAGAACTTCACGGCTTCCGAGGCGTTCACGTCGTACTACAGTCCGCTCGTGTTTCGAGTCCGCCTCTCGCGTACCGCCGTCGCCGTCGCCGCCGACCACCTCGCCAAGTACCGCGAAGGCGGGAATCCGACGGAGCGCGACGCCGAATATCGCGTCTTCGGCGACGAAATCGGGTCCGCATCGTACGACGATATCTACGTCCTCGCGGACGGAAACCGAACGCCGCTGTTCGATTTTTTCGCTCACAAAGCGTCGTTCACGAGAGCGGAACACCGCTGTTACGTCGATGCGATACGGCACTTGGCGGCCGACGGCGAGCGCATCACGAACGACCCCGGCTACTCCCGAATCGCGGACTGGTACGGGACGCTGGTCGCGGACGAGTACGAGTTCGCGGAGGCAATCGAGGAGGTCGTGAACTACGTCGTCGGACGAACGAGCGACCTCCCGAACGACTGGAGAGACGGCGTAGCGGCGAAGTTCGGGGAGAACAAGATTTGAACAAAACCTATAAGACTGTGGCAGAGGAATATAACCACAAGAGACCCACTCATGTCCGACAAGAATTTCTCTATTCGGGTTGACCTCAGCGACGAGGACGAAGAGTGGGTGCAGTACGCGCGGAACCGAAACCGGCCCTCCTCGGAAATCGACAGCGACGACCAGTCGCTCGAAGCCGACACGAGACGGAAGCTCCGGCAAGCGGTGTACGACTATCTCGAAGCGCTCGACAACGACATCCTCGACGTGGACAAGCGATTCGCGCTCTACGACGAACAGTTGTTGGACGAGTTAGCGGGCCTCGTCGTCCGACGCGGGCGAAACGTCGAAGCGATTCGCGAAGGCGTCCAAGAGCGACTCCGGGCGGACGAAGACGTGTCGCCGTTCGACCTTCCCGAGCGAACGCGGGAGGCGACGGCGGCGCATCTCGTCGAGGAGGCGGTGGGGAAGGCCGAAATTCGAAGCTTGGCCGACCTCCTGTTGGAGAAAGAGCGGGCGGTCCTCGATACGAAGAAGTTCGACACCGATACTCCTCGAACGGAAACCAGTTGGGTTTCGGACAGAGTGTTGACGCGGCGGCGAGACGAGTCGGTCGCGGAGAACCGAACCCGACTGAACAGCAGAGGATAGATGAGGCCGACCGAGTACCACATCACGGACTTGGACCTCTTTCTCTCGGAAATCTCACCGGGCCAGACCCGGCCCGCACGAACGAAATTCGGCATCTCCCACGGGAGTAATCCGCGGTACGAAGCCGAAATCGGAGCGTTCGTGACGCCCTTCGAACTCGAAGTGCGACTGTACGAGAGCAACGTCCCCGAGGCCCAGATAGCGGAGTCCGACGAGCCGACCGGAACCATCGAGTGTCAGTTCCTCGCAATCGTGGAGGGCGACGAGTCGGAGTTCGAGTCGATTCTCGACAAGTGGAAACGAGACGGATACGACGCGGTGTCCGCGGACTTTCGCTCGCACCTCGAAGAGGGAATAACGGACGAAGTCGTCGTTCCGATAGCGGGTCTTTTGCGTCCCTCCTACCGGGGCTTAGTCCCTCGCCTGCGTGCGGGGGATGCGCTCGCCGAATCGTCCGTGGCCGACGACGCCGATTCGAGTTGACGTGTCGTCGCTGCGGGCAACTCCGGGAGCGAGTCAGACCATGCTCCCGACGACCATCGCGGCGAAGTCGAAGACCAGCAGGCCGCCCGCGACGAACAGCAACAGCAGGAGACCGGACACCAACGCTAGTAGTTGGAGCATCGACCGTCCGGTCAGCGCGACGAGGAGGGCGGTGCCGCCGCCGTAGACCACGGAGTAGCGGCCGCCGGAGCGTGCGACGAGTTCCCAATCGGCCATGGTAGAAATCACCGCTCGGCGTAAATAACGGCTGGCTGATGAGTGGCAGGTATCGCGCTCGGCACAACAGTTAAGTCGCCGGGGATGAGTGACACGCACATGCACCACGACGCCACCGCTGTCGCCCGCGGCCGTTCGGCCAGCGGTGGGTCGGTCGGTTTTTCGGGGCTGAAACGCACAAAACGCGGTTATTGCTAGGTCCTCGGCGGCGTGGCGACCCGTCGCGGGCCACCTTCGTTCTGCATCACCCACCGACCAGTTACCAGCGAACCAATCAGTCCCGAACCACATGACACGCACCGACGAACCTCTCAGCGGGGTCTACCCGGCGATGACGACCCCCTTCGATTCCGACGACAGTATCGACTTCGAACAGCTCCGAACGGACGCCCGACGCCTCGCGGATGCGGGGGTCGAGGGCCTGCTGGCGGTCGGTTCGACCGGCGAGAGCGCGACCCTGACCCACGACGAACACGTCGAGGTCGTGGACGCCGTGACCGACGCGGTGGACGTGCCGGTAATCGCAGGCTCGGGCAGTAACTCCACGCACGAGGCCCTCGAACTCTCCCGGCGCTCGGCCGACGCCGGGGCCGACGCCTTGCTCCTCATCTCGCCGTACTACAACAAGCCCGAACCCGAGGGGATGGAACGCCACTACCGGACCGTCGCCGACGAGGTGGACGTACCCCAAATCGTCTACAACGTCCCGTCGCGCACCGGGCGAAACGTCGCCGTCGAGACGGCGGTCTCGCTCGCGGAACACGAGAACGTCGTGGGCTACAAGGCCGCCAGCGGCGACCTGAACCGAATCGGCGAGGTAATCGAGCGGACCCGCGACGAGGAGTTCGCCGTCCTCTCGGGCGACGACTTCCTCACCCTGCCGATGCTCTCGCTGGGCGCGACCGGCACCATCAGCGTCGCGGCGAACGTCGAACCGGAGCGCACCGTCGAACTGGTCGAGGCCGCGCGCTCGGACGAGTTCGCCGCGGCCCGCGAGGTCCACGAGGAGTTGGCCCCGCTCGTCCGCGCGCTCTTCTCGGAGACGAACCCGATTCCGGTCAAGGAGGCGATGGCGATTCGGGACTACGGCCCGGCGCGGCTCCGCTCGCCGCTGAATCGGCTCTCCGAGCAGAACCGCGCAGAACTTGCGGGTATCCTCGGAGAGTTAGAGGGCGAACCGACTGAGGTACACCAATGAGCGTGTCAGTTGCAGTCACGGGCGCGACCGGCGAGATGGGGCGGGCGGTCCTCGACGCGGCCGGGGACCGCGAGGAGGTGTCGGTCGCGTTCGCGGTCAACCGCGACCCCGACGAAGACGCGTCGGTCGAGGGCGTCCCCGTCGAACCGGCCCGCGAGTTCGACCGCCTGCTGGCCGACCGCGACCCCGACGTTCTCGTGGACTTCACCGGCCCGGCGAGCAGTCAGAACTACGTCGCGGTCGCCACGGAAGCGGGAGTCGCCAGCGTCGTCGGCACCACCGGATTCGGCGACGACGGCGAGCAGGCCCTCCGCGAACTCGCGGAGTACGCCCCCGTCCTGAAGGCCGCGAACTTCGGGCGAGGCGTCCACGCTCTCCTCTCGGCGGTCGAGTCGGCGGTGGCCGACCTGCCGGGTTACGACGCGGAAGTGACCGAGACCCACCACAACCGGAAGCGCGACGCCCCGAGCGGGACCGCCAACGCGATTCTGGAGACCATCGAAGACGCGCGGGAAGCAAGCGGTCCGGCGGACGGAGAGTCGGGCGAGCGCGTCCACGGCCGCGAGGGCGAGGCCCCGCGCGAGGCGGGCGAAATCGGCGTTCACGCGCGCCGTGCGGGGACCATCACGGGCGAACACGAGGTCCTGCTGGCGAACAACCACGAGGAGCTTCGACTCACCCACCGCGCCGAGGACCGCGGCGTCTTCGCCGAAGGAGCCTTGGACGCGGCGGTCTGGCTGGCTGGCCGCGAACCGGGCTGGTACGACTTCGCGGACGTAGTAGAGGGCGGGGACGACGGCGCGACCGACCGAGAAGCAACCGACCGAGGAGACGACCGATGAGTGTAGAATCCGACATCGACGACCTGTGGCATCGCTACGACGAGGGCGACCTCACCGCCGACGCGGCGGGGCGCGAGGAGTTGGACCTCCTCGACGCGTTCCTGACCGCGCTCGAAACAGGCGAGGTCCGGGCCGCCGAACCCGACGGCGACGGCGACTGGCAATCGAACGAGTGGGTCAAGCGCGGCATCCTGCTCAACTTCGGCCTGCGCGAGATTGCGGGACGGGAGTACGGCGACGTGACCTACCACGACGTGTTGCCCCTGCGCGAGACCGACGACCTGCCCGAGAGGGGAACCCGAAACACGCCCGACGGGACCGTCCTCCGGCGCGGGGCCTACGTCGGGAGCGACGCCATCCTGATGAGTCCGAGTTTCGTGAATATCGGCGCGTACGTCGGCGACGGGACCTTGGTGGACTCGTGTGACACCGTGGGGTCCTGTGCCCAAATCGGCGCGGACGTGAAGCTGGGCGCGAACACGCTCGTCGGCGGCGTGTTGGAACCGGTCGAAGACGCGCCGGTCGTGGTCGAAGACGGCGCGTCGCTCGGCGCTGGCTGTCGGGTCACGTCGGGGTTCGTCGTCGGCGAGAACTCGGTGGTCGCGGAGAATACACTTCTCACTCCTCGGATTCCGGTCTACGATTTGGTCGAGGAGGAAGTCGTCTACGGCCACCTGCCGCCCGAGCGCAGAGCGTTCACTCGGTTCGTGGAGTCGTCGGTCGGCGACCACGACCTGTTCGACGGCGGGGCCTACAAGCCCGCGGTCGTGGCGATGGACGTGGAAGAGACCACGATGGAGGCCGTCGAGCGCGAGGAGGCACTGCGAGAATGAGCGGAGAGAGCGGGCCGACCAGCGGAGAGAGCGAGCCGACCGCCGGAAACCCGCCCGTACGACGCCTCGCCGACTGGTCCGCCCAGCGCCTGCGGGCGCTGGCCGACGAGTACGAGACGCCCCTCTACGTCTTCGATGTGGACCGCGCCCGCGAGAACTACCGCCGGATGGCCGAGGAGTTCCCCGACGCCCATATCTACTACGCCGCGAAGGCCAACACCGCCCGGCCGGTCCTGCAAGCCCTCGCCGACGAGGGCGCTGGCATCGAGTGCGCCTCGGCGGGCGAGTTGGCGCGGGCGCTCGACGCCGGAGTAGACGGGTCGCGCGTCCACTACACCGCGGTCAACCCGCCCGCGAGGGACCTCGACGTGGCGGTCCGACTCGCCGAGGAGCATCCCGGCGTGACGATTACGGTCGGGGCCGAGGACACTTTCCACCGACTCGCCGACCGCGGGTACGACGGCCGGGTCTGCCTCCGAGTCAATCCCGGCGTCGGCGCGGGCCACCACGAGAAGGTGACGACCGGCGGGGACGCGAAGTTCGGGGTGCCATACGAGCGCGCGGCGAATATCGCGGAATCGGCGGCCGCCGAGTTCGATGTCGTCGGCATCCACGCCCACGCGGGAAGCGGCATCTCGGGCGAGGACCTCTCGGCCCATCGGGACCTCGTGGGTCGGATGGGCGAGTTGGCCCGCGACATCGAGGAGCGCGGTCTCGACCTCGACTTCGTGGACGTGGGCGGTGGCTTCGGCGTGCCCTACTCGCCCGACGAGGACCCCCTCGACCTGCGAGCGGTCGCCGAAGCGACCCGCGAGGCGCTCGGCGAGACCGGGGCGACGCTGGCGGTCGAACCCGGCCGCTATCTCGTCGCGGACGCGGGCGTCCTGCTGACCACGACCAACACGGTCAAGGAGACGCCGTCGGGCGTCGTGGTCGGGGTCGGCGCGGGGATGACGACCCTCGCGCGCCCCGCGATATACGACGCCCACCACGAGATTCGGAACCTCGCGCTCGACGCGAGCGAGCGTCCCGCGCGCGAGGTGACGGTCGCCGGACCGGTCTGCGAGAGCGGCGACTCGCTGGGCGACCATTGGCTCCCGGACCCCGAGCGCGGCGACCTGCTGGCGGTCGGCAACGCTGGAGCCTACGGCTACGAGATGGCGAGTCAGTACAACTCCCGTCCCCGCCCGGCGTCGGTCGTCCTCGACGGCGACGACGCCCGACTGGCGCGGCGACGCGAAACGATTGCGGACGTGACGGCGGTCGAACCCGAGGGAGACAGATGAGCATCGAATTCGAGAAGTTTCACGGCACCGGCAACGATTTCGTAGTAGTAGACGCGGACGAGTACGTCCCAGACCGGGGCGCGTTCGCCCGCGAAGTGTGCGACCGACGCGACGGCGTGTGCGTCACAGACGGCGGCGTGGCCGCCGAGCAGGGCGAGGGGGCCGACGGCGGTCCGTCCGCCGAGCGGACCGGAAACGCCCCCGCCGTCGGAGCCGACGGAACCCTGTTTCTGGCGCTCGAACCCAAATTCTCGCCGCCCCGAGCAGTGATGACGCTGGTCCAACCGGACGGTTCGACCGCGGCGATGTGCGGCAACGGCGCGCGCTGTGCCGCGAAGTGGGCCGCCGAGCGGACCGGTGCCGACACCGTGATGCTCGACACGCAGGCCGGGACCCGCCGGGCCGAGATTTCGGACGACGAAGTGACTATCGAGATGGGCGAGCCGTCGTTCGCGCCCGACGAGGTGCCGCTCGACGCCGACCGCGACGAACCGCTCGTACAGGAGACCGTCGAAGGCGTCGAGGTGACCGCGGTGAACACCGGCGTTCCCCACGCCGTCGCGTTCGTCGAGGACGTAGACGACGTTGACCTCGACGAACTCGCACCGGCGATTCGCCACGCCGACGCCTTCCCCGAGGGCGCGAACGTCAACATCGCGTCCCCGCGAGACGACGGCGGGTTCGACCAGCGCACCTACGAGCGCGGCGTCGAGGGCGAGACCCGCGCCTGCGGCACCGGCGCGGTCGCAATCGCGACGGTCGCGCGACGACTCGGACTCGTCGCGGCCGACGCGGAGTCGGTCGAGGTCTTCCCGCCGGGCGGTCGCCTCGGCGTCACCTTCCACGGCGAGCGCGCCAGTCTCACCGGCCCGGTCGAACGGGAGTTCGAGGGAGAGGTCTCCTCGACGCCCGAACCGTGGCGCGCCACCGACGCCTGACAGCACGCGACCCGATTCATGACATTCGACCCAATCGACTTCCTCGAAGCGGCAGTACAGACACCCTCACACGAGGACGTAGCCGAGATGCGAAACCTACTGGTCGAGACCCTCGAATCCGCGGGGAGCGACCCCGACCCCGATACCGATTCCGACGGCGACGCTGACCCGGACTCCGAAACCGACCCCGAGGTGGATGTCTCGGTGGACGACGCCGGGAACACGCTCGCAGTCCGCGATTCGGGGCGAGAAGGACCACACGTCGTCCTGAACACCCACATCGACACCGTACCGCCTCACATCGAGTACTCCCGAGACGACGAGACGATTCGCGGGCGGGGGTCCTGCGACGCGAAGGGACCGCTCGCGGCGATGGTCGCGGCGTTCTTGCGCGTCGAGGTCGAGCGCGGGCGGGTGACGTTGGCGGTCACGCCCGACGAGGAGACCGCCTCGACCGGCGCGGCCGCCCTGAACTTCGACCCGGAACCCGACGCCGTCATCGTCGGCGAACCCACGGAACTGGACGTGTGCAACGCCGCCAAGGGTCGATTTCAGGCGACGGTCACGGTCCGGGGCGCGAACGCCCACGCCGCGGAACCCGAGTCGGGCGTCAACGCGGTCCGCGCCGCGGGCGATCTGCTCTCGGCGCTCGACTCCTTCGACGACCGCGAGGACCGCCCGGACGCGAGCGACGCGCTCGGCGACTCGACGCTGACGCCGACGACAATCGAGGGCGGCACCGCCACGAATCAGGTGCCCGCCGAGTGTTCGTTCGTCGTGGACCGCCGGAGTATCCCGCCCGAGACCGCCGAGGGGTTCCGGTCGGCGCTGGAAACCCACCTCCGGGCGCAGGCGCCGGACGGGGTGTCCGTCGAGGTGGCGCTGGCCGAGCGCGACACGCCGTTTCTGGCGGCGTTCGAGACGCCCGCCGACGCCGAGGTGGCGCGGACGCTCCGGGAGGCCAGCGGCGGGACGGTCCGGCCGTTCGGTGCCGCGACCGAAGCGTCGTACTTCGCGGACCTCGCGCCGACGGTCGTGTTTGGACCGGGTTCGCTCGCCGACGACGAGGGCGCGGTCGCCCACGCTCCTCGGGAGTACGTCCGGGTCGCCGAAGTCGAGCGCGCGGGCGAGGCCATCGAGGAGACGCTGGCGGCGCTCCTGTCGTAGCCGTCGGTAGAGCGACGGGCGGCGAGCGACGACGTGAGAAGGTTTACGCCCAGTCGGGCGCGACGGGGAAACGTGACAAACGAGAGCCAAATAGTCGGCTACACGAGCCGAGAGTGGCTGTTTCTGACGGGGTTCGCCGCCGCGACGGCGGCGACGTGGTATCTGACCGAACCGACCTCCTCGCGGGTCGCGTCGTCGCTGGCGTCCGGTCTCGTCACGTTCGTCGTCACGGCGGTCGCAGTTCGGTTGTCGAGCGAACGCGCGAGACAGACGCTCCTCGACGTGTTGGGTTTTCTCCTCCCCTGACTGCTCGTCGCGCGACTTAATCTAACAACAACGCTAGTAGTTAATTATAAGTTTAGTCGGTGTGGAATTTATTTCGTCGCATGACAGACGACTCCTCTCACTCGAACCGCACCGACCGTCGAACGTTCCTACGCGCGACCGGCGTCGCGCTGAGCGGCGCGGCAGTCACCGCGAGCGGCGCGGCCGCCCGCGGCCCGCCCGAGAGCGACGCCCACGTCGCCGAGGCCGACTTCTCGAACGGCATCTCGGCCGACCGCATCGCCGAGATTCGCCGGTCGGCCCGCGCGGAGTACAACGCCCGCGGCGGGGACCTCGACGTGACGCCCGTGGTCTCGGACCCCGACCCCGAAGACGGAACCATCGTCGCGTATTCGTACAAGATAGACGCGAACGGCGTGCCCCGCCAGTACACCGGTATCGCGGGCGACGCCGGTTCGGCCGCGAGACTCCACGGGAAGGCCGCCGAGCGCGCGACGGCCTTCGACCGCACGTCGGCCGCGACGACCGACGAAGCTACGACCCAGAGCAAGTCGTGGAGCAACGTCCTCCACGACGAGGCCGACTTCTGCTCGGACCCCTACGGCTGTGTCACGAACAATCTCGATTTGAAGCAGTTGGACAGCGACGGCGACCCGACGCAGGACGCCTACGCCGTCAAGCACTTCTTCGTGATGGAACCCGGCACGCAGAAGTACGGGTCGGGCTGGGAGAACGACGTGGGCGAACCGAAACACGACTGGAGCAAAAACGACATGGGCAGCGCCGACCTCAACGAGTACGACCCGCTCGGCACCCACGACGGGAGCCAGAGCATCAACGTCTCGGTCGGTACGAGCGGCGTGAACCTCGGCTGGAGCTACACCCAACCCGCGGTCACGACCACGGACGAGTCGAGTCCGAGCGGCAACTACGCGACGTGGAACGAGGAGTTCAACACCAGCGACGCCCGCCAGTACACCAACGGCATGAAGCCCGGTAGCTCCTGCTGGATAGACCAAGAGGCCACCGGAAGCGGCCAGTACCAGTTGATGGACCTCATCTCGAAGGGTACCTTCTACGAGGGCGGCTGGACTCCCGACTCCCACGCGCTCAAGCACACCTTCCACGTCAAGGTCAACTACTGAGCGACCTCACGGGGCGCAACCATCGGTCGCCACGCTCACCGCCGCGTCCACGCGACGGTCCGGTGAGGGAAGTGGTGTCGCCGGACCCCTTCGCTGACGGCGGCCAGCCCCGCGAGCGCCATCGCCACCGCGCTCGCGCCGAACTCGGTCCGCCAGTTGAAGAACACGCGGCGGGTAAGAAGGTACGTCTCGCCGCCGCGCTCGACCGCCAACTTTCCCTTCGTCTTGCGCGGTCCCGGCAGTTCGTTCGGGTCTCTGACGACGATTTGCTCGCCCGCGATGGCGCGCTCGACGGTCCGCTGGTCGCGCACCGAGAGGTCGTCGTAGGCGACCAGCGATTCGGTGTCCTCCGGGATCGCGTCGGTCGTGCCGAGCGACGCGACCTCGTACTCGAACGCGCCGACGCCGACGACCATCGCGGCGGTCAACAGGAAGATGCCCGCGAAGAACAGCCCGAAGTGGAGGGTATCGCTCATACCCCGCCGATGTGTCGGCTCGTATAAATTAGTTTTGCGCCCGTTACTCGTCGTTCAGCGACGCGACCATCCCGCTGGCGACGCCCGTGTACCCCGCGGGCGTCAGGCCCAGCAACTCCTCGCGGGTGTCCTCGTCCACGTCTAGCTCCTCGAAGAGGTCGTGGAAGTCCTCCAAGGTGACCCGGCGGCCGCGGGTGAGGTCCTTGACGCGCTCGTAGGCGTCGGAGTGGCCCTCGCGCCGGAGGATAGTCTGGACCGCCTCGCCGATGATTTCGGGAGTCGCTTCGAGGTCGTCGCGCATGACCTCCTCGTTGGGCACGACCTTGCGGAGTCCGGCCTGTAGCTTGACGTAGCCCAGCAGGCAGTAGGCGAACGCCGCGCCGATGTTCCGCTTGACGGTGGAGTCCGAGAGGTCCCGCTGGAGCCGCGAGGAGGTCACGTAGTCGCCCAGAAACACGAGGTCCGCGTTGGCCTTCGAGAGGTTGCCCTCGCTGTTCTCGAAGTCGATGGGGTTGACCTTGTGGGGCATGGTCGAGGAGCCGGTCTCGCCCTCGGTCGCCTCCTGTCCGAGATACCGGTCGCTGACGTAGCGCCACGCGTCGCGGTCGAGGTCGAGCAGGACGTTGTTCGCTCCTCGCAGGGCGTCGAACAGTTCCGCGAGGTCGTCGCAGGGGTTGACCTGCGTGGTCAGCGGAGCCTGTTCGAGTCCCAATCCGTCCACGAACTCGCGGGCGAACGCGGGCCAGTCCACGTCGGGGTAGGCCGCGACGTGGGCCGCGTAAGTGCCCGACGCGCCAGCCAGTTTGCCCTGTAGCCCGTCGCGGGCGTCCTTCACGCGACCGATGGCCCGGCCGAGCCGCGAGGCGAAGACCGCCATCTCCTTGCCGAAGGTGGTCGGAGTCGCGGGCTGGCCGTGGGTGCGCGCGAGCATCGGCACGTCCCGGTGTTCGCGGGCGAGGTCCGCGAGGAGGCCCCGAACCAACTGGAGTTTCGGCAGGAGGACGTTCTCGACCGCGCCCTTCACCAGCAGTCGGTGGGCGAGGTTGTTCACGTCCTCGCTGGTCAGCGCGAAGTGAATCCACGGGATAACGTGGGACAGCTCCGGGTCGCCGACGCGCTCGCGGACGAAGTACTCGACGGCCTTCACGTCGTGGTTGGTCGCCGCGTAGTCGCCGTACCCCTCGGTCTCTATCTGCTTGACGAGTTCGGCGTCCGATTCGTCGAACTCCTCGTAGAGGACCCGGAGGTACTCGCGGTGGTCGTCGCGGATTTCGAGCGGCGTCGCGTCGAGGTCCGCCAGCGCGATGAGGTACTCGACTTCGACTTGCACGCGGGCACGCATCAGCGCGGCCTCGCTAGCGTACTCGCGCAAAGCCTCGGTCCGACCGGCGTACCGGCCGTCCAGCGGCGATACGGCGTAGAGCGAGTTCATGCCGAGAGGTGGCCGAGCGAACGCTAAAAGAATGTCGGTGTACCGATTTTCCAGTCGTTCGTCCGCCCAATCCTGTTGTGGGTCGCCGACGTGAGAACCCGCGTCGCTGTGTTTCTACAGCCTGCAGAGCAGCGGCTCCCAAGTGCCAGCACACGGGACTGCCTTGATTAATCTCATGCGTTTCACCTCCGCGAAATAATCTTGCCCTAATCAGATTAATTTTTCTAAATTTTTCTAATAATAGTGATACGGCCCCGAAGCCGATGTACTACGACATAGAATATACAAGTTTGTGGTCGAATACACGGATATAAAGCGCAGATGCTAGATATCTACCCATGTCTGTGCATTATTACCCCGCCTTCGACCGCAACTCCTTTTGCCGAGGCAGGTAGTTGTCCGAACATGACTCGAATCGCTGGACTCGCCAGCAATCGCGGCCGAAACCTGCTCCACATCGCCGACCGTACTCCCGGCGGCGCGGACTTGGGCGTCGTCCTGACCAACGACCCGGACGCGCCCGTGCTGGACGACGCCGAGGAGCGCGGGATTCCGACCGAAGTCGTCGCCCGCGAGGAGGGCGAGAGCAGACGCGACCACGAGGAGCGCGTCGTCGCCGCGCTCGACCCCCACGATTTCGACCTCGTGTGCCTCGACGGCTACATGCGCATCCTCTCGGACGCGTTCTTGGACGAGATGCCGACGACGCTGAACGTTCACCCCTCGCTCCTCCCGTCGTTCCCCGGCATGGACGCTCACGGGCAGGTCCTCGACGCGAACGTGAAGGCCACCGGTTGCACGGTCCACGTCGTCACCGATGCCACCGACGACGAGGGCGCGGTCGTGGAGAGCGAAGTAGACGCCGGACCCATCGTCACCCAAGAGCCGGTCCCGGTCTACGCGGGCGACGACGAGGAGGACCTGAAAGAGCGCGTCCTCTACGAGGGCGAGTTCAAGGCCTACCCCCGAGCGGTGAAGTGGTTCGCCGAGGGTCTCCTCGACGTGGACGCCGAGGAGGGCGAGGTCCGCGTCGAGGGCGACGAAGACGCCCAGTTCCCGGCCCGGAAGCTCGAATCCGCCGACCGCGCGGCCGACCTCCGGTACGGCGAGAACCCCCATCAGGACGCCGCGCTCTACGGCGACGCGACCTGCGACGAGGCCAGCGTCGTGGACGCGCCCCAACGCAACGAGGGCGCGAAGGGGATGGGCTACAACAACTACAACGACGCCGACGCCGCGCTGAATCTGGTCAAGGAGTTCGACCGGCCCGCCGCCGCGGTCATCAAGCACACCAACCCCGCGGGCTGTGCCACGGCCGACACGCTCGCGGACGCCTACGCCGACGCCCTCTCGACCGACGCCAAGAGCGCGTTCGGCGGCATCGTCGCGCTGAACCGCGAGTGCGACGAAGCCACGGCCGAGCAGGTAATCGACTCGTTCAAGGAGGTCGTCGTCGCGCCGGGCTACACCGACGCGGCCCTCGATACCCTCCGCGAGAAGGACAATCTACGCGTACTCGATGTCGGCGACGAGGAGGACTTCGCGGACATCTCGGAGACGACCACCGAGAAGGATTTGGTCGGGGGCCGACTCGTCCAAGAGCGCGACCTGCAAGCGCCGACCCGCGACGAGTTGGAGGTCGTCACCGAGCGCGAACCGACCGACGACCAACTCGACTCGCTGCTGTTCGCGTGGCAGACCATCAAGCACGTCAAGTCCAACGCCATCCTGTTCGCCGACGGGACCGAGACGGTCGGCGTCGGCGCGGGGCAGGTCTCGCGCGTGGACGCCGTCGAGATAGCCAAGATGAAAGCCGAGAAGGACGCCGAGGGCAAGTCCGCCGAGGGTGCCGTGATGGCCTCCGACGCCTTCTTCCCGTTCCCGGACGCCATCGAGGCGGCCGCCGAGGCGGGCATCGAGGCCGTGATTCAGCCCGGCGGGTCGGTCAACGACGACGACGTAATCGAGGCCGCCGACGAACACGGCATGGCGATGGTGTTCACCGGCCAGCGGTGCTTCAGACACGACTGACCGTCGGGGAAGGAGTCGTCTGAAGCTCGTCAGAGCTTGCCTCTGACGGTGCTTTAGACACGACTGAGCGAAGCGAAGGAGTCGTCTACAGTTCGGAAGACGCGGTTTGTCTTCCGGTGTCTCACCGAGCGAAGCGAGGTGAGGCTCTTCAGAGCTTGCCTCTGACGGTGTTTCCGGCACGACTGAGCGCGCGCTACGCAGTCTCTTTCTGTCGGAAAACGGGACGCCTCGGCCGAGTCAGTCGGCCTGCGGTGTCCAGTCGTGTTGGTGGTTCGCGTGGCCGCTCTCGGCCTCCGGGATGGCGCTGACCGCCCGGAACACCGTTACCGGGTCCTTGGACTTCTGCCAGTGCCACCGCGTCTTGGCCCAGAGCCACGCCGCGCGGAACGCCCCGACCTCGGGCGGCGACGAGAACACGTCGTAGTCCAGCGCCCGGATGAGGCGGTGATGCTCGGCGTAGAGGACCGCGGCGTACAGCACCGCGAACTGGCAGTCCTCGGGCAAGTACTCGATGCCCGCGACGCCCTCGCGGTACTTTCGCTCGGCGCGCCGCAACTCGTCGGCCATCGCGGCCCGGAAGCCGTCGGTCGGGTTGCAACGCCGAACGTCGGCCTCCGTGACGCCGTGTCGCTCGCGGGTGTCGCCGGGCAGGTAGATGCGGTCGTGGTCTTCGATGTCCTCGCGCACGTCGCGCAGGAAGTTCGTCAACTGGAACGCCTCGCCGAGCGCGACCGCGTGCGGTTTCGCTCGTTCGGGTTCCTCGACGCCGATTACGGCGTTCATCATCACACCGACCGCGGCGGCCGACCCGCGCATGTACTCCTCCAGCTCGTCGTAGGACTCCCAGCGACGCTTCTCGATGTCCGAGAGCATCGCGTCGATGAAGATGTCTATCTCCTCGTCGGGAATCCCGCGCTCGTCGCTGACTTCTTGGAAGGCGGCGAGAACGTCGTCGTCGGTCTCTTTCCGGCCCAGCGCCTCCGCCCGGAGTCGTTCGAGTCGCTCGCGTTGTTCGTCGGGGGGCAGGTCCGTCGCGCCGTCCACGACCTCGTCGGCCACACGGAAGAACGCGTAGAGGACGTAGGTCGGCTGACGAATTCGCTTCGGTAGTAGCCGCGTCGCGAAGTGGAAGGTTCTGCCGGTTCGCTGCTGAATCGTCTTACTTCGTCGGAGTTGTCGGTCGGTGACCATTCTGTCTCCTGTGTTGTGCAGAGTCCGGCCGAACAGCAGCGGCCCCGCAGCATCCTGTCTAAGGATTCGCCCGAGTTAATTCTTGGCGTTGGGAAACTCCGTGACCGACCGAAGTCGGCGGACCTTTTTTATCGTTGGAAAATGTTTCGTGTTAACAAGCCTCTCGATACCGGAACTCGACGATTTCCATGACGAACTCAGACTCCCACACGACAGACGACGCCGCTTCGACCGACGAACCGTCCACGACCGACGAACCCCCGACAGAGGAGTCCGCCGGAAGCGACGCCACCGTCGAGGAGCTACGGGCCACTGTCGCGGCACTGACCGACCGAGTGGCGCAACTCGAACGCACGGTCGCGTGGATGGCCCGCCAGCAGGCCGCCGAGACGGGCAACAGCGTCTGCCCGGAGTGCAACACCGGCGGAGCGTTGCGGGTGTCGCGCTCGCCGACCGGCAAGAAGCAGGTCCAGTGCAAGAGCTGTGGGGAGAAGATAAACTGAGAGGGATTGTCGTCGCAAGTCATCGTTTCTCGTGACGAATCCCAGCGTAACCGAGCGACAGCACCCTCATTCTGGTCGATGAATCTCCGAAGTTCTACGATAATCTCTACGACGACCCGCCACCACGCCTATCCGGGTCGCTCCCTTCGACTCGGACGTGAGTTCTTCCGACGCCACCACCGAGACGAGAGACGCGGGTAGCAACGGATTCGCAGGCCTCCTCGGGTCGCTCGCCGACGAGGCCGGACCGAGGCTGGCCCGACAGGCAGAGTCGGGCAACCTCGCGGCCGCTTCGGGCGTCGTCTCGCTGGTCGCCGCCGGACGGGCGTTCCTGAATGGCGAGCGCAAGCGCGGCGTCGTGCAGGCGGTCGCTGGCCTGTTCTGGGTCGGCGTCGCACTCGCACAGCGCCGGACCGACGAGTCCGGCGGAGCCGATACGGCTACCGGACCCGGCGAGTCCGACCTCTCGGCGGTCGCCTCCTCGTCGCCTGACGTTGGCGAAGCCGTCGAACCGGGCGAACGCGACGCCGACCACGCCACGGGCGAGGAGGTCGTGGACACTACCGACGCCGACATCGAGGAGACCGACACCGCTCCGGAGGTCCAGCGCGACACGGACACCGGGGACGTGGACCAGCGGGACGTGACCGACTCGACCGACGCGGCCGACGCCGTCGAGGAGACCGACGCGGAAGACGCCGCCGAGAGCCAAAGTGACGCGGACGACGAGTCCGCGAGCGGGGACGTGGACACCGACGACTCGGCGGCGGCCACCGCGGACGACGCCGACGAGGCGAACGCGGCCGAGGGCGACGACTGAGGACGGGTACCGACCCCGACTCCTCGTCGGGAGCGCGGCGTTTGTCAAGGAGGATATTTTCTAGACAAATATTCTCGTTTTTCTACCGACGATAGAACTGTCTCTTGCGCGCGTCGGCCCCGCGAGTTTTACGCCTCACCGTCCAACTCCGAACGTGACCGACGAACTACTCATCTACGGGTCGTACGGCTACACCGGCGCGCTCGTCGCCCAGACCGCGGTGGACGAGGGGATGACGCCGGTCCTCGCGGGCCGAACCGCCGAGAAGGTCGAGCGGCAGGCCACCGACCTCGGACTGGACCATCGGGTGTTCAGTCTCCAACACCCCGAAGTGATAGAGCGAACCCTCGCCGACTTCGAGGCGGTGCTGAACTGCGCCGGACCGTTCTCGCAGACCGCCGACCCGCTCTCCTCGGCGTGTCTGCGGGCGGGGACCGACTACCTCGACATCACGGGCGAAATCGACGTGCTGGAGCAACTCGCCGAGCGCGACCGCGACGCCGAGGAGGCCGACGTGACCCTCCTCCCGGCAGTCGGGTTCGACGTGGTGCCGACCGACTGCCTCGCGGGCTACCTCGCCACCGAACTCCCGTCTGCGACGAGTCTCACGCTCGCCATCGACGGGATGGGGACGTTCTCGCCGGGCACCGCCAAGTCCATCGTGGAGGGGTTGACCCGACCGGGCGCGGTCCGGCAGGACGGCGAGATTCGGACGGTCCCCGCGGCGTGGAAGCGGCGGCTCCTCGACTTCGGGCAAGGACCGAAGAGCGCGGTGACGATTCCGTGGGGCGACGTGTCGTCGGCGTACTACACCACCGGTATCGAGAACATCGAGACCTACGCCACCGTCCCGGAGTTCGCCGCGGACGTGATGGCCAAGACCGAGCCGTTAGCTCCGATATTCGGCTCGAAACCGGTCCAGCGCCTCCTGAAGGCTATCATCGACGCGACCGTCTCCGGACCGACCGCCGAGGAGCGCGCTCAGAGTTCCGCCCGCGTCTGGGGCGAGGTCGAGGACGACGACGGAAACCGGTTCGCGGCCAGAATGCGGACGCCAGACACCTACGACCTGACCGCTCAGACCGCAGTCGAAGCGGCCCGGCGCGTCGTCTCCGGCGAGGTCGAACCGGGTTACCAGACCCCGGCGTCGGCGTTCGGTCCGGAGTTCGCGCTGGAGTTCGACGGCGTGGAGCGCGAGGACGTTTCGGAGTTCTCCGACGTGGGCGTCAGCGTCGAGTCCTAACCGTAGAACTCGTCGCGGCCCGCGCCGCCCGCCCGGAGCATCGCGACGGTCTCCTCGTACGCCTCGGGGTACGAGTCGGCCTCGACGGCGGTGGTCCGCCCGCCCGCGCGCTCGACGCTCGGGGACCCCGCGGCGCGCGCCGCGAGGTTGGTCGTCGCCCAGTCGGCCTCGATTCGCGTCGGCGACGACACGTCGAGCGCGGCGGTCCCGAGCGCGTCCTCCGCCGCGCGTTCGACCGCACGCCGGGCCGCCGACCGAATCTCGTCGGCCGTCTCGCTCGCCGGGCGACACGCCGCGGTGAATCGGTCGATACCCTCCTTCACGGCGACGGTCTCGGGCGCGTCGCCGAGTTCGTCGCGGGCTTCGGCGACCGTCGCGTCGTCACCGGTGACGAGTCCGACGGGCACGCCCTCCGCGGCCGCGAGTCGCGCGTTCCAGCCGAGTTCCCCGGTCTCGTCGTCGCCGACCCGAAGCCGGAGGAGTTCGTGGCCGAAGAAGGTGTGGTTCAGAACCGCCTCGGGCGTCCCGGCCTTCGCGTGGTAGCCGACCAAGAGCGCGCAGTCGTGGTCCCCGAGTCCCTGCATCATCGACCGGGGCTTGGTGTTGCCGCGGATCAGCGTCGCTCGGCCGTCCAGTCGCTCGCGGTCCAGATTCCGCATAGAGGAGTGCGAGTCGTTGACCAGAATCTCGGTCGCGCCGCCAGCGACCGCCCCCTCTATCGCGGCGTTCACGTCGCCGTGGAGCAGTTCCGTGCCGCGGTCGTACTCGGGTTCGCCGCGAACTACGTCCTCGGCGGCCGCGACGCCCGTGACGCCCTCCATGTCTGCGGAGACGAACACTCGCATACTCGCTCCTCTCGGACCGTCGATAAAAACGTTCGGCGCGAACCGGGTGAGGAGATTCAGTACTCGTCGTGTAGTTCGCCGAAAAGGAAGCCGGTGGAGGGATTGTGAACGACGCCCGGACGGTTCTACTCGGTCGCTTCGCTCCCTGCGTGGACTGCGACCGGTCTAGTTCAAATCCGCCACAGAAGGCTCTTCAGCCTCACTTCGTTCGGCAGAAAGAGCCGGTGGAGGGATTTGAACCCTCGGCCTATTCCTTACGAAGGAATCGCTCTAGCCAGTCTGAGCTACACCGGCGCGCTTCGGTACGCACTCCAATGTAGACACCAGAATGTGCTTAAGACTTCCGAAATCGCCCGCCGTTAGCGAGTCAGTCGCACGTCGAGACAGACGTTGAGTTCGTGGGGCGCGTACGACCTGACGACGTGGCGCGTCTCGACTTCGATCTCGTACTCCGGTTCGGCCGCCGCGCGAATGGCCTCCTCGCCGGGGCCGAAGGGGTCCTCCTCGTGCTGGATGTCGTAGTAGTGAAGCAGGCAGTCGTCGCCCGCGAGTTCGACCGCCGCGTCGAGGAACTCATCGGCGCTGTGGGGCAGGTTCATCACCACGCGGTCGGCCCAGTCCTCGTAGTCGGGCGCGACTTCCCTCACGTCTCCCTGAATCGCGGTGACGCGCTCGGCCACGTCGTTCCGGCGAGCGTTCTCCCGGAGGTACTCGACGGCCTTCTCGTTCAGGTCAACCCCGACGACTTCCGCGCCGCGCTCGGCGAACGGGACGACGAACGGTCCGACTCCGGCGAACATGTCGAAAGCATGCTCGCCCGACTCCACCTGCTCGGCGACGCGGTGGCGTTCGGTGGCGAGTCGCGGCGAGAAGTACACCTCGGCCACGTCCAGCAGGTACTCACAGCCGTACTCCCGGTGGACGGTCTCGGTTCCCTCGCCGACCAACACCTCCCAGTCGCGGACGCGCAACTCGCCTTTCACCTTCGAGGCGCGGTTGACCACCGTCCTCGCCGGGATGTCCGAGTCCATCACGGCCTCGGCGATTTCGCGGGCGGTCTCGGGGTCCTCCTCGTCGAGAATCACGATGTCGCCGAGTCGCTCGTACGTGGGTTCGAAACCCAGCAGGTCCGCCGGGGTGTCGGGCGTGTCGCGCTCGCCGACCGCGCGCGAGACGACCGTCACGTCCTCGGGGACCGCCTCGGCGTCGGTCACCGGGAGATAGAGGTAGCCGTCTTCGACTTCGATTTCGAACTCGGCGGCGAGGAGTCCCGCGTCGGCCAACCGGCGGCGGGTCTCCTCGCCTCGATCACGCTCGACGCGGACGCACGGCACTTCCATGCCTATCGGTTCTCGCAGGGGCCGGTAAGCGTGACGCTTCGAGGACCGTCCGAACTACAGGGACCGACCGTCGCTCCGCGGCACGGATATCCCCGATTACCGTCCGGAAATGGGTATTTTTCGGCCGCGCGCACCACACGCCGTGATAGCATTACTCACCGTACAGCCCCCGTCTTCTCGGGGTAAACAGTTCTGAACGACAGAACACGATTCGCCGGACAGTACGGTCCTCTCGACAGATGCAGACAGAAATCATCGGAAAGAGAATCAGAACGATGGTGAACGAGCGTCGTCATTGAATACGGAAATCGTCGTAGCCGGATGTGGCTCCGCGACGGGCGGAGTCGGTGACCCAAAATGGCAGAACTCTACCAACAGCCCCAGCGAGAACAGCAAGAACAGTCCCAGCTCGGCCAACAGCGGTTCGGCCAGCAGAGCCAGCGAAGTCAGCAACCGCAGACGAGCCAGCAGTCCCAAATCGGCCAGCAAGGCCAGATGGGACAGATCTCCCAGCTCGGCCAGAAGATCGGCCAACAGTTCGACCGGAGCGTCCCGCAGGATGTCCAGCAGACCATCGAGACGCTCGACCGAATCGAGTCGGTCTCCGAATGGGCGAAGACCAAGGTCTCACAGCACCAGATGCCCCAAGCCGTGCGCGCCTTCGACGACCTGCAGGACATCGCGCACTTGGAGAAGAAGCTCGTCATCCGCCAGTCGCCGTACGCCCGACCCATCGGCGAGGCGGTCAAGCAGACGTTCCAGCAGAACGTGCAGGAACTCCAGCAGTACGCCCAGCAGCCGGAAGTGCAGGAGGCAGTCCAGCAGGTCCGCGAGTCGGTCCAGACGCTCGACCAGAGTCTGAACACGGTCCAGCAGCTCGCCCAGCAGCGCCAGCAGCAACAACAGGGCCAGCAGTCCCAGCAACACGGCCAGCAGGGCCAACAGCAGTTCGGTCAGCAGAGCCAGCCCCAGCAGTTCGGCCAGCAGGGCGGGAGCCTTCAGCAGTACTGACTCCCGACGCCGTTCTTTTTCGTGAGCGCCGCCAGCTACACTCGAAAGGCTATAGCCACAGCGGCCGCCTATAGGCAGGTATGCTCACATTCGTCGGACTCGGTCTCTACGACGAGCGCTCGATAACCGTCGAGGGCCGCGAGGCCGTCCGCGACGCCGACCGCGTCTTCGCCGAGTTCTACACCAGCAAGCTCCTCGGAGCGACCGTCGAGGACCTCGAAGCGTACCACGACACCGACATCGAGGTTCGGGACCGCGCGGGCGTCGAGCAGGACCCCGAGGCCATCCTCCGTGCGGCCGAGGAGGGCGACGTGGTCTTCCTCACGGCGGGCGACACAATGATTTCGACCACGCACGTCGATTTGCGACTCCGGGCCACGGAGCGCGGTATCGACACCCGCGTCGTCCACGCGCCGACCGCCGAGTCGGCCGCTAGCGGACTCACTGGTCTCCAAAACTACCGGTTCGGCAAGGCGACGACGCTCCCCTTCGAGTACGCCCACGGCGCGGACGGCGTCCCGGCGAGCGTCACCGACGCCATCGACGAGAACCGCGAGCGCGGCCTGCACACGCTGGTCTACCTCGACATCAAGGCGCGCAACGACGAGTACATGACCGCCGACCACGCCGCGGACGTACTCGCCGACGAGTACCCCGACCTGCTCGCGGTCGTGGTCGCGCGCGCCGGGAGTCCGGATCCGCTCGTGACCGCGGGCCGACTCTCCGCGCTCGCTACGCGGGACTTCGGCGACCCGCTCCACCTCCTCGTCGTTCCGGGCGACCTCCATCACATCGAGGCCGACGCGCTCCGCGAACTCGCGGACGCTCCGGCGGACCTCCTCGAGGTAGAATAAGTCGAAGTTACCGAGAAACGCACTTCGGTCTTTCTACTGGCCTTTGCCGTCGGTAGCCAGCGTACGCTCGGTGCCGACCGCCTCGTGGAGGTCGTACTCGTCGCCGGTGACGATGTAGAGTACGTCCTCGCCGACGGTCAGTAGTTCCGGCACCTCGCGGGCGACCGCCCACGCGATTCCGACCAGCGCGACCACCGAGAGGCTCTGGGCGAGTACGCGGTCGGAGATGAAGTACGACACCATGTTGGGATTCTCGTATCCTAGCAGCGCGACTGTCGGATCAACGAATATCTGGAGCCACTGCTGGCTGAACGCGAGCGTGATGAACACGACGCGGACGAGGTTCAACGCCCAGATGACGGGGATGGCGATGGCGAAGCCCTTGAGTTTCCGACGGAGCGGCGCCCGCACCGCGGCGATGAGACCACCGAAGATGGCCATGCTCCCGATGCCGGTACACGCCAGCAGGACGTTGACGGTGAACACGCCGTGGACGGGGTTGTCGAATCGGTACGTCCCGTCGAGACCTCTGCCGTGCTGGACAATCTGGAACTCGTAGCCCAACTGCTCCATCACGAAGCCGCCCTGCCACGCGACGGTCTCGATGAGCCACGTCTTCGCGGGCGGAATCATCGTGAACGGCATGTAGATGAGCCCCATGAACGCGACGGCCCGCGAGAGCAAGAACAGCGTCTCTCGGCCCTGCACCAGCAAGTACGCCGCGTAGAGACAGGCGGGAAGCGCCGCGAGACTGAGCGCGCCCTCGATGAAGCTCTTCTGCTCGAACGCGAAGTGCGGGAACAGCGCGAGCCAGAAGACGCCGAAGACGACCCACGCGGCCGACCCGAGATAGCGCGCCCGGCCACGTCCGTGGCCGTCGTCGTACCAGTCGAGCGCGGCCGCCGCGGCGAACAACCCGACTGCGAGCCACGCGAGTCCGTCTGTCAACGCAGAAGTCACTGTTAAGCGTGTCAAAGCGGTCCCCGAATAAAGAGTTGACGGCTCCAGCCGTCTCGAAGTACGGTCGGCTTACGGGTACGGAAACGACGCGTTTCGTCGCCGGACAGCGCCGTCGCTACCGGGTCGAGTGCGCGAAAAAATGGAAACCGCGAAACCGGGAACTCCGGTGGTTAGTTAGCTACGCTTAGTTGCTGCGGCGGAGAGCCAGCAGCGCGGCAGCGACGAGCGCGACGAGGGCCACGCTAACACCGAAGCCGGGGATGCCACCGTCGCCACCGTCAGTGGTGGTCTCCGTGGTACCTGCCTCGGTGGTGGTCTCCTCGGTGGTGGTCTCCTCGGTGGTGGTCTCCTCGGTCGTGGTCGTGGTCGTCGTCGTGGTCGTCGTCGTGGTCGTCGAGGTACCTTCCGTGGTCTCGGTCTCGTCGACCGCGTTGACGTTCACGACGCCGCTGATTTCGTCACTGCTGCCGGGGAAGTTGTTCCGAGTCGCGACCGAGAACTCGGTCCCGTTCGAGACATCACTGAAGTCGAAGGACGCAGTGAACATCCCTTCGGAGCCGACTTCGACCTGCGTGGTCTTGAGGAACTGGCCGCTGGAGCGAGCCTCGACGGTCAGCGTCGTACCGGGCGCGAGGTTGCTCTGACCGGAGACGTTGGTCATGCGCTGGCCGACGGTGATGTCGTTGCCCTCGTTCAGCGTAACCGACTTCTCTTCGACGGTGAACGTCGTAGAGACTTGCTCGGTGTCGCTAGCGACGGCGAACGGTTCCTCAACGGTGAACGTAGCATTCCACTCGCCGGTCGGGAGCGACTCGGTGTCGCCCCGAGTATCGTCGTAGTCAATCTGGTTGGTCGGGACGAGAGCGAAGAACGTGTTGTTCTGGCTGTCAACAACCGTCCGCACGCTCTCGTTAGATGCGTTGAAGCTAATCGGGTTGGCGTTGACGCCAGCGTCCTCCTGCTGGATCGTGAGATCGAGACCGCTGCGGTTCCAGTTCGTGTTCGAGTCGTTGAATGAACCGTAGAGTCCGGAGGCCTTGACCTGCACGACCGCGTAGTCGCCCGAAGCAACCGTGTTACTCTGGGAGACAACGTCGGTGACATCGCTCGGGTTGAGGTTGTTCCCACTGAGGGAGTTACTCGGAGCGACCCAAGACTGGGCAGCGTCGGTCGAACGCTGGCCGAGGTTGAGTGTAGCGACGTCAAGTTCGTTGTCTTTGTTGTTGTTCTCCGTGACGTTCAGGGGGTAGTTACCCGACGCGACGGGAGCGTTCTCAACGTTAGTCTGGCCGCCGAAACTGTCGTCGATGTTGGCAGTGTCATCTCCTTCCGCCGTGACGTACTCGTAGCCAGACTCGTTCGTGTAGTAGCTGTTGAAGTGGATGTGGACCTTACCGTCGTCGTTCTTGTCCTGAATGTCGATTTTCTGCAGGTAGTTGACCTCAGAGGAACCGACGAAGACGTCGGCGACCGACGTACTCGTCAGGTCGACGGTGATATTAGCGACGTCACCGCGCTGCTGGCCGAACACGTTCTGGTCGAACGTCGCGTCAAGGTCTGCAGCTTCGGTGACCGTAAGCTGGATTTCCTCAGTAGTCGTGGTGTCGTTAACCGCCATGGTGAGCGTGTAGTTGCCAGCACCGAGGTCGACAGTACTCACGTTGAAGGAGTCACTTTCACCAGCGTTGAACGTCTGGTTGTTGAAGTCGCTGTCTGTCGAGTTCACCGTGAAGTCGAAGTCACCAGCACGGTTGCTGTCGTCAATGTTGAAGTGAACGCCGTCAACGTTAGTCGAGACGGAGACGTTCGACTTGTTCAGCGCAACCGTCTGTTGAACGACCTGGAAGTCGTACACGTTGCTGCTCGAGCTGTTGGTACCGCCGAGCGTGTACTGGCCTTCCAGACCATTCGTAGCGAAGGTGACGTGACCAGAGCCGTCAGCACTGTACTGGTCTTCGTAGTTTCCGTCGTCGTCGTAGAGCGTTACACTTGCATCGTTAGCGTAGCCGGTCGCAGCCGCGGTCTGGCCCTGGAAGACGACATCCGTGCTCGAGATGTCCTGAGTACCAGACGTATCGTGATTTGCAGCGACTGTACCTGCGAACGCGGCCGTGCCGGCGAAGACCGACGTGACCAGCATCGCAGCCAGAAGTACGCTGCGGAGTTTGTCGTTTGTCGTTGTCATGTTTGGTTTGGGTTGGTTATTCGGTCGGCGACAGCATCTTTCCGCTGCCCGTCGGGGGAACCCGACACCGCACCGGGCGTGGGCAACCTGTACTCGCTACTGCCACCATGGGTAGGGGTACGCATGAAAAGTTAAGCGCCGGTTATAAGTGCTTTGTGGTCTGGCCCATGGTCCGTCAAACCTTCTCACGGCCGCGAGCGGCCATTCTAGGCGGTTCAGCAACGCGAGATTACTCGGACACCCTGAGAGTTCCTTATAAAGAAATCGCCCGTTTCCCGCGCTCGGAGGAGATAGCGCGACGCACGTCCGGATTTTTACTCGGAGGAAAATTAGTCATCAGCAGGTCACGTGACGACCAGTCCGCGGCGACTAACGGGTCGATTACTCGTCGCGCTCGATGACTTCGATTTCGTGGCCGTCTTGGTCCTTGGTGAAGGCGTAGCGGTTGTCGCAGGACTCGGGGTCGCGGTAGTCCTCCGCGTCGCGCTCCATCAGCGTCGCCCAGTCGTCCTGCAAGTCGTCGGCGCGAACAGCGAGGTGGCCCCACGCGTCGCCGAGGTCGTACGTGCGCCCGTCGTAGTTGTACGTGAGTTCGACCGCCATCGCCTCGTCGGCCGCGCCTGCGGGCTTCATGAAGTAGTTGGCGAAGGTGTCCGATTCCCAGCGGCCGGTGTGTTCGTACTCCAGCTTTCGGGTGTACCAGCCCAGCGCCTCGTCGGCGTCCTCGACGCGAATCATGGTGTGGTCGAGGCTCCAGCGCGCGCCGTGGTCGCGCTCGACGATTTCGATCTCGTGGCCGTCGGGGTCTTTGACGAACGCGTACGAACCGCCACAGGAGTCGGGGTCGCGGTAGTCCTCGACGCCCTCGTCTATCAGACCCTCGTAGGCGTCGTACACGTCGTCTACGCGCACGGCGATGTGTCCCCAGCCGTCGCCCATCTCGTAGCTCCGGTCGTCGTGGTTGTACGTGATTTCGAGGAGTGCCCCCTCGTCGTGGACCTCCTCGGGACCGAGGTAGACGTTGGTGAACGTGTCGGCCTCCCAGCGGCCCTTCTCCTCGTAGTCGAGGTGGGTTCCGTACCAGTCGAGGGTCTCCTCTAAGTCTTCGACGCGCATCATCACATGGTCGAGCGTGGCGTTCATGACGGTTCGAACGTGGTGGGTCCGGCGCAAAAGGGTACCGCTCGCGGAAGAAATAGAAAGAGAGGAGACCCGCGCACGCACGAAGGAACCCGGATTATCGCCACAGCGCGGTCCGCAGGTCCGGCCAGTGGAACCACCACGCCGCGGTCCACAGCATGACGGTCCCGACCGGCACCGCCAGCAGGCCCGGCGTCCGCAGGCCGAGCGCGAACCAGAGGTCGCTGACGCCCGCCAGCCCGAGGAGACCCCCCGTCACGCGTCGGTCCTCCAACTCGGGGGCGACCGTTCCGAGCGTCGCGTTGCCGACCGCCAGCGCGTAGAGCAGGACGGCGACGGGCCACGCGAGCAGTCGATTCGGAAGACCGCGGGTGTAGACCAGCAGGTAGTCGGAAAGTGTCGTGAGGTGAATCGGGTCGGTCGTGACCAGTCCCCACGCGAAAACCAAATCGCCGGACGTGAGAACGGTCCACGGGAGAGCGGCGAGCGCGAGGAGCGTCAGCGGTCGCCGCCAGTCGCGGTCTTCCATCACTTCCTGACGACGAGTCGGAGGATGTCTTCGTCGGCGAGTTCGTGTTCCTTGCCGACCTGTTGCTCGTCGTGCTTGGCGCTCGGGCCGCTGACGCGGGCGAACCGGAACCGCTCGTCCATGTTCCCGCCGATCTTCCGGGCGGCGTCGCCGACGGTCGAGCCCTTTTTCAGGACCAGCGGTTCTTCTTTGTCCACGCCGCGGCCGGGCTTGTCCATGTAGATTCTCATTAGCCCGAGTTCCCGCCAGATAGTGTCTTTGAGCGAGTCCAGTCCCTTCTCCTCCTCGGCGGAGATGAAGATGGCCTCGTCGGGGTCGATACCGTACTCGCGCAGGTCCTCGTTGACGGTGTCGATGTAGTCGGGTTCGATGAGGTCCACCTTGTTGACGGTCACGATGGAGGGGATGTACTCGCGGTTGTCCATCACGCCGTCCACGAGACGGTCCACGTCCAGTTGCTCGCGGATGGTCACGTCGGCGTTGACGTAGCCGTACTCCCGGAGAACCTCTTTCACCACGTCCTCCGAGAGGTCCAACTCGACGCTCGACGTGACCCGAATGCCGCCCTTGCCCTTCTTGGCTATCTTGACGCTCGGCGGCTCTTGGTCGAGTCGAATTTTGTTCTCGTAGAGTTCCTTCCGCAGGCGTTCGTACTGGTCGATTTCGAACACCGAGAGGACGAAGACGACGAGGTCGGCCGCGCGCACGACGGACAGTACCTCTTGGCCGCCCCCGCGTCCGTGGGCCGCGCCCTCGATGAGACCCGGCACGTCGAGCAGTTGGATGTTCGCGCCGTTGTACTGGAGCATGCCGGGGTTCACGTCGAGCGTCGTGAACTCGTAGTCGCCCGTCTCGCTCTCGGCCGCCGTCAGCGAGTTGAGCAGGGTGGACTTGCCGACGCTCGGGAATCCGACGAACGCGACGGTCGCGTCGCCGTGCTTCTCGACGTGGTATCCTTCGCCGCCACCGGCGGAGGACTGGTTTTCGAGTTTCTCTTTCTTCTCCGCGAGTTTGGCCTTCAGCCGTCCGATGTGGCTCTCCGTAGACTTGTTGTACGGCGTCTCGGCGATCTCCTCGCGGAGGTTCTCGATTTCTTCCTCCAGTCCCATTAGGAGTGAGTCGGCCGCGCGCGCCGAAAAACCCTTTCTTTCTTCACAGTCGTCGCCTACGGACCGACTCGCGGTCCCCGCGTCCGGGCGCTGACCTCCTCGCTCGGCGTGGCGATTCGCGGTCCCGCACCGCCGACCCGCCCACGACTGACTTAGCAAGTCTTAAAACCGCTCCGGAGTGTTCGTTTAGGTATGGCTGAGACGATAGAAGTACTCGTCCCCGGCGGGCAGGCGGACCCCGGTCCGCCTCTCGGTCCCGAACTCGGACCGACGCCGGTCAACGTACAGGAGGTCGTCAACGAGATCAACGACCAGACGGAGGCATTCGACGGCACCGAAGTCCCCGTGACGATCACGGTCGAGGACGACGGCGGCTTCGAAATCGAAGTGGGCGTCCCGCCGACGGCGGCGCTCATCAAAGACGAAGCCGGGTTCGACACCGGTAGCGGCGAACCCCAAGAAGACTTCGTCGCGGACCTCTCCATCGACCAAGTTCGGAAGATAGCCGAGCAGAAGTCCCCGGACCTGCTCGCCTACGACACCAAGAACGCCGCGAAGGAAATCGTCGGTACCTGCGCCTCGCTCGGCGTCACCATCGAGGGCGACGACGCCCGCGAGTTCAAGCAGAAGGTGGACGCTGGCGAGTACGACGACGTGCTAGTGGACGAGGCGGCGGCGTAGACCCCGACGCAGTTCTTCTCACTTCCTGCTTCCCGACGGCCGATAGCCATCGGGCTGTTCGCCGCGATGACCCGACTTCCCGACGAGGAGACCCGCCGTGACGGACCGACCGCAACTCAGGTTTCGAGGGCGCGTTCGAGGTTGGTCGTCCGGGCGGCCCGCACCAGCGTCGGTTCGCGGTCACGGGTCCGCTCCAGCAGCGGGTCGAGGTCCCGCGTCGCGCCGTCAAGTTCGACGGTGCCCGCCTCGCGGTCGTACTCCACGACGCCCGCGGCGGCCAGTTTCGGCAGGTGGGCGTGGACGAGCGACGTTTCGACGGACGTACGGTCGGGCGCGTCGTCGCCGTCGGCCGACTGCCACGCCGCGATTCGCCGGGCGAGTTCGGAGACGCTGGTTCGGCCGTTGCGCTTTACCGTGTAGATGACTCCCCGGCGTCGGGCGTCGCGGAGGAGGTCGAAAGCCGCACTTACGTCGTTGGGTTCGGTTCCGGGTTGCTCCGTCATACGAGAAAGTCGTGGTCCCAAGGGTACATTAACGGGGGCGTCGGTCCCGTCGGTTTCGACGCGTGCGTTCCGACCGTTGCAACTGTTTCAATGTAATCTCTATATCTTTTAATATAGGCTCCGAAACCGGCCGCGACGCCCCCGCGAGGAGAACCCGTACTGCTTTAACCTATCAGGGACCGAACGTCAGGTAATGCTCGCGGGAGTCAACGTCGCGCTCGGGGTGACCGGTAGCATCGCGGCGGTCAAGGTAGTCGAGTTGGCCCACGAACTCCGTCGTCGCGGCGCGTCGGTCCGCGCGGTGATGACCGACAGCGCGCAGGGTATCGTCCACCCGTGGGCGGTCGAGTTCGCCACGGACCGCTCGGTCGTCACCGAGATTACCGGACAGGTCGAACACGTCGAACTGTGCGGTCGGGACGGGTGGGCCGACGTACTCCTCGTCGCGCCTGCGACCGCCAACACGGTCGGGAAGATGGCGGGCGCGATAGACGACTCGCCCGTGACCACCTGCGCGACGACCGCGCTCGGCGCGGACGTGCCGGTCGTCGTCGCGCCGGCGATGCACGAACCGATGTACGACCATCCGGGCGTGCTGGACGCCATCGACCGCGTGGAGTCGTGGGGCGTCGAGTTCGTCGAGCCTCGAATCGAGGAGGGCAAGGCCAAGATAGCCACCGAGGAGGCCATCGCGCTCGACGTGGCGCGGGCCTGTTCGCCCGACGGGTTCGCGGGCGCGAACGTCGTCGTCACGAGCGGCGCGACCAGCGAACCCATCGACCCGGTTCGTCTCCTCTCGAATCGCTCCTCGGGCAAGACCGGCCGTGCGGTCGCGCGGGCGTGCTACGCGCTCGGCGCGGACGTGACGCTGGTCCACGACGGCCCGGACGTGCCCTACGCCGAAGTCGCCGAGGTCGAGACGGCCGCGGAGATGACCGACAAAGTCCTCGACCGCGTGGAGGGCGGGGCCGCCGACGCCGTGGTCTCGGCCGCGGCCATCTCGGACTACACCGTCGAGGCCGCCGACGAGAAGATTCGGTCCGGACGGGACCTCACGCTCGAACTGACGCCGACCACGAAGCTCATCGACCGCGTGCGCGAGGCCGGAGACCTCCCCGTCGTCGGGTTCAAGGCCGAAACCTCCGGCGACGACGAGGAGATGGTCGCGCAGGCCCGCGAGACGCTCCGCCGGGCGGCCCTCTCGTTCGTCGTCGCCAACGACGCCAGCGTGATGGGCGACGACCTGACCCGGACGCTGTTCGTCCGCGAGAACAGCACGCGCAAGTACGAGGGGACGAAAGGCGAGTTGGGGTGGCAGGTCGCCGAGCAGTTGGCCGACGAGCTGTAGCGCGGTCGAGTCTCGAACGTCAGCGCGCGCTGAACTGCTCTCTCGTCGCCCGGCGCGCGCTGGCGCGGTTGTCGTGAGCGGATGCGAACGACTGCTCGTCGGACGAACCGCGTCCGACGGTGCCCTGTGACGCGCCGACCGCGCAATCGGTCGGGGAGGACTGGGTACCGTGCGGTTGCGGTGCGGTACGATTGGCGTCGGCAGTCGCTCGTTTTCGTCTACCGTCTCTTAGTCCTGCGACCACGAGATGGACCGCCGGAATCAACGAAAAATCAAAAGACAGCTCTTACACCGCCACACCGATGACGAAGAAACCTACGTCCAAGTCAGTCCGAGCGCGACTCTTCCGCCTCTTCCCGCGGCCAGCGCGCCTCGTCACCGAAGAACGGCACGCCCATCTTCTGGGCCGACCGCGAGATGAGGTGCGCGCCGGTCGGCGCGGTCAGGAACAGGAAGACGATGCCGACCAGCGAGGTCAGGCCCGCGCCCTGCGGACCGTAGTAGACGAACCCCGCCAGCAGTATCGAGGAGGCCCCGAGCGTGGCCGCCTTACTGCTGGCGTGCATCCGGTTGTACACGTCGGGGAACCGAATCAGGCCGACCGTGCCGACCAGCAGGAAGAAGCCCCCGACGACGACGAGCGCCGCGACGACGAGTTGGTGAATCGTGTTCATTATTCGATGATGTCTCCTTCGACGACGTACTGGCTGACTGCGATGGTGCTGATGAACCCGATGATGGCGAGGACGAGGCTCACCGTGACGAACAGGCCTTCCCCGGTCACGAGCGCGAACAGCGCCGCGATGGCGACGACGTTCGTGGCGATGGTGTCGAGCGCGACCACTCGGTCGGGCACCGTCGGCCCCTTGATGACCCGGTAGCCAGCGAGCAGGGTGAGCGCGGCCGCGAGTATCAGGGTCGCGTTCACGACCGGTTCGAGGAGCGACGCTTCACTCGCCATCGGCCTCACCTCCCTCGGTCACGTCCGGCCCGCCGTCGGCGCGCTCGCCGACGCGGGGCGCACCGGGGACCTCCGGCACGGGGTCGCCGGGCTTTCGCTCCTCGTCGAAGATGACCAGCGCGTAGTCCTCCCACGCGCGGATGGGTTCGACGACCGCCTCTCGGTTCCGACCGGTGATGCCGTGGACGTACAGCGCGTTGGTCTCCTCGTCGTAATCCATGGTGAGCGTTCCGGGTGTCAGCGTGATGGAGTTGGCAATCGTCGTGATGGCGGCGTCGGTCTCGACGCGGAGCGGCACGACCACCACGCCGGGTTCGAGAGGCATGCTGGGCGCGAGGACGCGGTAGGCCACGTCGATGTTCGCGGTCAGCAGTTCCTTGAGGAACAGCGCGACGTAGACGCCCGCGTAGGGAAGCGCCCGGAGGTTGCGGCCGAGTTCGGTCCGCTCGGTGTAGAACCGCCGGAAGGCGAACGCCACCGGGAGACCGAAGGCGAGACCGATGAGGAACTCGCCCAGAATCGAGGCCGGGTCGAGCGCCACGCCGCGGACGAACAGCCACAGCACCGCCAGTAGGACGCCGACGACCGGCCACTTGCGGGGTCTCACGAGTGACCACCTCCGCCACCGCCAGCGGCTTCGGCACCGCTACCGCCTCCGAGGACGGTCTCGACGTACTCCTGCCGGTCGAGCGCGGCCTCCGCGCCAGCCTCGGCGGCCCGCATCACCACGTCGAAGCCGACGCCGAGGAGGGCGATAGCGAGGGCCATCGCGACCACGACGGCGACTAGCGTGAACCTCGTCTCGCCGTGCTGGACGAGCAGTGATGGCTCGCCCCAGAAGCCGCGGTTCCACGCCCGCGAGAAGTACGCGATAGTGAGTATCGCGCCGAACAGCGCGACCGCGAGTCCCGCCGTCGAACTGGCCTGCCCCGCCGCGTCGAAGACGAGGAGCTTCCCGAAGAAGCCCGACAGCGGCGGGATGCCGATGAGCGCGAGCGCACCGACGAAAAAGCCGCCCGAGAGCCACGGCGCGGTCTCGGAGAGACCGCCGAGGTCCGGGAACTCCTCGGTGCCGACCGCGTCGTACACCGCGCCGCTGGCCATGAACAGCAGGCCCTTGGCGAAGCCGTGGTTCAGTGCGTAGACCAGCGCGGCCGAGACACCCAGCACGCGAATCGACTCGTCGGTCGTCGTCGCGGCGATGGCCAGCGGCAGGACGATGAACCCGACCTGTCCGATCGAGGAGTACGCCAGCAGGCCGTCGATGTCGTCGCGGCCGACCGCGCCGAGACCGCCGACGATAATGCTCGCCGCGGCCATCACGAACAGAATCGGCCCGTAGAACGCGAGCAGTGCGCTCCCGCCGTCGGGGACCGAGAGACCGGGGAACGAGAGGCCGCCGAGCGCGGCCGCGCCGAACACGGTGAAGTAGACGCGAATGATGGCGTAGACGCCGACCTTCTTGACGACGCCTGCGAGCATCGCCGACACCGGTGCCGGGGCCGCCCGGTACGCCGCGGGCACCCAGAACTGGAACGGCGCGAGTCCGGCCTTCAGCGCGAACACCGCGAACAACAGCGCCGAGAGACCGAGGACCGGGGCGACGGCGAAGTCGCCGTACGCGGCGGGATTCGCCACGCGCCGGGAGAGGTCGGCCATGTTGAGCGTCCCGGTGGTCGAGTACAGCCCACCGATTGCCAACAGCATGACCGCGCTCCCGACGAGATTCAATACGACGTACTGGAGCGCCGCGCGAGTGTGTTCCGGACCGCTGTAGAACACCACGAGGACGTAGCTCGACATGAGCATCACCTCGAACCAGACGAAGAGGTTGAAGATGTCGCCCGTGAGGAACGACCCCGTGACCCCGACCATCATGAAGTGATAGAGGGGGTGGTACGAGACGCGCTGGCCGAACGTATCGACGTAGGCCGACGAGAACACCAGCGCGGCGAGCGCGATGACCGCCGAGAACGCCAGCATGAACGCCGACAGCGAGTCGGCGACCAGCGTGATGCCGAACGGTGCCTGCCAGCCCGACAGCTGGTAGCTGAAGACGTTCGTCGCGCCGAGCGGGTCCACTTTCGAGACCAGCCACGCGACCGCCCCGAGGTAGCCCACCCCGCCGAGGAGACTCAGCGTCGTCTGCACTCGATTGAACCGACGAGTCAGCAGGGTCGCTATCGCGGTGACGAGCGCGACCAACAGCGGCGCGATGACGAACTGTCCGCTCATGCTTTATCACCCAGTTCCAGCAGGTCGATGGTTCCGTGTTCTTCGTAGACTCTGTAGGTCAACACGAGCGCGAACGCAGTCGTCCCGAAGCCGATGACGATGGCGGTCAACACGAGCGCCTGCACCAGCGGGTCGGTGACGCCCGCGCCGTGGCCGCCGCCGTGACCACCGAGGATGGGGACGCTCCCCGAGAGGCCGCCCATCGTGACGAGGTAGACGTTCGCCGACTGGCTGATGATGGTGACGCCCCAGACGACCCGCACCACGTCGCGGCGCAGGACGAGGAAGGTTCCCAGTGCGAACAGGACGCCCAGCACGCCCGCGAGGACGAACTGCGTCATTCGCTTCCCACCACCGCGAGGATAGTGAGGAGCGACCCGACCACGACGAAGTAGACGCCGAGGTCGAAGGCGAGGGCACTCGCGACGTGTAGTTCCCCGTAGACGGGAAGCGCGGGAGTGTACCAGTGGTCCTGCAACAGGAAGTTCCCGCCGAACAGGAGCGGTACCAGTCCCGAGACCGCGGCGACCGCGAGTCCGACGCCGAAGGCTATCTGGTAGTTCTCCACGATGCCGTGCTGGAGGGACTCGATGATGGTCTCGCGGTTCTGGTGGAGTAGCTCCTCTTCGAGGTAGTCGAGTCCGTAGATGATGTATATCAGCGCGAACGCCGTCACGGTCAGGACTCCGCCGATGAAGCCGCCACCGGGGAGGTTGTGACCCTGCAACAGCAGGGCGACGGCGGTCACGAGGATTATCGGTACGACTGTGCGCGTGACCGTTCGTGCGATGACTGTACTCATTGGGTCTCACCTCGTTCGCGCATGGCGACCAGCGTCAGCACCGAGAGGGCGGCCATCGCGACCACCGCGATTTCGCCCATCGTGTCGAACGCCCGGAAGTCCACGAGGATGACGTTGACGATGTTGTGACCGCCCGCTTGGTCAACCGTCAACGCGGGGTCTCTGAAGTAGTCCGCGAGAGGGGCGTCGGGCGTCGCGGCCGTCGAGACCAGCACGGTGACGAACACCGTCGCCCCGACCACCGCCGACAGCACGCCGTCGCGAATCATCTTGCCGCGGCCCGCGTTCCCGTAGAACGCCGGAAGCTTGTCCAACACCAGCAGGAAGATGACCAGCAGCAGCGTCTCGACGACCAACTGAGTCAGCGCGAGGTCCGGGGCCGACGCGAGGACGTAGAACACCGCGACCATGAACCCGAGAATCGAGAGGGTCAGCACGCCCGAGATGTGAGAGGGCGCGATGGACACCGCGACCGCGCCGACGATGGCGACCCCCAACACGAGCGCGAGGGGTATCGTGACGGCGAACCCGGAGAAGTCGGGGAGCGCGACCCCCGAGGCGACGTATCCGGCGAGCGCGAGCGCCGCGACCGAGGCCATTGCCCACGTCGCGTACGTCCGGAGGAGACCGTTCTGGACGGTCGCGGCGGTCGTGTCGCTGAAGTCGTTCACGCCGAAGACCGTCGAGTCGTAGTACCAGTTCGCGCGGAGGAAGTTCACGTCCGTAATCGCGTTCACACCGCGATGGAGCCGGTCGTAGAACGGGTAGGCCGCCGCACCGAGGGCGATGGTCACGGCGCTCATCGCCAGTGCGGGGGTAACGTGGTCCGGGATGTAGTAGCTGAACCCGCCGTGGAGGTCCGCTCCCGGCGGGACAGTGGCGGCCCAGACTTCGGTCACGAAGTCGTCGAACGGCGCGAAGTGAATATCGAACGTGCCGAGGAGACCGCCGATACTGACCAGTCCCGCCAGCACCCCGAGCAGGAGCGGCGGCGCGAGCATCGCCTTCGGCGGCGAGTGGACCTTGTGGAGGCCCGTGGGCTTCTCGCCGAAGAACAGCATCAGGAACTTGATGGAGTAGAGGAACGTGAAGACGCTCCCGAAGACCGCGACCGCGGGGTAGAGGTAGGCGAGTCCTCCTCCGGCCGCGTGCGCGGCCTCCCACGCCGCCTCGAACAGCAATTCCTTGGAGTAGAAGCCGTTGAACGGCGGCACCCCTGCCATCCCGAGCGACGCGACGACCGCGATTCCGGCGGTGATGGGCAGGTCGTCTTTCAGCCCGCCCAAGTTGTCTATCTTCCGCGTTCCGGCCTCGTGAGCGACGATACCGGCGACGAGGAACAGCGCGGCCTTGAACGTCGCGTGGTTGATGATGTGGAACGCGCCGGTCTCGCCGCCCAACTCCGAGACGAAACCGAACCCGGCCACGATGAGACCGAGGTGGCTGGCCGTCGAGTACGCCAGCAGTTCCTTGATATCTGTCGCGCCGACCGCCAAGATTGCGGCGACGGTCATCGTCGTCAGGCCCAAGATGGCGAACGCGAGTTCCCACTCGTGGCTGACCAGCACGGGGCGGAAGCGCCCCAGCAGGTAGACGCCCGCCTTGACCATCGTCGCCGAGTGGAGGAACGCCGAGACCGGCGTGGGTGCCTCCATCGCGTTCGGCAACCAGATGTGGAGCGGGACCTGCGCGGACTTGGCGGCCGCGCCGACCCCGACGAGACCGAGGACGGGTAAGAACAGTCCTTCTGCCCGAAGTTGCTCCTGTACGAACTCGGGGTTCTCCAGCATGTAGACGATGCTGAACTCGCCCGTGACCGCGTGGAGCAACAGGAAGCCAACGAGCATGAACAGACCGCCCGAGACGGTGATGAGCATCGACTTGCGGGCGGCGTACTGCGAACTCTTCTGGCGCTGGTAGTGACCGATGAGGATGAACGACGACAGGCTGGTCAGTTCCCAGAACACGAACAGTGCGATGAGGTCGGCGGCGAACGCCACGCCGAGCATCGACCCCATGAACGCGAGCAGCGCCGCGTAGTACTTGGGCTGGCCCGGTTCGCCGTGCATGTACCCGCCCGAGTAGGTCAGGATGAGCACGCCGACGCCGCTGGCCAGAAAGCCGATCAGTAGCGAGAGGCCATCGACGTAGAAGCTCACCGAGACCCCGAGCGAGGGTATCCACGGGAAGCTCACGGTGCCGTGGGTGCCGTACTGGCTGGCCACGAGTCCGAAGCAGGCCAGCGCGACCGCGGCCGCGTAGTACGCGGTGCGCTCGCCCAGCGCGCGGTAGACGAGCGGCACGAACGCCGCGGCTACGAACGGCAGGAACACGACGGCGAGGACCGCCGACGCTGCCGGGTCCGGTGTCGGTTGCACACCCGAGAGTGACTTCGGACCGGACTTAACAGTTCTCAAATCGGGGTCGGGAAGGAACGGCTCCGCATTCAAACACGCTCACGATATCAAATACGCTTACAGTACATCGAGAATCATCCGCACAGCGCCGAGAGATACCGTCACCTTTTATTGCCGTGTCGAGTACCCCCGACATGGATAAGCTGAAGCAGTCTCTGCTCGACGCGCCGATCATCGAGAAAGACGGCTATCACTACTTCGTCCACCCCATCAGCGACGGGATTCCGGTCCTCGAACCGGGACTCCTCCGTGAAATCGTCATCCAGATCATCCGCAAGGCCGAACTGGAAGACGTAGACAAGATCGTCACGCCCGCGGCGATGGGCATCCACATCTCGACCGCGGTCTCGCTGATGACCGACATCCCGCTGGTCGTCATCCGCAAGCGCGAGTACGGACTGGACGGCGAGGTCGCGCTCTCCCAGCAGACCGGCTACAGCGAGAACGAGATGTACGTCAACAACGTCCACGAGGGCGACCGCGTACTGTTGCTGGACGACGTTCTCAGTACCGGCGGCACGATGAAGGCCATCACGGAGGCGCTCGAACACATCGGCGCGGACGTAGCCGACGTGGTCGCGGTCATCAAAAAGGAAGGACCGAACGAACTGGACGACACCGACTACGACGTGAAGACGCTCATCAACGTGGACGTGCAGGACGGCGAAGTCGTCATCACCGACGAACACGGCGACGGATAGCGGCGACTGGCGAACCGAACCGTTTTTTCATCGACGTTTTGCAAGCGAGCGCCAGCGGCGCTCGGACAGGAGGAGTCGCCGTACTGTCGTCAACGTGGACGTGCAGGACGGCGAAGTCGTCACCAACGAACACGGCGACAGGTGTTCCGGTCTCATTCCGTGCCGAGATTCTGACTACGGGTTTTGGTACGAACTGGCAGGCCTGTCGAACGTTCACGACCGGCAGTTCGGGGCTCGACGGCCAACCGATTCGAAGACCGCTAGACTGCACGGTGACGACGCCACGAGAGCGGCGTTCTCGTGTGTTCGATAGGTGAGAACTCCTCTCGTATGTGTATGTGTGTGATTATCCGAGTAGATTAATATTCGCCCGGCCAGTTTGAGGAATTACGATGTTCGTAGTATCTCAGACTCGAACTGGACGCACAGCCTCCGACGTGAAGCGCGGTCGAGTCCGTCGACGCGACACGCAGTTCGCGTTCCTGTAGTCGGCGACGATTCGACGCGTTTCGAAGGACGGAGAGATAACAGTCGATTTTTCGAGCGACGAAGTACGTGAGAGCGACGAGGAGACCCGTCCGCCGAGGAGTCACTCCGAGCGCGACGACTCGAGCGCCGAGATGCGGTCGCGGAGGCCGGTCGTCACCGACGGCGAGCGCAACACGGCGATGCCCGCCCAGAGGAGGCCGGTCAGAAACGACCCGGACGCCGAGAACGCCATGCCCATGCTGTAGAAACTCGCGCCGTAGACGACGCCGAGCGCGGCCGACGGCAGACTCGTGCCGAGCGGGACGCGCGCGGTGTGGTCGGTGAGCGTCGGCGCGAGGAAGACGATGGAGAAGACGCTCCCGGCGAGGAAGACGAGGTCTTGCCAGATCACGATACCACCTCTTTCGGTTGGAGAGTCACGGTCATCACTACTTCGTAGCGCGGTCGTCGGTGTAACGCTGGTCCGTATATTCATACGACCCGCCAGCGAGGAGGGGTTCGATAACTAGCGCTGAGACGTGGTGTCGTGGTCCGCGGGCGCTCGATACCAGACAGTACGGGCGCGCAGGGCGTCGGTCGTCACGAGAGCGAGCGTGACGAGGAAGAACCAGAGCAAGACGTTCCGGGCGTGCGACTCGTAAGGTTCGAACCGGGTGCTTCGTTCTCGGTCCCGTGTCACTCGACACGAGAGCGGGCGTGACGGGACCGAGCAAACGCGGTTTGTTTGCGAGGGTCGTCACGCCCGCGAGGCTGAACGAAGTGAAGCCGAGCGGGCGTGACGGGATTCGAACCGGAGCAAGACGGTTCTGTTCGGTCGCTTCGCTCCCTGCGCGGACTGCGACTTGCAGGGTTCGAACCCGTACGGCTTCCTTCTCGGTCTCGCGTTGCTCGACACGAGAGCGGGCGTGACGGGACCGAGCAAACGCGGTTTGTTTGCGAGGGTCGTCACGCCCGCGAGACTGAACGAAGTGAAGTCGAGCGGGCGTGACGGGATTCGAACCCGCGGTCAGAAGGTTAGGAACCTCCTGCCCTAATCCACTAGGCCACACGCCCCGCAAAAGAGGAGACTTATTCGCTACCAGCGTCGCTGCCGGTGTTGGTGTTGGTGCTGGTGTCGGTCTCGGTCACCGGTTCGCTGTCGGTGTTCAGCGACTCGGTAGTGCCTTCCTGCATCTCTTGGAGCTCTTCTTCGACTTCTTGACGCCCTTTCTTGAATTCGCCCATCGCTTCACCGGTCGAGCGGGCGAGCTTCGGAATCTTGTTCGCGCCGAACAGCAGGACGGCGATGAGGAGGATGACCATCATCTCCATCCCGCCGGGCACGGGTCCGAACAGTGGAATCATCTGTACCATCTCTACCTGAGGGTAACCGATTCTGAACTATAGGCTTTTTGCTCGTTGCGCGACGCCGAGAACCGGGCGAACACGTCCGTAGCGCCCGATAAATGGGATTTTAGGTTGGATTTCGGCGGAGAGCAGCGACCGACGAGCGACCGGGGTCCGACTCGGAGCCGACCGACCAGACCCGGCCCTGACAGGTGGCGGCGCGTTCGACAGCCGATGCGGGATTCGGAACTGTCTTTTCGCCGACCCACCAAAACTCGGACGCACATGGTCGAAGTCGGAGACGCCGCACCGGATTTCACTGCACCGCTCGCAAACGGCGACGTAGAGGAGTTCACCCTCTCGGAGAACTTGGACGACGCGCCCGTCATCCTCGCGTTCTTCCCCGGCGCGTTCACCGGGGTCTGCACTACCGAGATGGCCACCTTCGAGGAGAACCTCGACGACTTCGAGGAGGCGACCGTCTACGGCGTCAGCGTGGACGCGCCGTTCTCGCTCAACGAGTTCCGCGACCAGCAGGACCTGAGTTTCGGCCTCGTTAGCGACTCCAACAAGGAGATAATCGACGACTACGGCGTCGAGATGGACTTCGCCGACATGGGGTACTACGGCGTCGCCAAGCGCGCCGTCTTCGTGATAGACGGCGACGGCGAGGTCGTCTACGAGTGGGTCAGCGACGACCCCGGCGTCGAACCCGACTACGACGAAGTCGCCGACGCCGCGAACGCCGCGGAGGCGGCGGCCGAGTAAGGCGAACCGCTCTCGTCGGTGCTTTTCTCGGAGGCGACCCGACCGGATAGTGGCGACGGAAACCCTCGGGCCGGGACCTTTTTCCCCTAGAGAACGACTATCCGGTATGAGCGAACCTGAGACCGAGCAGTCAGACGACGAGAGTCGTACCTACGACCCCGACGCCGACCACGCCTTCCCCGACGAACGTCTCAACGAGGTGCTGGAGTTCGTGCAGAACGACCCCGAGATTCAGACGTACCTCGACGCCCAGAACGTCAATCCCGTCGTCCGGAAGGGGTACAACGACCACGGGAGCAAGCACATCTCCATCGTTCGGAACCGCGCGCTCGGCCTGTATAACCTTCTCAAGAAGGGCGGCGTCGAGTTCAACGGCGCGTCCCAACAGGGCTTAGACGAAGCCGACGAGAGCGTCATCGTCGCGCTGGCGGCGACCATCCACGACATCGGCCACGTCGTCCACCGCGACGAACACGCCTACTGGTCTATTCCCCTCGCCGCGGATGTCCTCGACCGCATTCTCCCGCAGTTCGACTTCTACGGCACCGAGGAGGTCGTCCGGGTCAAGGGCGAAGTCCTCCACGCCATCCTCTGTCACCACACCGAAGAAGACCCCCTGACGACCGAGGCGGGCGTCGTCCGGGTCGCCGACGCCCTCGACATGGAGGAGGGCCGTTCGCGGATGCCCTACGAGAAGGGCGGCCGGGGAATCGACACCGTGTCGAGTCAGGCCATCCAGCGCGTCTCGCTCCGACAGGGCGACACCGTGCCGGTCCTCGTGGAGATAGAGATGCTGAACGCCGCGGGCGTCTATCAGATAGACAATCTGCTGAAGGCGAAGCTCCGGGATTCCGGATTGGAAGACGACATCCGCATCGTCGCGGTCAACATCCGCGACGGCGACAACAACCTCGTGGAACGCGTCGAACTGTAAGACGCGTCGAACGCTGAGGAGAACGCGTCGAACGTGAACTACCCCACCCTACCGCGCTCGGGGCTACTCGCCCCTCGCTTGTTGAGGGTGGGGTTTCCTGTTTCTGCGTCGGCACTTGTATCCGACGTGGACACAGCGGTTCCAGACTCCGCAGGCGACTTCCCTTTACAGGCGGTTTGGAGTGTCCCACTCCTACCAGATGGACACTCGGCCACAATCGACGGTGCGCGCTTGTTGTCGCGCTTGAACACCGTCGGAGACGTGGCGAGCATCGTACTACCTCGTTTGACCGCAGGGATAGTAAGCGTGGCGGAGAACGTGTATGCGAACCGTGTGGGCGCTGTATCCCCTCCCTGCTCGCTTCGCTCGCTGAGGAACGGGGCTTAGCGCCCTCGATTAAAGCTAAAACGATATCTCGAAGCGCGCGCCGTGATTCGCCCCGGACGCTTCGTCCGGGATTCCCGTGCCGTCGTCACGGACCTCCGGGCCGCCGTCCGATTTCACTTCTCGGGAGCCACCGACCCCGCCAGCGGCGCTCTCGGCGACGCCGACATCGCCAGCGGCACTTTCGGTGACGCCGACCGACCAGCCGTGGGCTTCGACGACCTGCCGGACGATGGCCAGACCGAGACCCGTCCCGTCTGCGGCCGTCGAGTAGTTCGCGTCGAACACTCGGTCGCGGGCTTCCGGCGGGATACCCGGCCCGTCGTCGGCGACGTAGAAGCCCGGCACACCGGTAGTCTCGTCGCCGCTCTCGCCCGTGCTACCGTTCTGGTTCCCGTCGCCCGTGCCGACGCCCTCGTCTCCGCCGACCGTCACCGTGGTCGCACCGTGTTCGACCGCGTTCCGGAACAGGTTCTCGAAGACGTGGGCCAGTAGGTCCGGGTCGGCCCGGAACGCGACCGATTCGGCGACGACGAGCGTGGCGTCGCCGGTCTCGACCTGTCGCCACGCCTCGTCGGCCTGCTCGTCCAGTTCGACCCGCCGGGTGTCGGTGACCTCCTCGTCGGCCGCCAGCACCAGCGCGTTCTCCACGATGGCTTCCATGCGTTCGAGCGAGCGAGTCAGCGCCGCGAGGTGGTCGGACTCGTCGGCACTTTCGCCGTCGGCGTCGGCATCGGTCCCGGCGTCGGTATCGCGCTCGGCGTCGAGGAGTTCGGTGCGTCCCAGCGCCACGTTCAGGGGGTTGCGGAGGTCGTGGCTGAGGACGCCCGCGACCGTTTCGAGTCGGTCGTTCTGCGCGCGGAGGTCCAACTCCGCCCGCTTTCGCTCGGTAATCTCGTGGTGGTGGACCAGTACGTACGTCTCGCCCTCGTGGGCGAATCGGAGCGCCCGCATCGTGAACCACCGCTCCCGGTCGGGCGTGTGACAGGGGTACTCGACGGAGACTTTCCCGCGGTCCTCCTCGACCAGCGACCGGATGGCCACGCCGGTCCGGGCCGCCTGCTCGTCGTCGCTCTCGTCACAGACCCGCAAGTAGTTCACGCCGATGTGGTCGGCGTCGCCGCTACCCGCCGCCGCGAACTCGCGCCACGCTCGATTAGTGGCGAGGATTCGACCCGACCGGTTCAGTACCGCGGCTTGACCCGGAAGCGCGTCGAATCCCGCGCTGAGGGCGGCGTCCGAAATAGTCACGCTTCTAACTAGCACTCGTGGAACTTATAAAAAGCGGTGTGTCTCAACGCTGAGAACGGGGTTTCACCGGATGCGGCCGTGCTATCATCGCATCCGGTCGTACACGTCGTGCAACTTCTCGACGGCGTGTTCGACGCTCACCTCGTCGCGCCGGGCGAGACACCGCTCCCGGAGGTCGTCGCGGTCGGCCAGCGTCCGGTGAACTGCGTCGCGGAAGTCGTCGATGTTGCCGCTCTCGTAGTGATACCCGGTCTCGCCGTGGTCGATGGTGTCGGCCAGCGCGCCCGCGTTCGCGCCCACGACGGGGGTCCCGCAGGCGTTGGCCTCCAGCGCGACCAACCCCTGCGTCTCGACCGGACTCGGGAACGCGAAGGCGTCGAGCGCCGAGTAAAACGCGGGCATCTCCTCGCGGTCGAGAAAGCCGAGAAATCGGGCGTCAGCGCCGAGACTTTCGGCCTGTTCCTCTAAGTCCTCGCGGGCCGGTCCGTCGCCGCCGAAGACGACCGTCACGTCCATGTCGGCCGCGGCCGCGACGAGTTCCGAGAGGCGCTTCTCGTACCCGTGGCGTCCGGTGTAGCCTATCAGCGGGCGTTCTCCTCGGAGGTCGTGGCGCGCGAGGAACTCGTCGGTCTCGACGGGCCGGAACCGCTCGGTGTCGATGCCGTTGGGCACGACTTCGACCGGCGTGTCCACGCCGACCGCCGACTTCAGGTGGTCGCGGGTCGCCTCGGAGGGTGCCAGCACCGCGTCCGCTCGGCCGTAGAACCATCGCTCGTAGGCCTCGGAGACCCGGCCGACCAGCGACGCGATGGAGTCGGTCGGGGAGACGTATTCTGCGTACTCGCTGGTGGGAGTGTGATACGAGGCGACGAGTGGCACGTCCTTCTTCCGGGCGAGGCGCAGACCGCCGACGCCGATGTTGAACGGCGTGTGCGCGTGGACGACCTCGGCGTCTCGGACGGCTTTCGGCACCTTCGGCGTGCCGACGTGGAACCCGTCGTAGAAGGGGAGCGGAAGACTCCCGACGGGATGTTCGCCGTCGTTCGGCCGGTGGCCGTCGGCGTTGGGGTAGACCACGTCCATCCGACCGCCCGCCCGTTCCCACCGCTCGCGCCACGACGCGATGGTGTACGTCACGCCGTTGACCGTCGGCAGGTAGGTGTCGGTGAACGCGGCGACCCGTTCCATTGTTGGCCCCTTTGGCAACCGGTAGTTAAGTCCTTTTGAAGTTCGCTCACGGACGAGCGTCCGGGGTGAGCGGTCGAAAGCGGGGCGTCACGCCAACCGTTGGTACAGCGACACGAGGTCCTCGCCGACGGCGTCGAGTTCGAACTCCTCGCTCTTGTCGGCGGCGCTGGCTCCTAGCTCCTCGCGCAGGTCGGAGTCGCGGAGGCGGTCGAGTTCGTCCGCGAACTCGGCGGCGGCCGTCGCGGCGTCGGCCGACTCGTCGCTGGCTTTCAGGCAGTGAGTGCCGTCTTCGAGCCAGTCGTACGTCGGGATGTCGCGGATGACCAGCGGCTTGCCACAGGACATCGCTTCCAGCAGGGCGATGCCCTCGTTCTCGTTCTTGCTCGGCCAGAAGAACACGTCTCCGGCCGCGAACGCGCCTTCGATGTCTTCGACGTAACCCGTGAACTGGCAGTTGTCGGGCGCGCTCTCGACGAGTCGCTTGGTGTCTCTGCTCTTGAGGAATCGGTCGAGTTCTCCACCGGCGGGGTTGAGGTAGCCGAACCAGACGAAATCGAGGTCGGGCATCTCGCGGGCGGTCTCCACGAACGCTTCGAGTCCCTTGCGCTTGATGACGTGACCGACGTTGAAAACGACGGGCGGGTCGAGGTCGTAGCGGTCGAGGTACGTTTCGCGGAGCGACTCGTCGTCGTACCCCGCGACCTTCTCGGGGTCGAACCCGTTGCTGACGACGGTCTTGGGCGCGTCGGCGTACTCCTCGATGACCCGGCGGTTGTGGTCGGAGGGACAGACGAGGTGGTCGGCCAGCGAGTAGGCGTAGCGAAGGTAGGGCTTCATCGGCTTGGCGAGGAGGTTCGAGAACGCGAAGCTCTCCTCGAAGTCCTCGGCGGTCTGGTGGGTGTGGACGAGGACCGGCACGTCGGCGCGCTGGGCCTGTTTTGCGTAGTACAGCGACTTCGGCCCCATGTTGTTGAGGTGGAGGAGGTCGGCGTCGAGGGTCGGTTTCGGGGTGTACTCGATGCCAGCGCGGTCCATAATCGTGCGCTGGTTGTCCACCGACTGGGCGTGCCCGCCCGTGATGTACTCCTCCCACTCGAAGTAGTGGCTCACCTTCATCGTCGTGGCGGAACTCCTCGGCAGTCGCTCGTCTCTCGTCGGCCATTTCCGTCTCCTTGGCCGTTTCTTTCCCGTCGGCCGTTTCTTTCTCGTCGGTCGCTCCTCGCTTCGAAAGCGTCGTTTTCGGGGCCGTACAGCCGTGTCACTGTCCGAGCGATGCGTCGGCCGCGACAAAACCCTACCGGAACACGGCGACTACTCCACCGGAACACGACGACTGCCCTACCGAAATGTGGTAACTACTACACCGGAACGCGGCGACCTCCCTATCGAAACGCGACCGCGTCTCGGCGGCGAATGGGTCGATACGTCAATACGCAGTCGGTTCCAGCCGTCCGAAACCAAAAACTATATTATCTGTACCGAGAATCACCCCTTTGGGGCAACACAGGAACCTTCTATCCTTGTCCTGTCTCGCCCCGGAAACCCCCACCCCCCATTCCCATACTTCATGACGATAGCCGAAGAGCGCATCGAGCGTCTCGCCTCGCTCGCCCGCGACGCCGCCGCGGAGTGTCACGACGACCGCGCCAGAGAGTACGTCCGTCTCGCGCGCAGGCTGGCCGAGCGCAACAGAATCCCGCTCCCGAAGGAGTTCAAACGCTTTACCTGCGACGCCTGCGACACCTACCTTCGACCGGGAAAGAACGCCCGTGTCAGATTGCAAGACGGTCACGTCGTCGTCACCTGCGACTGCGGCGAGCAAGCGCGGTACCCCTACGAGTGAGCGCCGGACCGGTGTTCGCGTTCCGTCGACTCCGCCGCGTTCGCTGATTTCTCCGTTTTGCTGGCTTCTCCGTTTTGCTGGCTTCTCCGTTTCGCTGGCTTCTCCATTTCGGTGACCCTCGCGTTCCGACGATGCCTCTATTCCGGCGACTCGAACCGAGGAGACACCTCTATCGATTTGTTGTCGGTATCGGAAGTGACGGAGTGTCACACCTCTATCGAAGTGTTCTATCGGAATTTCGGTAGGTGGGGTTCGGCGGGTTCGGGCGGGCGGACACGTCTATCGAAGTGTGGCGGGACGAGAAGGTGGAGGGAGAGACACCTCTATCGAAGTGTATCGTCGGAAGAGGTGTTTCGGTGTTGGAGGAACTGTCTCGTCGTCGGAGGGGCTGTTTTGATGTTGGAGAAACTGTTTCGTTAGTAGGAGAAGCTGTTTCATTGTCGGAGAAGCTGTTTCATTGTCGGAGAAGCTGTTTCATTGTCGGAGGAGCTGTTTCGTTATCGGAGGAGTTGTCTAATCCTCGCAGGAGTCCGGTGTCGTCAGTCAGTTCGTGTTCGACCTCGCGTTCGCCCGTTACTTCGTCCGTCTTCTCGTCCTCCTGCTCCTCCGTCCGTCTTCTCGTCTTTCCGTTTCTTTTCTTTCGCTCTATCTCGTTTTCCTGTCCCTCTGTGCCCTCTTTTCGTCTCTCTATCTCGCCTTTCTGTCTTCCCGCGTCTACTCCTCGGCTTTCGTTGCCTCCGCTTCCCGTTCCTCTATCTCTTCTTTCAATCTCAGCTAGGAGGACAGTCGTAGGAAACACATCGAACACTTCGATAGAGGTGGGTGGGAGTTCTCTCTAGAGAGGAGTACGCACGACTATACAGACCTCCCGAGCGCGGGAAACGGGTGTAATTCTCGATGATGCCGCCCCGGATGCGACATCGCCGATAACCCGACCACCCACCCTCCCTCGTCTCCGCCCAGAACACTTCGATAGAGGTGTGTCTCTGTCGTCGGGCTTCCGCCGTCATCTCGTCGGCACACTTCCGAACACTTCGTCGGCACTCCCCGAACCGTCGCGACTGTAGCACCGATACTTCCAAATCCGGTATCGTAGTGGAACCTACGGAGCGAATACACATCGATAACGGCAACGTTTAATGGGAGGAACGAGACGCCCGAGGCATGGATTCCGACGCCTCGGTTGCAGATGCTGACGAGGAGGACGCTTCTCTTCGCGACGACGACGGTTCGCGCTCTACGGACTCGCAGGCCGCGGTGATAGACGCCGACGCCCCCGAGAACTCCGGCAATCGAGGAGATGCGGTCGAGTCGAACGGAACCGCCGAATCCGGAGACGAGGGCGAGTCGAGGACGGCGGCAGACCGAGAAACGTTGGTCGAGTCGGAGGCCACGGGCGAGCAGGAAACGCTGACGGAACCGGGGGAAACGCTCGAACCCGACGACCCGGTCACGCCCGAAGACGAGTCGAAGTCCATCGAGGAGATGCTACTCGACTTCGACGAACAGCAGTCGCTCATCCGGAATCGGTCGCTACTCAACCCCAACGAGGTGGTCGAAGAGGAGCGCATCGTCGGCCGCGACGAGCAGTTGACGCAGGTCACGAAGATGCTCCGGGTCGCCATCGGCGACAACCGCCCGCCGAACCTCTTTCTCTACGGCCCTTCGGGAACCGGGAAGTCGCTCATCATCAACGCGGTCTGCGAGAACATCGGTCGTCTCTGTGACAGCCGCGGGATTCGGTTCGGCGTCATCGAGATGAACTGCCAAGACATCGGGACGCTCGGGTCGGCCGTCTACGAACTCGCGATGAAGGTCGCCGACGAGGCGGGCGTCTCGGTCGAAGTGCCACAGCACGGCGTCTCGACCAAGGAGAAGTGGCGGGAACTCTACCGACTCGTCAACGAGAACTACGACACCGTGGTCTTCGTCCTCGACGAACTCGACATGCTCGTCGGGCGACGCGACAAGGACCAGCCAGCGTTCTCGCGACTCCTCTATCAACTCTCGCGGGCGGGGTCGAGCAACGACATCACCGCGCAGGTCTCCATCGCCGCCATCACGAACGACACGAAGATGCTCGAATCGGTCGGCAGTCGCGCGCTGAGTTCGTTCACGCCCGAGGACGTTCACTTCGACGACTACGACGCCAACCAGTTGCGCGCCATCCTCCGCCACCGGGAAGACGCCTTCCACGACGACGTGTTGCAGGACGACGTGATTCCGCTCGCGGCGGCGTTCGCCGCCCAGAACCACGGCGACGCCCGGAAGGCAATCGACCTGATGCGCGTCGCGGGCGACCTCGCCGAGCGCGAGGGTGCCGACCGGGTGGGCGAACAGCACGTCCGGAAAGCGCAGGACAAGGTGGAACGCAACCGCGTCCTCGAAGTGACGCGAGGCATCAGCACCCAGAAGAAACTCTGTCTCTACGCCACGGCCGCGGTCGCCGACGAGGCCGGGAACAGCTCCGCCCGGAGTACGACCGGCTATCAGGTCTACCGCTTTCTCACGGACGCCCTCGACGCCGACCAGTACCACCAAGAGACCTACGTCAACAAGATGAAAGAACTGACGACCTACTCCATCGTGGAGTCCGAGCGCAAGAGCCACGGTCCCTCCTCGGGGATGTTCATCGAGTTCACCTTCAACGAGCAACCCGAGACCATCATGGAGACGCTCGGCGAGGACTCCCGACTCGGGGACCTGTCGAGCGACGAGGTGACGGCGGTGGTGCGCGCACAGCTCTCGAACGGGAACTGAACCTCACCTCGCGGACGGGCATCGAACCCCAACCATCCGAAAAGTCCGCCGACCGGGCCGGTGCAAGCCTTTTATCACCGTTCGCTCCTCAGTCGGAGGTATGACAGACGAAGACCTACGCAAAGAGGCCCACGACCTCGACGTGACCGTCTGGGTCGGCAAGGCCGGAATCGACTCCGTGACCGACGAACTCGGCGACCAACTCCGTGACCGAAAGCTCGTGAAAGTCAAGTTCCTCCGGGCGGCCCGCGGCGGCACCACGACCGACGAACTCGCCGAGGAGTTGGCCGAGCGCGTGGACGCCGACCTCGTGGAGACGCGGGGGAACACCGCGGTGTTGCACTGATGGTCGATCCGCTTCCGTTTCTCGACCGCGTTATCGACACGGGATACGCGACGGCAATCACGCAAGCGATATACTTCGTCGTCGCGTTCGTCGCTATCTACGTCGTCGGTCGGCTGACGGTCATCCCGATAGTCAGCAGATTCCTCGACCGGCGGAACCTCGACAGCCACGCCAAGAAACCGCTGCTCAAAATCACGAAGTTCGCCGTCGTGTTCGTCGCCATCTCGGTCGCGTTCGGGGCCGCCGACTACGGCAACTTCCTGACCTCGCTGGCGACCATCGCCGCGGCGGCCACCCTCGCCATCGGGTTCGCGATGCAGGACGTTATCGCCAACTTCGTCGCTGGCGTGTTCATCTACACGGACAAACCCTTCAAAATCGGCGACTGGGTGGAGTGGGACGGCGGCAGTTACTCGGGCGTCGTGGAAGACATCGGCCTGCGCGTGACGCGAGTCCGAACGTTCGACAACGAACTGCTCACTGTACCCAACTCCCAACTGACCGACGGCGTCATCAAGAACCCCGTCGAGGGCGACCGACTCCGCCTCAAGTTCCTGTTCGGCATCGGCTACGACGACGACATCGACGAGGCGACCGAAATCATCGTCGAGGAGGCCGAGGCCCACCCCGACATCATGGACGACCCCGCCCCGTCGGTCCGACTGACCGAACTCGGGGACTCCTCGGTCGGGCTTCAGTCCCGCATCTGGATTTCGAACCCCTCGCGGGGCGACTACGTGAAGACCCGCGGCGAGTACGTAACCGGCGTGAAAGAGCGATTCGACGCCGAGGGCATCGACATCCCGTACCCGAACCGGACCCTCGAAGGTGGTCTCGAACTGACGAACGTCGAGGGGACGGTCGAGGCCGCGGACGACTGATACCGACTCGATTCTAAATTATCACTCGACTGGGTGCTGTGGAGTACAAGCGACGGCGGTGCTGTAGAGTACATCTGCACCGCGAGCGAAGCGAGCGGACCAAGGAGCCGTCGAAGAAGCGCCGCAGGCGCTTCTGAGGCGGTGACGCCGTGTCGCCGGGAACGAAGTGATCGACGGCTCGTCAGAGCTTGCCTCTGACGGTGTTTTTGATCAACCTTTTGCCAGCGAAGGAGTTCGGAAGCCTTCGGCTTCCAAAGGACTGAGTGCAGTAAAAGGTTGTCGCGTATGAATGGTTGGACGCCCGGATTTGCCCGGCGTTCCGTGCCGGGGAATCCCGGTCGCGTCCTCCACCCCGCAACCCTACGAGCGACAGATGTCCAATGGCCCGCTGCTCGCTTCCGCGCCTGACGGATTACCATCGGCTAACTCCGACTGCGGCACTCCTGCGAGTGCCCGCCGGAGACCGCTGTCCCCGCAGGACGAGGCTTCGAAGTCGGCTTCCGGGGCCCGGCACGGTCTGACCGGACGCCTCCGGGGTTCGGTCCCCGCTAAAGGCCATAGTGCGGGTGACGAGCAGGGCCTAACTGCCCGACCTAGTCCATCTCGAAGTAAGCAGGTACGGACTTAAGGGCCTTTCGCTAATCGCTCGACTGCGGGGTATCGCTCCACGACGACGGGTGACTACTCCTGACCGAGAAACTGATTACCTCTGGCCGAGGAGCCGACTATTTCTGGCCGAGAACCCGACCGAATCACGTAGCGGCGAGGAGCGCCCACGCGTTCCCCGCGACGACCGCCAGCCCCACGAGGAGGTAGACCGCGCTCCCGGCCCGGAACGTCTGGCGGGCGTCGCTGGTGATGCCGGGCAGCAACAGGAGGACCATCGCGGCCGCAGTCTTCAGTAGGACCAACCCACCCAGCCCCGCCTCGGCGATGACCGCGGCGGCGACCGGGTTGGCCTCGTCCAGTCCCATCGCCAGTCCGACGCCGGTCGTGATCACGTCGCCGACCATCACGGCGAGGACCGCGCCGAACAGGAGCGGCGAGACGTAGCCCCACCACGACCGGCCCTCGTCGCGGAGGACGTACTCGCGGTCCTCGTCGAGGAGAAACTCGTCGTCCCGGAGCATCCACTTCTCGCGGGCCTCCGGGTCGTCGGCGAGGTCCCCGAGACCGTCGGTCTCCTCGGTCGGGGCGTCGGGAAGTCTCCCGCCCCCGGCCGCGTCGATTCGTCCGCCGTCGGGAGACGCGTCGATACCGGCGTCGTTCTCGGACACGCGGCAGGATACCGTCTCTCGGGGCTTTGTTATGCGTCGGCTGACAACTATTCACAGTCGGCCTGTGGCGGAGTAACCGGTCGCTACTGCCGAAAAGCGACCTATCGGGATGGTTCCGCTCGCTACAGCACTTCGCGGGCGAACCATCCGGCGCTGGCCGCGACCGCGAGCGTCGCGGCGAACAGGAGCCAGCGGTGGTAGTCGAACGTCGCGTTCGTCGTGAGACTGCCGACGAGACCGCCGACCGCGATAGCCCACCAGAGGACGAGGAGGGCCATGAATCCGCCGAGGACGACCGCCGCGCCCGCCGCGGTCGGCGGGTCGGTCCGGCCGTTGCGTCCCGCCGCGAAGACGACGATGGAGACGGTGGCGAACAGGCCGACGACGAGGTGGACCGGCACGAACGTCGGTTGGCTGTAGTAGACCCCGGCCGCGGTGGCGTCGATGAGGAAGTACGGTGCGACGACGGCGGCAAGAACCGCGAGCGCGGCGACGACGCCGACGGTCGGCGCTGGCGTCTCGGGCAACCGTTCCTGCGACATGCCCGACGCTTTTCGTGGCGGGAGCAAAAGGCCAGCGGTCGAGTCGGAAAAGTCACGTATCAGGCGATACGACTGTACGGCATGGGATTCGGAAGCACGGCCAAGAAGGTCCAGAAGCTCGCCGACACCGCCGAGAAGCTGTACAGCAAACTCAACGAACTCCGCGAGCAGGTCGCCGAGATGCGCGAGAAACTGGATTCGACCAGCGAGCGCGTCGAGCGGCTGGAGCGGGAGAACGCCCACCAGCGCGCCCTGCTGGAAGCCCTCGCCGAGGAGCGAGGCATCGACGTGGACGACATCGAGTCCGAACCGGTCGCGTCCGACGACGAGCAGGCCGCCGAGGCGTAGCCGCCGGAACTGCCGTCCGAGAGACGAGTGCGGGGATTTCGCGAGCGGCGCGACGGCCACACAAAAAAGGTTAACCGCCTTCCCAACTTTTGCCTACCCAATGACGACCTACGAGACGCCGCTCGATTCCGTCTTGGAGACGGTCGGCGAGACGCCGCTCGTCCGGGTGCAGGCGTCGCCCGAGGAAGTGCCGGTGTACGCCAAAGTCGAGTCGTTCAACCCCGGCGCGAGCATCAAGGACCGCATCGGGAAGTACATGGTCGAACAGATGCTCGACCGGGGCGAGTTGGAACCCGGCGGCACCGTCATCGAACCGACCGCCGGGAACACCGGCATCGGGTTCGCCATCGCGGCGGGGCAACTCGACGTGAACGCCGTCTTCGTCGTGCCCGAGCGGTTCAGCGTCGAGAAACAGCAACTGATGGACGCGCTCGGCGCGGAGGTCATCAACACCCCGACCGAGGAGGGCATGGGCGGAGCCATCGACCGCGCACACCAACTCGCCGACGAGATGGAGAACGCCGTGGTCCCACAGCAGTTCTCGAACCCCCTCAACGTCGAGGCCCACTACGAGACCACCGGGCCGGAAATCTTCGAGGCGCTGGACGGCGAGGTCGGCGCGGTCGTCGCTGGCTGTGGCACCGCGGGCACGCTGATGGGCATCGCGGAGTACGCGCTCGAACGGGACCCCGACACCCACGTCACCGCGGTCGAACCCGAGGGGTCGCTCTACTCGGAGACGAAGGGCGAGGAGGTCGAAGAAGCCGAGTACAAAATCGAGGGCATCGGCACGCACGACCCCGCGACCAACGAACTGTTCGACCCGGACCTCGTGGACGAGGTGCTACAGGTCCCCGACCGGCGCGCCCACGAGGAACTCAAGCGTCTCGCCGAGGAGGAAGGCCACCTCGTCGCGTCGAGCGCGGGCGCGGCCAGCGCGGCCGCCCGCCACGTCGCCGAGCGCATCCGCGACGGCGAACTCGACGCGCCACACGATTCAGTAGTGACGGTGTTCCCCGACTCCAGCGAGCGCTACCTCTCGAAGGGCATCTATCGGTCGTTCGAGGAGTGGGAAGGATAGCAGAAGTCGCCAGCGTCACTCGATGTCTTCGAGGCGTTCTTCGAGCAACTCGTCGAATTCGTCGAGTTCGTCTCCGGACAACTCGGTAAAGGGCGTCGAGGACGGCCCCGGCTCGTCGAGCCACTTGGCGTTGGCTTCGTCGGTGAGGTCAACGACAGGGGCGTCCTCGGGAACGTCCGCTGGCGGGAGTAGACATCCCGGCCACTCTCGGTCGTTGCGAGAGGGCTCCTCGTCACCGAGGTCGGAGTGAGTCATTATGTATCTCTTTGTGACCTGCCCATAAAAATACTTCTACACCCAGTACGCGTCGGGGTCGACCGCGCTCGCGTACGAGACCATCTTTTCGACTCGTTCGCTCGCAGCCCCGTCGAACGCCCCCGAATGCTCGGCGGTCGTCCACCACGACCGCAAGCGTCGAGACCCCGCCTCGGTCGCGACGCGCGTCTCTCTTTCGACCATGTGTTTGAGAGCGTTCGCCACGTCTCGATGGTCAACCAGTTCCATCTGCGAAGGCGACCCTATTCGATCCGTCGTCTCGGTCAACGGGACTTCGAACTGGCTCTCAGTCCCCGTGTGGAGAACGCTGGAAGCGGGGAGTGTTCTCGTTCCGCCGAGGAGGTGGAGTTCCGCTTCGCTCGGGACGTTGCCCGGACGGAGAAAATCGACCGCAGTTGCGATCTCGCCGAGCGTCGCGTCCCACCGGAGAACCACGCCGTCCGAATAATCCGCACCGATTTGCTTGACCGTGCTGTGGTTAGATACCACCGTCGTTTTGAAGAAGAACTCGTCACGTTCGGGGTCGTCGAGTGCTTGAGCGAAGAGTTCGGCGACTGCACCCTTTCGGACGGCGCGGTGAACTCGAACCGTCGTCTTGTCCTGTTGCTCGAAGAACTCCCGACTCAGCTCGTGGTACTTCCCGTATAGGGTCTTCATCGGAGTTGAGGGTGTTTCACTCCGGTCTCGTTGCTCCGGGAGTGTCCTAATTTTGACCGGGTGAGCGAGCGTTTCGCGTACTAACCGTTCGTAGTCTTGGGTCTCCTTTCGCGGTTTGCTCGTTTGCTTCCAGCATTCGAGCAGGTCCAGTAGCCGTTGTACTTCTTCGATTCCGTGTTTGTCCACGAGTCGGGAGTGGAGTTCGAGTCTGTCGGGAAGACTGAGGCGACTGTACGAGTGTTTACTTCGAATCTCACCCGAGTTCCCCGGAGCGTACGGCGCCGGGGAGATTCGGAGTGGTGCTAGCGAGATATCGTCGGACATCCGTTGAACGTTCTTGTCACGCCTAGAGGTATAAGATTTACCGATATTCCACTAGGGCGTCAATTCGTCCACGGAGGAGTCCGCAGGTCGTGCATCGAGTCGATGCGGTACTCCGGCACGTGGTCGCCGTCCTCCTCGACTCGCGCGAGCCACACCGCCGCCAGCCCGGCAGCCTGCGCGCCCGCCACGTCCGACCGCAGGGAGTTGCCGATGTGGACCGCCTCGCTCGCCTCGATGTCGAGCGCCGAGAGCGTCCGGTGGAACGGCTCGGGGTCGGGCTTGACCACGCCCGTCGAACCCGCGTACGTCCGCGCGGCGAAGCGGTCGGCGATGCCGAGCGCGTCGAGTTTCGCCCGCTGGGTCTCCCGGTCGCCGTTGGTCACGAGCGCGAGGTCGTGGCTCGCCGCGAGCGCGTCCAGCGCCGACTCCGCGCCGGGCAGGAACTCGACGGCGGTCGGGTCCGGGTCCTCGTAGGCGCGGGCGACCGCGAGCGCGTCCGCAGGATCGCGGCCCTGTTCGTCGGCGATGCCGGTGAAGCACTCCTCGCGGAGTTCGACCGTGGAGTCGGCCGTCACTCGCGCCAGCCACCGCCGGAAGTCCGGCACGTCGAAGAACGGTTCGACGCCCGCCGCGTCGAACGCGTCGGCGAGTCGGTCGGCGGTCGAGCGGGGATGCTCGCAGATGGTCTCGTCCAAGTCCAGAAAGACGGTGGAGGTGTCCGGGGAACTCATTGCGAGCGATACGCGCCGCACGGACAAAACGCCTCCGTAGCGGCGAGTCGTCGCTCCGAGCGCGGACCGGCAGGGGGTCTATTTACGTCTGGAGGTCGTACGTTTGCCTCCGATGGCGAACTTCAACTCCAACTCGATGAACACGCTCAGCATCGTCTCGACGCTGGTGGACGCCGCGATGGCGTTCGCCCGCGGTCGCAAGAAGAGCGGCCTCCTGCTCGTCGGGGCCGCGGCGCTCTCGTCGCGCGTGCCCGGTCTCGGGACCGCCGTGTCGCTGTTCCTGCGACTGGTCCGACGGTTCCGGTAACACCGCGAGCGCGCAGACCGCTCTTCAGGACACCAGCCGCTGGTGTTCGACCTTGATGCACTTGTCCTGTACGACGCGCAGTCCGGCCTCCTCGGCCCGCGCGGCGGCCTCGCTGTCGGCGACGTTCAGTTGCGTCCAGACGACCGCCACGTCGTCGCGGGCCAGCGCCTCGTCCACGATGCCCGCCACCTCGTCGCTGGGCCGGAACACGTCCACGATTTCGACGTTCTCCTCGACCTCGGCGAGCGAGTCGTAGGCCGTCCGCCCGAATATCTCGTCGGCGGTCGGGTTGACCGGAATCACCTCGTAACCGTTTTCCAGTAGGTACTTCGGAATCTCGTGGGCGTCCTTACCGGGCGTCGAGGAGCACCCGACCACTGCGACGCGGGTCATCCCGAGGATTTCGCGCAGTTCGGCGTCGCTCTCTACGGGCATACCTGACGTGACGCCGCCTGCGTGCAAAAGGGTTGAGGTAGGGGAACGTCGAGACCCACCGGACCGCGGGCTTCAGAACTCCGGCACCGGCCGCCAGTCGGTGTTCTCGCCGACGCCCTTCACCCGGAGTTCCGACCGGTTGTCCTCGCCCTCGCGGACCTCGATTTGGCCGTCGAACAACTGCTGGAGCGTACTCATCGTCTGCTGGTCGTGGGCCGTCGAGTCGATGACGAAGATGCCCAGCGCGTCGGCACTCTGGACTCGGCCCGTGAACACGTGGAGGAACCGGAACACGGTCTGGAGGTTCGAGTACATCAACAGCGTCGAGAGCGAGTGGAGGAGGATGCGGTTGCGCTGGACGTTGCGGTCCTTGTAGAAGCCCTGCAAGAACTCCGAGAGCTGAATCCCGATACCGGTCATGTCCTTGGGTGAGGAGGCGTAGGCGATGTCTTCGCTCTGGGCGGGGTTCATGCCTTGTTGCTTGGAGACACAGTCCACGATACCGATTGGTGCGTTTTCGTCGCGGCCGAGTCTCTCACGGAGGTCCTCACGCACGTCCTCGCCGCCGTCTTTCGTCGTGACGACGATGGTTCCGTCCCCGCGACGGTTGCCGTGCGCGAGAATCTCCAGAGCGAGAGTTCGTTTGCCCGTCATCGGCGGCCCGGCCACCAGGAGGTTCGTCCCCGGTTCGACCTCGACCCCCGGACAGACCTCTCCCAATCCGTACATGGCAGTTTCTCGGGTAGAGTCGCGACCGGGACGGGGCCGCGGCCAGTCCCGTCCCCGGCGTCGTCTGGCAGTAAAATATTCTCTCCCGCTTATATTCTTTTTGATTACTGTCTCTCCCGTGTAACCACGCCCCCGGAGAGACCACAGTTACAACCGTTCGATGCGGTCGAGCGACTGCTGGCGGATGTACTCGATGGCGATTCGCGTGAGGTGGTCGCCGTCGTCGGCGCAGTCGTCGGCCCGGTCGAGGTAGGCGTTCGTAATCTTCCGGACGCGCTCTCTGCCCGCCGCCCGACTGTCGGCGAGGTTCAACTCGGCAGTGACTGGCGTGAGTTGGCTCCCCTTGTCTTCGGGGTAGTCGTCGGTGTCGTCCAGTCCGACCTGCGCGCCGACGACCATCAACACGATGGCGCGCTTGAACCCCTCGCCCAGCGACATCCCGAGGTCGGCCTCGTACATGTTGAGCATGTCCTCGTAGAGGACGCCGACGCGGGCGTACTGGGTCGCGAAGTACGGCAGGTCGGTCGCCGCCTCGAAGAGGTCCGCACCGTCGCTCTCGGCGAACTTGTACTCGTCGCGGATGGCCTCGGCGGCGGCCGCGCGCTCGTCGGAGTTCGGGGGCGAATCGTTGAACCGGTCGAGCAACTCGCGGAACGCCTCGTCTTCGTCTTGGTGGCGCTCGGAGAGGGCGACCGCCCGCTCGTAGGCCGCCCGGACCTCCTCGGGGGTCTCGTCGCGGGCGAACCACTCCTCGACGCCCGATTGCAGGCTCGATTGGGCCAACTCGGCGACGCGCTCGCGCGGCCGGAGGTTCGTCTCGAAGTCCTCGTACTCGTCGTCGTTGATGGCGTCGCGCATGTCCCCGTCCAACAGCGCACGCACCACGTTTCGAGTCGTCTCGCGCCCGCGAGCGACGAGTTCGTGGTCCACGTCCCGGCCGAGGCGGGCCAGCGGCACGTCGCCCGCCTCGACGTGAATCCGACCGAGCGTCAACATCGCGGGCAACACGAGCCGCGTGTCGTAGTCGAACCGGGCTTGCTCGTCGGCCGCGCCGCGAGTGGGCTCTAGCTCGCCCTCCTCGCGCGCCCGCTGGAGGTCGCGCTCGACGCTCAGAAACAGGCGTTCGGTCATCGACGCTATCTCGGAGTCGACCTCGTTCCGGAGCAACACCATCGTCGCGACCCGCGGGTCCCGCGACTCCGCGAGGTGGCCAACGAGCGCCCGCGCAGTCGCCGGGATTCGGGACCGAACGCTACCCATGTGGACGAGAGTCGCCCGCCGCGGTATTTCAGGGTTGTGTTATCCCGGTCGGCGGGAAACGCCGAGGAGTCTCCGCCCCGCTCGCGGAAGCGAGCTATTTATCACGTTCTCGCCGGGTCGTAGCCTGTATGACGAGTCTCGACGGCACCGCGCGACTGCTCGGCCGCCTCGGCCGCGGGGCCTCGCTGGCCGCCCGGACCGCCCTGCCGGTCGATACCAACCCGGTCCCCGGCGACTGGACCCACGTCACCAAGGTAGACCCCGAGGACGACAAGAAACTGCCACTCCTCTATCCCCTCTATCTCCGCCACACCAGCGCGGTGTCGGTCGGCGGGTCGGCCGACGTGACCGCGACCAACACCGAGGAGACCTTCGAGTTGCTCGCGCCCTCCTCGGTCCCGGTGTTCCACGAACCGAGCGGCCCGCGCCACGTCACGCCTCGGACCCGCGAGCAGGCCGACATGCTGGCCATCCCCGAGGTACTGAACGGCGACTCGGAGTCGCTGGTCGGCCAGTTGGGCGAGGGTGCCGAGTACATGCGCGACGAGATGGTCCCCGAGATGCTGGACGAGAAACTGCCGTGGTGCCCCGGATTCGTCGCGGACGCGCTTGCGGACTTCGCCACGTCGTGGCTCCTCGCGGACGCGGTGTTCGAGGCCTACGTCATCCAGAACCCAGACAGCGCCGCCGCCCGCGAGGCCAACGTGGGCGAGGCGGACCTGCTGGCTCCTCGGGAGGCCAAACAGCGTTCGATGGCGGCCGAGCGCCACCTCGAAAGCGAACTCGTCTACCTCGAATACTCGGGGACGTACGGCGGGGACGAAGCCGTCCGGACCCTCGACGCCATCGCGGACGGACTGACGTGGTCGCGGCTCTGGTACGGCGGCGGCATCGACTCGCGGGAGCGCGCCGAGGAGATGCTCGCCGCGGGCGCGGACACCGTGGTCGTCGGCGACGCCTTCCACCGCGTCGCCGACGAGGAGCGGGAACTCTGCGAGCGTGCGGCCGACGCCCTCGACCCGGACGCGTCCACCGTGGCGGTCCGCGAGTGGGTCGGCGAGAACGTCGCCGTCGCGGACTCGAACGCGGCGGCCTACCTCGCGACGATTCCCGGCGCGCCCGACCCCGAACGACTCGCTCGCCGATATCTGACCGCGACGGTCCGGACATGGATTCGACTGCGCGCCGACGCGGAGGCGAGCGACGGCGAGCGCGGGGACCGGTTCGCTGGCGACGACCTCCGGCGCGCGCTCGGTCCCGGCCTATTCGATGGCCTCGCCGAGTCCGACGCCGCGCTGGTCCGGCGCAACCTCGCCGCGCTCGCGAGAGACGGCGAACGCCTCGATTCCGACTGTGCCGAACGCCGCGCGGACGGGTCCCGGCCGAGCGCCGACGAGGCGGTCACGACCCACCTCGCGCTGACACTGCCGCCGTAGCATCACTCAACACCCGTTTCACAGCACTCTAGAGCGCCCCGTAAAATACTATTTCAGCCACTCTATTGGCTGTTCTCGGCGCGACAAATGAAAACTGTCTTAACGCAGTTCGTAGAAACAGGTGGTCGTAGCAGCATGAGTCTCGCCGAGAAACTTGCACGCGTGGTCTGCCAGACCGATTCCGACGAGAGCTACGAGTGCAAGAACTGCGGCGCGACGTTCTCGCTCGACCGTCAGACCTGCCCCGACTGCGACGGTTGCGTCATCGACCGCATCGACTGGGACGGCGTCGTCACCGACTGAGTTCGGTACGCCAGCCCACGGCCGGTCGAAACCACTGTGTTTAAAACAAGCGAGGCATTACGATTGGATGAGGGCGCTTAGCTCAGTCTGGACAGAGTACTTGGCTTCGGACCAAGCTGCCACGGGTTCAAATCCTGTAGCGCCCACTCGTTTTCCGAACGGTCCGAATTAACGGGAAGTAGACACTCGGAGACCTCTACCCGGTCAGGAACTACGCCGTCGGTCGCCCGCTTCCGGTCGCTTCAGTCGCAGGCCGTCGGTTCGTCTACCGGTTCGATTGACACCGTGGTCGCTCCGTCACGGGTCTTTCTGATGGTGACGGTCATCTCGAAGAGTCGGATTTCGGTTCTCAGGGGGCCATCGGTGTTCTCCACGAAGGTCTCTAACGCTTCGGCGTCGGTCTCGTCGTAGAGGCAGAACTCGGAGTTGCCGAGGTCGTAGTCGCTCTGGTCCGCGATCTCCTCGGCTAAGATGCGGGTCAGTGACCGGGACGAATTGCTGTTTCTCTCCGTACTCATGGTAGAATCAACCGATGAAACCATATAGAGAATGAGGGAAGTAATACGATTCCCCTAGCATACTGGGCCACGATCCGGACGCGCACCGGGTTCACCTCCGTCGCTTCCGACAGCCGAGCCTCACTCACTGTGCGCGCAGTTCCGATTCCAAGAACGTCTCCATCAGGTCGATGTTCTGCTTGGCCGTGTCGCTGATTCCCTCCGCGTCCAGCAACGACGCCCGGCCGAAGCGTCGCTCGAACCGGGTGACCCACCGGACGCTCTCGCGGAACAGTTCGGACTGGAATTTGCGCACTTGCGGCGAGAAGGAGTCTCGCTTGCCCGCGAAGTAGGCGGCGAACTCCTCGGTCGAGCGTTCGAGGAGACCGTCCGGAACCGAGACGCCGTGGTGGGTCGCGGCGTCGACGTACCACTCGGTCTGTAGGATGGCGGCCCCGAGGAGGAACTGTCGCTCGGCGTCGTCGATGAAGTTCGAAACCGGTCGCCCGGCGACGGTCACGTCCGCGGGCCGACTGAACGGCGGGTGCGAGACCGACCCGACGCGGCGGGCGTACGGTTCGGCCACGTCGCGGAGCGCGCGAATCAGCGGAAAGAACCGGAACTTGAACGCCAGTTGAGTCGGGAGCGGTCGCCACTCGGCGTAGGCGGTGTACCACGCCGCGTCGTCCAGCAGGACCGACGCGATGGACCGGGCTGTCGCGGGTTCGACCTCCCGAGTCTCCGACGCGAGGGCGTCGGCACCGCGTTCGACCGTCGATTCGATGCCGTCGTGGTCGAAGCCCATACCGTCGGTCACGCCGACGACGTACTCCGCGGCGTAGGTGTAGTACTCGGCTATCGACTCGGGCGGCGGGTCGAGGAGAAACGGGAGGAGGTCGGACATGCGACTGTATCACCAATCCATCACGAACGATTTATTATAACTCTGCCGGTACGGCATAGATTTACACTCGATTCTAGAGTAACGAGTGCGGATTCGAGGAGAACGACGAAGTTCGAGAGAGATGAGTCCCGCTCAGAAGAACCGCCTGACCGACGCGGGAGCGAGGACCCGGAGGAGAACGTCCGGGGCCACCAGCGCCGTCGGCGACCGCTCCAAGCGGATGACGCGGCCGAACCGCTCGGCCACCTTCGGGTCGTCGTGGGCGGTCCGGACCAACCGCGAGACGTAGCGATTGAGTAGCCCGGCTCCGGCGGGTTCGGGGCCCTCGGTCTGCGGGAAGTCGAAGTCCGCTCCGGCGGCGATTTTCCACGCGGAATCGACCACGGCGTCGGCCTTCTCGAAGAATCGCGGTGCGAGGTCGGCCCGTCCGCCCTCCGCGAGCGCGTGGTGCAGTTGCACCGCTTCGAGGGCGGCCACCGACATCCCCTGCCCGTAGATGGGGTTGAAGCTCGCTATCGCGTCGCCCAACACGACGAGACCGTCGGGAAACGCGCCCACCTCGTCGTAGCGACGCCGGACGCTCGCGGGGAACGGATACTGGTGGACCTCGTCGGAGACCCACTCGTGGTCGGCCAGCAGGGCGGCCAGTTCCGGCGTCGGGAGTCCTTCGGCGAACGTTTCGACGCCCCCGGGGTCGGCGGGCGGGTGGTCGCCGTGGAGTCCGAACAGCGTCACTATCCAGCGGTCGTCCTCGACCGGAACCGCGGTTCCGCCGCGGGTGACGGGCGGCGACGGCGAGACGAGCAACGCCCGGCGGTCGTCCGGCGGACGCTCGACGGCGACCGTGCTGTAAGCCAAATCGACGGTCACCTCCTCGGCCGCGGGCGACTCGTACCCGTTGGCCGCGAGCCAGTCGGGCGTCCGGGAGGTCCGACCGGTGGCGTCCACCACGAGGTCGGCGTCGAGCGCGGTCGTCTCCCCGCCCTCGTCCGCGACCGTCGCGCCGGTGACCCGCCGGGCCTCCTCGTCGTGGCGATAGCCGGTGAACGTGCAGTTGGGCCGGAGCGTGACGTTCGGTCGCTCGGCGACCCGGCGACGGACGACCCGCTCGAACAGCGGCCGACTCGCACAGTACAGCGGAAACCGCGACCGCCCGTCGGCGAGGAAGTCGCCTTCCTGATGCTGGCGCACGTCCCTCGCGCCGTCCACGACGAGACCGCCCGCCGAGAGCAACTCCTCGCTGAACCCCGGAAAGAGGTCTTCGAGCGTGGCGCGTCCGGCCTCCAGCATGACGTGGACGTGTTCGGCCTGCCGGACTCCTCGGCGCGCGACCGACTCGTCGGGAAGCGGGTCCTTGTCCAGAATCGTGACCTCCCGTGCGTAGTCGGCGAGGACGCGCCCGGCGAGGAGTCCGGCCATGCTCGCCCCGACGACGACGACCTCGTCGTCAGTCCGAGCGAGCCGACCATCGTCGTATCGCGCTACGGTTGACAGACTCACGTCCCTACAGCTCCGGTTGCTCGACGTGACGCTCCCAGAACTCGTCTCGCATGTACTTGTCGTCGGTCGCCTCCCGGCCCATCAGCTTGGCGACGCGGCCGACCGTCGCCCACATGAGCCGCTGGACCGCGAACGGTGCCGCGGTGATTCGCGTCCCGTCGCTGATGTACTCCGACAGCAGGAGTCCCTGTATCGCGTCGGGGTCGCCGAACGACCCGTCGCTCCCGAACTTCCCCTCGTGGTCCATCCCGAAGGTGGTCATCTGGGTCTCGATGGTCTTGGTCCACGGCACCTCGGCGTAGAACGCGACGTGTTCGTCCGTGTCGTTCCGGAAGTAGTGCTTTTGGCCGGGTTCGACGGTTATCTCCTCGCCGCGGCCGAGTCGGTGGGGTTCGTCGTCCACGACGAAGGTCACTTCCCCGGTCAGCGCGCGGAAGTACTCCGAGTCGTGACGGTGGACGTGTGGCGGCAGTTCGGTCGCGTCGGGGCCGAGCCACACGACCATCGCGGGCTCCGACGAGCCGTCGCGCTCGGGGAGTTGCGTTATCGCGGACCACGTGTCGGCGGCCGGGCCGGACGCGAGCGGGTACGGCGAGTCCGCCAGCATCTCGGCCGCGGGTCCGTCCGGGTCGAGTTCGAGCGCCGGACCGTCGCGGAAGTCGCCGTTCTCGTCCAACGGGCGACCGGTCGTAATTGTTCCCATGACGAACGTCTATGAGAGAAAGGGTATAACACCTGTGGATTGATTTCGGGCGTCGGCTCGCCGATAGTTGGACGAGCGTCGCCGTCTCAGGTCTACCGGGAGTCGAACTCGGCCTTCTCGATGACGCCGAGGAGGGCGAACGGCGCAGCGGCGAGCGCGAGCGCCCGAACCGACTGGGTTTGGAGCAGGAAGAACACCGCGGACACCGAGACGGCGTAGAAGAACCCGTCGGTGTGAGCGATTTCCAGTTCCTTCGCCGTGTCGCTGTCGAAGGTCTTCTTCAGCAGGTAGACCAAGAACAGCAGGAACACGAGCAACAGGAGGTACTTCGTCGCGATGAGACCGCTCAAGGCGGCACCGACGATGAGCGGGAACGGAGTCAGGAGCAACGCGGCGGCGAAGACCACGGCGTCGCGTCGCGTGTCGAATATCGTCGCCGGGGTCCGGAGGCCCGCCTCCTTGTCGCCGTGGTAGTCGGGGAGGTTCTTGACCGCGCCGTAGGTGAAGAACCAGAAAGTCATTATCGCCACGATGGGCGGGAGCGAGACGGTCGGTGAGGTCAGCAGGTATCCGGCCACGAGCGGGAAGCCGAACGCGCCGGAGAACGCCACGAGACTCGCGAGCGGTCGCGCCTTGAGTCGCAGGGGCGGCATCGAGTAGAAGATGCAGTCGAGCGCGGCGACAGTCATGACGACGCCGAACACGATATCGACCCAGAAAGCGACGAAGACGACGGCCATGAAACTGCCGAGCGCGACGTTCCGCAGTCGGGTCGGGCCGACGTAATCGACCATCGACACCCTGCCGGGGAGGTTGGCTTCGTCCTCGTCCCTGTCGGTGTAGGCGTTGAGTTGGTTCGTCGCGGCGGTCGTGACCGAGAACAGCGCGAGGGCGACGACCGTGACGAACAGCGAGGGCGTCTGACTCCCCATCGCGAGTCCCGCCAGACACGCGAAGTACGAGAAGAACCACGTCCGCGGTCGGCCGAGAACGACTATCTTTTTGACGACGCCCAAAGGGGTGCGGGAAACTTTATTATTCTGTTTTCCCGCCATTAATTCACTCACGAACAGAGTATTGATATAGGGTTAATTAATAGTTTTGATATACATAACGTCTGTCAGGCTCGCCCTCCCGTCGAGCGACGACCGACTTGCCGCGTCGAACGTCGGGGCTCCTCGTCTCTCGGCCGCCGTCCGCGGAAAAGAGAGTCGCTTCCGATTCGATTACGGTTCTCCTCGTGAAGTTCGGTAGATACCAAAATTACTTAAATCTAGAAATAAATTTACAGTAATATAACAGTCGTCCGGTATGAATCCCCGACGGTGACTCGACGGCGGTCGGTCCGGGGACGTACTCGCGACGGTTCTCACGTACGAGGAGACAACCCATGGCCGAAACCACAGCGAACGATGTCGAAGTAGCAACGAAACCCCCCGGACCAGACGAACTGCCGCTCGTCGGAAGTCTGAAAGAGTTCTTCGAGGACCCGCTCCAGTTTTACACCGAGACCGCCGACGAGTATGGCCCGGTCGCGTACTTCACCCTCGGCGGCAACGATTTCGTGACGGTGAGTTCCCCCGAGTACGTCAAGGACGTGTTGGTCAACAACGACGACGAGTACGTCAAGGGCCAGCAGTTCGACGACCTGATGGGACCCATCTGCGGGAACGGCGTGTTGCTCGCGGAGGGCGACTTCTGGCAGTCCCAGCGCGAGACCCTCGAACCCGCGTTCGACCCCGAGACGCTGAGTCGCCACTGTCAGGTGATGACCGACTACACTCAGCGCCGGATGGACCGCTGGACCTCCGGCGAGGAGCGAAGCGTCTACGAGGACCTGATGTACACCACCCTCGAAATCGCCGGGAAGGTGCTGTTCGACTTCGACGTGCGACCGCTGGACGGCGACATCCCCGCCGCGATGGAGACGGTCCGGGACTACGTGGCGCGGCGACTCTGGCGGCCGGTCGAAGTCCCTGAGTGGATGCCCATGCCCGGCAAGCGCGAGTACCGGGAGGCGCTCGCGCTGATAGACGAGACGGCCTACACCATCATCGACGAGGCGAAGGCCAGCGACTCGGACCAACAGACGGTCATCGACCTCCTGCTGGACAAGGACGACCCGCTCTCGCGCCAGCAGATACGCGACGAGGTGTTCACGCTCCTGCTGGCGGCCCACGAGAACACCACGCTGTCGGCGACCTACACCCTCCAGTTGCTCGCCAAGAACCCCTACGCGATGGAGAAGGTCCACGCCGAACTGGACGACGTGCTGGACGGCGACGCGCCCACGTTCGCCGACATACCGCGACTCACGTACCTCGACAAGGCGCTCACCGAGTCGCTACGGCTCTATCCGCCGGTCTACTCGATGCTCCGAGAGACCAAAGCCGACACGACGCTCGCGGGCTACGCCATCCCCGAGGGCACGACCGTCTCGTGTCAGCAGTGGGCCATCCACCGCGACTCGACGTTCTACGACGACCCGTTGAGCTACCGCCCCGAACGCTGGACCGACGAGTTCGAGGAGCGCCTGCCGGGGTTCGCCTACTTCCCGTTCGGCGGCGGCCCGCGCCGCTGTATCGCCTCGCGGTTCGCGAAGTTCGAGGTGAAGGCGATTCTGGCCACGATGCTCCGGAACTGGGAGTTGGAGACGACGCTGGAGAAAATCGAGTTCAAGCCCTCCATCTCGTTGCGACCCGACACGGACGTTACGATGGTGCCGACGCCGAGATAGCCGGTCTCCTCGGTCCGGTGAGCGCGGGGTCGTAACTCTCCGCGCGAGGCGACGACGGACCTACTGTTTGAGTTTGTCGGCGAACTTCTCGCGGACCTTCTGAACCTTCGGTTCGGCCTGAATCGAGCAGTACTGGTCGTTGGGGTTCTTCTCGTAGTAGTCTTGGTGGTACTCCTCGGCTTCGTAGAAGGTATCGAGGGGTTCGACCTCGGTCACGATGTCGTCCTCGTCGTAGGCCCCTTCGGCCTCCAACTCGTCGATGAACCGCTCGGCGACCTCGCGCTGGTCGTCGTCGTGGTAGAATATGGCCGACCGATACTGGGTGCCCACGTCGGGTCCTTGCCGGTTGAGTTGCGTCGGGTCGTGGACCGTGAAGAAGACCTTCAGCACGTCCTCGTAGCTCAGCACCTCGGGGTCGAACTCGACCCGCACGACCTCGGCGTGGCCGGTGTCGCCCGAACAGACCTCCTCGTAGGTCGGGTCTGCGACGTGTCCGCCAGCGTAGCCCGACGTGACCGCGGTCACGCCGTCGAGTTCCTTGAACGCCGCTTCGGTACACCAGAAACACCCGCCGCCGAGGGTCGCACTGTTCGTCGTCATTACTCGTCCGTAGGTGGTCGAGACGGTTAGGTTTGCGGGAACCGGCTAGGACTCGACGTTTCTGTGATGAATGGAGTGGCCGACTGAAATACCGCAGAGAAGTCGTAGAAAGCCCCCGCCCGCTCGCGGTCGCTGAGCAGGATATTCTCGCGCCTCACTGACGTTCGGCGCATCGAATAGTAGCCTGCTCAGACGACCAAGATGAACGCGAGCGGGCGGCCCCTTTCAGTCCACCCAAACGGTTCGGTTGGCCGATTGAGCGTCCGTCGGTAGAGTATTGGGCCGAGCGCGAGCCTCGAACCCCCTAACTTCCTCACTCCCTCGTTTTACTCGGTCGTTCGTCCCTCGCGCGGATGGGCGCGGCGCGTTCCCGCCGCGCACCGTTCGCGCAGACGCTCGCACGCGCCGGAAAAATTAGAATCGGATGGCGCACCCGACAGACCTCGATTCACTGCACGGATTCAGAGAACGTCCAGCACCACGACCGAGAGGTAGAGCTGTCCGAGGCCCGCCAGAATCATCACGACCGCGGCCGCCCGCTCCAGCGACCCGGCGTAGTGGCCAAGGTCCCGCCACGTCTCGACGCCCGCGCTGGCCAGCAGGGTGACGCCGACGAGCGGGGCCGCGACCCCGGCGGCGTAGACGCCGACGACGGCGACTCCTCGGGCGGGCGAGAACGCGAGGGCTTGGGTGACGACGCCGAGGAGTAACGGTGCGACACACCCCGCGGCTGCGACGGCGTACACTCCGCCGAAGACGCCGAAGCCGACGACCGACTGGGGGCGCTCGGGGAGCGCGACCCGGAGGTCGGGCGCGCGGCCGGTCAGCGCCAGCGCGCCGAACGCGACCAACCCGACGCCGACTAGCGGTTCGAAAAACGGCAGGACGGACGTGAGCGTCTGCCCGAGCGCGAACGCGAGGAGGGCGACGGCTCCGAGCGCGACCAGCGCGCCCCCGGCGGCCGCCAGCGCGGAGGCGACCCCCGACGAGTCGTCGCCGCGCTCGACGTAGTAGCCGACGTAGCCCGGCAGGAGCGGGAACGCGCAGGGCGCGAAGAACGTCGTGACGCCCGTGCTGGCCGCGAACGCGAGCGCCCCGGCGAACTCGGTGGCCGTCATACCTGAATCACCGGGCCGGTCACGCCTCTCGGAGCGCGCGGTCGATTTCGGTTCGGAGGGTCTCCTCGTCGGTGAGACCGCCCTCCTGCCAGCGGACCTCCCCCGAGGCGTCGAAGATTGCGAGGTGGGGAATGGACCCCGCGCCGAGCGCGGTCATCAGGTCGCTGGCCGGGTCGAGACCGAGCGTCCACGCGCCGTCGTGGTCGCGCCACCACTCGCGGAGGTCCCCCTTCGTTAGCGACCCGCCGAGGCGTTCGTTCGTGACCGAGAGCATCGCCACCTCGTCGCCGTAGCTCTCGCGGACCGCGGTGAGCGCGTCCATCTGCTTCTCGCATGGCGCACACCACGTGGCGAACAGGTCGAGGACGGTGACGGCGTTCTCGGGCGGGACACGGACTCCTCCGGCGGACGACCCCGGCGCGTCCAGCGTCTCGACGCGCATCGGGAGCGCGTCGTCGCTCTCGCCCACGTCGCTTTGGAGGACCCACGCGCTCGTCCCGGTCAGGCCGAGACCGCCGAGTGCGACGAGGGCGCGGCGTCGGTTCATGCTCTGACTTCTTCGAGGTCCGAGATAATCGTGTCGGCATTCGGTGACTTCGAGCGATAGGCGCGTTCGACGTAGCCGTCGGCGTTCACGAGGAACGTGAGCGCGCTGTGGGCGAACATGTACCTGTCCATGTCGTCCGGTTCCGTGCGGTCGAAGCGCACGCCGAACTCCTCTTGGACGACCGACTTCGCGCGGTCTTTCGACTCGGGGCGCAGGAAGTGCCAGTTTCCGGCGTCGGTATCGACGTTCATCTTGTCGGCGTAGGCTCGGAACCGCTCGGCGTCGTCGCGCGCCGGGTCGAACGTCGTCGGGAAGAAGGCAACGTCGTCGGCGTACTCCTCGTTCAGCGAGTGAGTCTGGACGTTCCGCATCGCCGAGACGAGGACCGGACAGACGGTCTGGCAGTGGCTGTAGAAGAAGGTCAGCAGGCTCGGTTTCCCGACGCTCCGGAGGTCTACGGTCCGGTCGTCCAGCGGTGCCGGGAGGGAGACGGCCGGGACTTTCTGGCCCCATGCCGGGTACGGCAGGTCCTCGCTCGTGATGTCGGCGTCCCGGTCGGGTTTGCCCAACGTCACGTTCGGGTTCGCGTCGGAGTCGAGCATCCCCGTACATCCCGCGGCCCCCGCGATTCCCACCGCTGTCGCAGTCCGTAGGTAGTCGCGCCGATTCATGGTCGGCCCTTACCGTCGGCGGGCTAAAGGTAATCTGGTACGCCTCTCGAAAGATTGCGGTGCCGGTGGTCGGACGCCAGCAGAACGCTCAGCAGATGGGCTTCGGGTCCAGTCCCATCCCCTGTAACGTCTCGGCGTAGTCGTCGTAGGCGATTTGGACGGTCTCCGCGGCGACTTCGCGGGCGCGCTCCCAGTCGTCGTCGCGCTGACAGTGGGCCGCCAGCAGGTCGGTACCGGTCTCGACGCCCGCCTGCGTGTCCGAGCGCAGGTCCCGAAAGAGGTCGGCCCGGCGCTCGTCGGCCTCGTTGACGAAGAAGTTCACGACCTGCAACTGGGTGCGGTCGCTGGCGAGCGACCGGCCGACCAGTCCCGCCGCGCGCTCGACGGTGGCGTCGAGACCCCGCAGGTACTCGTGCATCGGGTCCACCGCGTCGGCGGGGGTGAACTCGCCGTCGAGTTGCGCCACCACGCGGTCGTAGTGGTCGCGCTCGTCGTCGGCCAGCGCGGCGAACTCCTCGGCGGCGTCGGTCGCGTCGGCGTCGGCGGCTTCGCTCGCTTCCGCGGCGGACTCGGCCCACGCCGTGAACGTCTCGCTGGCGGTGTGTTCGCTCTGGGCGGCGGCCCGGAGGACCTGTTCGACGCCGAGGTCGGCGTCCGTGAGCGCGACGAGCGCCTGCTGGGAGCCGAGGCGGTCGAGTTCGGTTGCTTTGGCGTCTCGAACCGCGTCCGGGAATGCGTCGGCGTCCATGCCTCCGTGTTCGGCGTCGGCGCGCTTGAAGGTTCGTGGGGACTCGGTCGGGGCCGAGATTCGAGCGTCTTCGTATTTCTTTGAGCAATGTGTAGATGGTTTTGGGGCTATTTTCATTTTTGTGTCGCCGAGGAGATACTGCGGTCGCTGGCGAGCGGTGGCGTTGGGGAGGTGACTCTCCGGGTTGTGAAGACGCAAGTGCCGACATCGCCGAGACTGCGACGGCAGACCGCACTGGAGCCGACAACGAGGAGTCCGCCGCATGGCACCGGGCCGTGGACCGCACCGCGGCCGCGAACCGCACTATCGGCGCGAACGGGGAGTTTCCCGCCCCGCCCGCACGGCACCTCGTCCTCCCCAACCTCCTTGCTCGCGTCGCTCGCTCGTCCCTCGCGCGAGCCACTCACTCGCTTCGCTCGTCGTTCCCGCGCGCCGGGTGGTCTTCGGAGGCAACGCCACGCATCGTTTTTTCTCCGCAGGTCGTAGCATCTCCCATGACCGAAGAGAACCGTTCGACCGACGACGAGCAATCCACCGACGCCACCGACCAATCTGCCGAGGACGTGGATGCCCCGTCGCTGTCGCCCGACGAGTTACACGACCGAATCCGGCGCGGCGAGGCGGTCCACCTCCTCGACGTGCGCAACCGCGACGAGGTCGAGGCGTGGCGCATCACCGGCGAGAACGTCGAGGCGACCCAAGTCACGTACGCCGAGTTCGCGGCGGCGAAGGCCCGCGGCGAGGTCGGCGAGTTCGTCGCGGACCTCGACCTCCGCGAGCCGGTCGTGGCGGTCTGTCCCCGCGGGGAGGTCAGCGCGACGGTCGCCGAACTCCTCCGCGAGGAGGGCGTCGACGCGCGAAACCTCGACTCCGGCATGGAGGGCTGGGCGCGGGTGTACGTGGCGCGCGAACTCCCTTCCGAGGAGACCGACGCGACCGTCCTCCAGTACGACCGGCCCGCAAGCGGCTGTCTGGCCTATCTGGTCGTCTCCGGCCACGAGGCCGCGGTCATCGACCCTCTGCGTGCGTTCGCCGACCGGTACGTCGCCGACGCCGAGGAGTTCGGTGCCGAACTCCGCTACGCCATCGACACGCACGTCCACGCCGACCACGTGTCGGGCGTCCGCCGACTCGCCGACGAGGAGGGCGCGCAAGCAGTCCTGCCCGCGGGCGCACGGGAGCGCGGCCTCGCGGACGCCCTCGACGCGAGGCTCGTCGAAGACGGCGACGAGATTCGCGTCGGCGACGCGACCCTGACCGCGCTCCACGCGCCGGGGCACACGACCGAGTTGACCGCGCTCCGACTTGGTGGCGACTCTCCAAGCGATAGTATTCTCTTCTCGGGCGACGCGCTCTTCACCGACAGCTTCGGCCGCCCGGACCTCGAACGCGGCGACGAGGGCGCGCGCGACCTCGCCGGGACGCTGTACGACACGCTGACCGAAGACCTCCTCGCGCTCCCCGATGAGACGCTGGTCGCGCCCGGCCACCGGACGCCCGATGCCGTGCCGAACCCCGGCGAGAACGACACCTTCGCCGCGCGACTCGACGCGGTGGCCGACCGACTCCGAATTCCCGACGAGAAAGGGGTGTTCGTGGACCGGGTTCTGGAGTCGCTCCCTCCTCGGCCTGCCAACTACGGCGAGATCATCCCGGCGAATCTCGGCCGCGAATCGCTGGACGACGAGACGGCCTTCGAGGTGGAACTCGAGCCGAACAACTGCGCGGTCGCGGCGATGGATTGAGACGTTCGAGTTGGAACGTCGAAAGTCCCGTCGGAACGACTGGCGAGAGTGGGCGACGACGATTTCGAAAGCCCCCGCCCGGTCGCGGTCGCTCTGCGGGATATCCCCGACTCGTCTTCGCTTCGCTCGACTCGTCGTGGATAGTGGCCCACAGAGGCGACCACGGGTCTCCGACCCGCGACCGGGCGGCCCCTTTCAGTCCACCCAAACGAGCGGTCTGCGTGGCCGAGCGTGCTAGTGGGTTTGATAACAGGGCGTTCGCCCGTGGCTTGAGTCTCGGAGCGTTCGTCGGTGAGTCGCGCCGCCGAGCGCACTCCGAGGAGACCCGTCGCTCGCCGGAAGCGCAAACCATTCCACGCCGAACTCCCATCTCTCGGTATGGAAATCGACCCCGACGAGGAGTCCTCGCTGTACCGGACCCTCGCGGGCGCGGTCGTGCCCCGGCCAATCGCGTGGGTCAGCACGACCGGCCCCGAGGGAGTGGACAACCTCGCGCCCTACAGTTTCTTCAACGTGGTCGCGGTGGACCCGCCGGTCGTGATGTTCGCGCCGGTGGACGACGACGGCGCGCCCGGCGGCCTGAAAGACACGCCCCGAAACATCCGCGAGACCGGCGAGTTCGTCGTCAACGTCGTCACCGAGTCGGTCGCCGAAGCGATGAACGAGACCAGCGCGACCCTGCCCGCGGGCGAGAGCGAGTTCGACCACGCCGACGTGACCCGCGCCGACTCGCACCTCGTCGCGCCGCCGCGCGTCGCCGAATCCCCGGTCGCCTTCGAGTGTTCGCGCTACGACATGGTTGACGTGGGCGACTCCACGATGGTCCTCGGCGAGGTCGAGTGGGTCCATCTGGACGACGACGTGACGACCGACGCGAAGTTGGACGTGGAGAAGTTGGACGCCGTGGGCCGACTCTCGGGCAGTCTCTACGCGACGACCGACGAGCGATTCTCGATGGAACGTCCGCCCTGAAGCGCCTCCGCCGGTCCGCCGGTCTGTCGGTCCTCCGGTCTGTCGGTCCGTCTGTCCGCTGGTTCGCCGGTCTGCCGGTCCGTCTGTCCGCCGGTCCGCTCCGAGAGTCGTGAAACCACGGCTCACACCCCGACAAAGGTTTTACCGGCGGGACCGGTTGCTCGGAGTGAACGACTGCGAAGCGACCCCTTGCCTCTCAAACATGGACGAACGCATCGAACGCACCGACGAACCCGTAACGCCCGATAGAATCGCCAGCGACCTCGCCGACCTCGGCGTCGAGGCGGGCGACACCCTGCTGGTCCACTCGTCGCTCTCCTCGCTCGGCTGGGTCACGGGCGGCGAACCCGCGGTCGTGGACGCGCTGATGGAGGCGGTCACGCCCGGAGGGACGCTCGTGATGCCGACCCACTCGACCCAGTACAGCGACCCGGAGGGCTGGCAGAACCCGGCAGTCCCCGACGACTGGGAGGAGACCATTCGAACCGAGCGCCCGCCCTACCGCCCCGACGTGACGCCGACGTGGAACGTTGGCGCGATTCCGGAGTGTTTTCGGTCCTACCCCGAGGTCCACCGGAGTCGCCACCCGACCTACTCCTTCGCGGCGTGGGGTGCCGACGCCGAGGAGGTCGTCGCCGACCACGCCTACCGGAACGGACTGGGCGAGAAGTCGCCGCTCGCGGAAGTCTACGACCGCGACGGGGCGATTCTGATGCTCGGGACCCAATTCGACACCAACACCTCGTTCCACCTCGCGGAGCATCGCGCGGACCGCGACCAAGAAATCTCGACCCACGAGACGACCGTCGTCGGCGACGACGGCGAGCCGGAGCGAATCACGCTCGAACACCTCTCGTACGACGCCGACGACTTCGCGGAGGCAGGGTCGGACTTCGAGGAGGCCCACCCCGAAGCGGTGACGGAAGGCGCGGTCGGCCCCGCGGACGCGAAACTCGTCTCTCAGCGGGCCGCGGTGGACTACGCCGCCGACTGGTTCGAGAAGAATCGGGCGTAGCCGGGGGCAGTTGGGGGACTTGGACGTTCTCGTATCGTCACACGTATGGAATTTCGGTACTATTTTACCAACGTACTGTTTGAGACATGAAATATGAAGCGTTGGATTCTTCGAGGCGACTAATCGGTGTCTTAAGTATTGACAGTCCCGAAAATATAAGTGAGACAAAACTTGATGAAGAACCAGCACGAAGGCTTACTATGAAATACGCCGGTGCCGTTGGTGACGTAGTAAGCTGAGGTGACCAATCTATGCCCAAACTCGAATCCGGCTCCGACGACGCTGACGGATGCACAACTGTCGAATACAGCGAGCAAGAGAAGCGTGAACTGTACACGGTCACCGAAGAAGACATCTCCGAGATGACCGACTCCCAGAGCTTCCGTGACCTTCTCTCTACGATTATCGGAAAATAGCCCGTCTCCTACTTCTTTGACTCGTACGGACCGATAATCAGTCGTCGTCGGCCGCGGCAGGTTCGCTCTCCAGCGCCTCCGCGTCGGCCTCGATGCTCGGCGGGTACTTCCCGCGGTCCAACTTCAGGTCGCTGTCGGGGCGCGCCATGCACGTCAGCGCGTAGTCCTCGGCCTCCTCGTCGGTGAGGCCGCGGGCCGCGGGCTGGGTCACGTCGCCCTCCAGAATTTCCGCCGAGCAGGCCAGACACATCCCCACGCGACAGGAGTACTCTTGGGCGATACCCTCCTCGATGCACTTGCTGAGGATGGTCTCTTTGTCCGAGACTTCGATACTCTCGCCCGTGCCGACGAACTCGACGGTGTACTCGGTCATACTTCGTGGTACGAAACTCCGTTACTTTACTCTTTATCGCCGGGTCGCGCCCCGTAGATTACCGGGAGTGTCGGCGTCGAAGCGACAGAACGTCGATTCGCTCATAAAGAGTTTTGCCCCCTCCGTCACGTAGCCGAAGGCATGACTACCCACGAGTGCGACATCGTCGTCGTCGGAGCGGGGACGGCGGGTTGCTACGCCGCCGCGACCGCGGCACGCGAAGGCTACGATGTCGTCATCGTCGAGCGCAAGGACGAGGAGGAAGCTGGTCACATCGCCTGCGGCGACGCCCTGAAGGGTGCAGACGCCTTCCCCGAGGCCATCCCGAAGTCCCAGTTGGAGCCATCCTTTACGAATACGGACGTAGACCACGGCCGGTTCGAGATTCCCCAAGAGAACACGGTCCTCGAAATCCCGGTGCCCGGCGAGTTGGCGGTCATCGACCGCTGGGAGTACGGCCGCCGCATCATCGAGGGAGCAGAGCGCGCGGGCGTCGAGTTCCACTACGACACCGTGGTCAAGGACGTAACTCAGCGCGAGGACGGTCGTGTCACCGGCGTCCGCGGCAAGAAGAAGGGCGACATCCAGCGGTACGACGCCGACATCGTCATCGACGCCGCGGGGTCGCTGTCGATTCTGCAGGACAAGGCCGACCTCGAAGACCCGACGTTCGACACGAACGTCACCTACTCGCAGTTCTGTTCGGCGTACCGCGAAATCGTGGAGGTCGAGGAGCCGGTGCCGTGGGACGACGCCTTGGTGTTCAAGCCGACCGAGCGCGCGGCGGGCTACCTCTGGTACTTCCCGCGGACCGACACCGAAATCAACGCGGGACTGGGCTTCCAGATGACCGAGGAGCCGATGCACCTCGTGGACGACCTGCGCAAGGACCTCCAGAACCGGCCGGAGTTCCAGAACGCGACGGTGGAGGACAAACTCGGCGCGGCGCTCCCGACGCGCCGCCCCTACGACTCGGCGACTGCGCCGGGCTTCATGGCGGTCGGCGACGCGGCGGGCCACGTCAACCCGACCACGGGCGGCGGCATCGCTGGCGCGGCCTACGCGGGCAAGTACGCCGCCGAGGCCGCGATGGACGCCATCGAGGAGGGCGACGTGAGCGAGGCGAACCTCTGGGAGTACAACCAACACGTGATGGACCACTTCGGCGCGCGCTACGCCGGACTCGACGTGTACAACATCTTCTCGACCGCGGTGGACGTAGACGACCTGATGGGCCTGCTGGGCGCGCTCCCCGCCACGAAACTCGCGGAAGCCCTCTACTCGGGGTCGGCCAACATCGGCTGGTGGCTCAAGATTCAGATGGCCATCAAGTCGTTCGGCCACTGGGACCTCGTCTACGACCTCTACGAGACGAAGAACCTCGCCGACGACCTCATCGACCACTACGAGAAGTACCCGAGTCGCCCGCAGGGTCTGGAAACGTGGCAACAGAAGCGCGACTCGCTGATGGAGGACATCTACGAGACGACCGGCGCGGACCCGAAATACTAAAGACGACCTTTTCCAGCGGTCGGCAATTCGCCTGCGGCGAATTCCCTCCCTTGCAAAAGCTCGACCAAAAACACGGCAGTCGTTCCGCCGCTCGCTTCGCTCGTGCGGGTGTCGGTGGGTACATCGACCGTCGAACTCGCACGATTTCATCACACCTTTCTCGATGCCCCGCGTTCGACGTGGTATGAGCGACCTCGAAGACGCAGTTTCCGAGTTCCTGAGCGAAGCAGACACGGTGTACGACGAGTACGACAAGGGCTACATGGACGCCGACGCCGCCCTCAGCCGAATCGAGGCTCACGTCGAGGAGCTACGAGAACAGGCCAATCCGGAGTAGCGAGTCCGCTTTTCGCACGTTACAGCGAGCGACTGGAAGGAGACCGTACCCTGCGGTGCGGTTTGACACCAGCAGTCCGACCGCGAGCGAAGCGAGCGGACCAAGGAATCCCTCGAAGCCTCACCGAGCGAAGCGAGGGGAGACTGAGAGGGTGACGCCGTGTTTTTCATGAAAGTTTTACCAGCGAGGAGATTCGCCGGAGGCGAATCTACGAGCGCAGTAAAAGTTTCATTGGAACATCCTGAGCGGCTGGGCTTGGGAACTCTCGTCGGTCTCGGCCTCCTGCATGCGCTGGGCGAGTTGCTCTTTCTGCTCGCTTATCTCCTCGGCGCGGTCCACGAGGTCGTCGGTGCCCACGTCGATGCCCGTCAGCGGTGCGATACCGTGTTCGACGAGGATGCGGGCGGCCTCCGGGTCGGGGAACTGGGGGTCGCTCTCCACGATGAGACCGAGCGCGTCGAGGTCGCGCGCCCCCGCCTCGTGGAGGAGCGCGCCCGTGGGACCGCTGACCGCGCCGCGCTCGGTCGGCAGGTCGATGTCCTGCTCGTCCAGTCGGTCGCCCGCGTCGCCGCTCGCGACGCCGTAGAGCGACGGAATCTCGTCGGCCTCCTTCTGGTTCGGGAGTCCACTCATGTAGATGGCCGTCGCGTCGTGGTCTTCGAGCCAGTCGCTGATGCACGAGGCGAAGTCCGAGGAGGCCGAGGCCGACACCGGCACGTCGCTCTGGAGGGCCACGAGGTCCCGCTCCTCGTCGGCGTAGAGCCGGACCGGCGGCCGGAGGTCGCGGCCGGACTCCTCGTAGACCGAGATTTGGGGGAGACCGTCGCAGTCGATGCTGGCGTAGTAGGTCATGTCGAACGTCTCCACGAGGTGGTCGGTCGCTATCTTGCCGACCAGTCCGACGCCCGGTAGCCCCTCGACCAGCGTCGGTTCGTCGAGCGACACGTCCTCGGCGACGACAGTGACGGATGCCATGTGAAGGCAATGTGGCAGTGACCGCATAAAGGTCCGGGCAAGTGTAGCTTCCGCCACTGTTCGATTCGCGTTACTGTATCGCGGAAATCGCCGTTGCTTATTGCGATTCGGTGGCGTCGGACTCGACGGGGTCTGCTGTGTTACAGTACGGGCATTTGGTCCGTGACCCACCGATGCGATGCTCGCAGATACGACAGGTTGCTGACCGTCGCTGTGCGGCCTCGATGGTTCCGAAGGGACCGTACTCGACGCGGACCGCGACGAGGACCCCGACGACGAACAGTCCGGCCGCGACGAAGGGCGCTGGCGACGCCGACCGACTCGCGTCCACGAGCTTTTCCGCCGCGGCGGCGACGGCTTCGAGCGTGAACGCCTCGGGACCGAGCGTCCCGACGGTCAGCATTCCTACGACGACGGCGAGGAGTCCGACCCCGCGAGCCACCTGTCGCGCCATCCCGCGTCGGTCACCCGGAGAGTTCATGGCCAACCCGAGACGATTCGCATTCAAAATAGTTGCTAATCTCCCGCGTCGTCGTGTCTAGCGGGCTATCTCTCGGAAATCGAGCAGTCCGTGCTACGCCTCGGACTCGGGGTCCGAGGTGTAGGCCAGTTCGAGTTGGAGGCGGGCCGAACAGGAGATGTTCTCCACGTCGAAGTCGATGCCCTCGACCTGCTCGTTCAGATAGCCGTTGCACCGGCCCTCCTCGATGATGTTCTCGACGGTCGCCGGGGAGCCACACTCCGGGCAGTCGAAGTAGTACCCGCTGTCGCTCTCGTGTATTGCGTCGGGTTCGAGTTCCATGCGCGCGGCGTCGTCCCAGTCCACATCGTCGGGCGCGTTCGCGTTTGCCATACGACGGATGACGAGGGAAAGACGGGTAACGGCTACGGCCGCGCGAGTCCCACAGTTCTTTCCGAAACCCACAAACGCCGTTCGCGCCAATCGGCTGGCAATGGAGAAACTGGAGCGTTACGAACCGTTGGTCGAGGAGTTCGACGCTTTCCTCGACGCGTGCCAGCGCCCGCTCCCCTCGGTGGTCAGGGTCAACACCATCAAGGCCACGCCGGAGCGAGCGAGGGCGGCGTTGGACGACGAGGGCGTCGGCTGGACCGGCCGCGAGTGGTCCGACGCCGTGCTGGAGTTGGACACCGACAACCCCGGAAGCACGTGGGCGTCGTACCACGGCTGGATTCACGGCCAAGAGGAGGTCTCGGCGATTCCCGCGGAAGTTCTCGCGCCGGAACCCGGCGAGCGCGTCTGGGATGCCTGCGCCGCGCCGGGGAGTAAGACGACCCAACTCGCCGCGTTGATGGACGACGAGGGACTGGTCGTCGCCAACGACAACAACCTCGGGCGACTCTCGGCGTTGCGGTTCAACACCGAGCGTCTGGGCGTGACCAACACCGCAGTCACGAACACCGACTCGCGGAACTTCTCGCTCAAACCGTTCGACTTCGATTCGTTCGACAAGGCGCTCGTGGACGTGCCCTGCTCGTGTGAGGGAACCATCCGGAAGAACCCGACCACGCTGGACGACTGGTCGCTAAACCACGTCCGGAGCGTCGCCGGAGTCCAGAAGGGCATCCTCACTCGCGCGATTCAGGCGACCAAGGAGGGCGGCACCGTCGTCTACTCGACCTGCACGTTCGCGCCCGAGGAGAACGAGGCGGTCCTCGACTACGCGCTCGACGCGGAGGACTGCCGACTCGTGGAGTTCGACTTCCCGCTGGACTCGCGGCCCGGCGTCACCGAGTTCGAGGACGAGAGCTACGACGAGAGCGTCCGGAAGGCGAAGCGGTTCTACCCCCACCACAACGACACCGGCGGGTTCTTCTGCGCGAAACTGGAGGTGACGGGATGACCGAGCAATCCAACGGCGGACCGACCGGCGACGCGCCGACCAACGACGGCCAGCAGTTCGACCGCCTGCCCGCGACGGCCGACGACCGCGAGGTCGAGGGGCGTGCGACCCGCGAGGAGGTGCTGGACTGGTGGGACCAGCGGTTCGCCATCCGGCCCGAGACCTTCGAGGAGTACAGTTTCTGGGAGAAGGGCAAGGGCAAGATTTGGATTCTCCACGGCGAGGTCTCGTCGCCGATTCGCATCGAAGCCCTCGGGATGAAGTTCCTCCGCACCCGGCAAGAACACTGGAAGCCGACGACCAACGCGGTCCAGCGATTCGGCCGCGAGGCGACCAAGAACGTGGTCGAACTCACCCGCGAGGAGGCCCGGCGGTTCGTCCGCGGCGAGGACCAAGAGCTAGACTGGGACGGCGACTGGGGGTATCTGGTCGCCACCCACGACCTCGCTGGCGAGCGCGAACCCCTCGGCGTCGGCCTGTTCGTCCACGGCGAACTCAAGAGTCTGGTGCCGAAGGGTCGTCAGCGCGACCTCTGAATCGGGTTCCGCGGCCGCCGCCACTCGATTCGACTGGTCCGCTATGCGCTTTCCTTTTCTCTGAGCGTCCCGCCGCTCAGTCCCTCCCACTCGACGGCGAAGCCAAGTTCGGAGAGGAGCGCGCTCGCGTCCTCGATTCCCTGCTCGGCCAGCAACTCCTCGGCCTCCGAGAACGCCATCCCGGCCTCGATGTCGGCGCCGAGCGAATCGAGGAGTGCGGGCCGGACGAGCGTCCGCCCGACGCGCTCGTGGTCCGGGAACGTCTTCTCCTCGACTGCCTCCTCGCTGACGCCGCGCTCGTCGGCGAGGGCTTCGAGCGAAATCGCGTCGGCCGCCGGGGCGAGTTCGTCGGGCAGGTCGGCAACGCTCTCGGCGACCAACTGGTCTTCGTAGCGCCGGAGCGCGTCGCGCACGTCCTTGAGCCGAATCGTCCCGGAGTAGGGTATCGCGCGGTGGTCGCGGGCGGCTATCTCCTCGCCGACGCCAAGACTCTCGTCCACCGCGACCAGTAGCTCGACCTCCTCGACTGTTTCGAGCTGACTCAGCTTCTTCTCGACGTACTCGGGCGTCCAGAACCCCATAATCTCGAAGAAGACCCGGAAGTCGGCGTGTCGATAATCGAACGCGAAGTCCGGAATCATCACCCGCGCGCCGGTTTCGAGCGGTTCCGGCTCTCTGGTGAGGTCCCAGTCCGAGTCCAGCGACTCGAATCGCGCGGCGAAGTCGGCCTCGACGCCGCTGTCGAAGCTCACGTCCGCGACCGGTTCGACGCCCGGCACGCGAACCGGGTCGGCGTCCGACAGCGAGAGCGTGCGCTCGGTGCCCTTGTCGTCGATGGTCGCCGAGAGGGTCCACGAGTCGGCCTTGGCGACGGTCCGGAGGAGTCGCGCGAACCTCGTCCCGTAGCGCCGCGTCGAGCGGAAGAGGGCGTCCGGACCGGTGACGACGACCTCGCGGTCCGAGAGTGGCGTCTCCCGGTCGCGGTCCCGCTCGCCCTCCCCCTTCCGAATCTCGTACATCAGTCGCAGGCGCTTGACCGCCGAGACGAGCGCCTTCGGGTCCGACGTGCGGACTCGCAACTCGGTCGCGTCGAACAGCGCGGTCTGGGCCAGCGAGAGGTTGTACTGCGCAAGCAGTTGGTCGGGGTCCCAACGCGCGTCGAAGTTAGCGAGGAGTTGCCGCTCGTCCAAGTCGGCGTACAGCGAGTCGGCGATTTGTTGGGGGTCGGGAGACGCCGCGAGGCGGTCGCCAGCGCGCCGAAGGGCGTCGCCGCGCTCGGCTTCGGAGACGACGCCGACCTCCTCGGCGGCCTCGAAGGCGGCTCTGCGGGCGCGCTCGGGCGGCACCGCGGCGCGGGTCTCGAAGACGGCCTCGCGGTCGAGGAGTTTGGCGAACCCCCGGACCAGCTTGAAGTGGTCGGCCTCGCCTTCGAGGTCCGCGAGCGCGGAATCGAGGGCGCTCCGCTCCTCGCCGACGTGGCCCTGAAACGTGCCGAGGACCCGCGCGGCCAGCGGCCGGTGTTCTCGCCCGGCGAATTGGGGATGGTAGCCCCCGCCCGCTCTGGAGACGCGAAGCAGGTCCTTGGTCAGCATACCGGGAGAGAGGGCCGGGGCGTACAAAAACGGTCGGACAACAGAAGACTCATTCCGTTGGACTGGGACTCCCGGCTATGCGAAGGCGCGAGACGCTACGGCACTGCGCGCTCGTCGGTGCGACCGGCGGTCTCTCCTCGCTGGCGGGATGCGCGGGCGGTGACGACGGACCGAGTCCCGACTTGACGGTGACGAACACCGAGTTCCGCGAGGGCGAGGAGGGCGCGCTGGTCGTGGACGCCACGGTCGAGAATCGAGGCGACGCGGAGGGGACCGGGACCCTCTACCTGACCGTCACCGCGGCCGAATCCGCCTCGGGCAACGAGACCGCAGACGACGGGAGCGTCGCCACGGACGCGACCCGCGAGAAGGTCGAGGTGACGCTCGGCGCTGGCGAATCGGAGACCGTCACCGTCGAGTTCGTGTTCACCTACGACCAGTTCCTCCGCGAAGGCTCCATCAACTCGGACATCCGGACCTTCGACTCGTAACACTCATCTCCGCCGTTCGGCGACGCGCTCCTCGGCGGTCTCGGCGCTGACGACCTCGTAGAGGAGTGCCGGTCGGCCGTCGTCGTTCGGTCGGAGGATGCGGCCGAGGCGCTGGGTGAACTCGCGTTCGCTTCCGCTCCCCGAGAGGAGGACGGCCACGTTCGCGTCGGGCACGTCTACGCCCTCGTCTAACACGTTCGAGGTGACGACCCGCGAGTAGTCGCCCTCGCGGAACCGGCTCAGAATCTCGCGGCGCTCGGCCGCGCCGGTCTGGTGGGTGATGGCGGGCAGGAGAAACCGCTCCGAGAGGCGGTACACGAGGTCGTTGTGCGCAGTGAAGACGATGACGCGGTCGTCGCGGTGGTCAGCGAAGATTTCTTCGAGAGCTTGGACTTTCCCCTCGCTGTTCATCATCACCTCGCGGGCGCGCTGTTTGGCCAGCAGGGCCTCGCGCGCTCGGGGGTCCGACCCGGACCGCTTGACCAACTCCTGATAGTCGCTCCCGCTCTGCATCCGGATGTTCGAGGTTGCGAGATAGTTCGTGAACACCTCGTTGGCCTCGTCGTACCGCTGGCGCTCCTCGGGAGTCAACTCGACTTCGAGGCGCTTGATGTCGTAGGGCGCGAGGTGGTCGCCCGCGAGTTCGTCGGGGTCGATGGCGTAGACGCGCTCGCCGACCAACTCGGCGACGACCTCGTGTGCGCCGTCCGGGCGCTCGAACGTCGCGGTCAGGCCCATCCGGGCGGGCGCGGCCAGCAGTCGCGCGATGTCCCGGTACCCCTCGCCGCCGAGGTGGTGAACCTCGTCGAAGATTGCGAGGCCGAACCGGTCGCCCAACTCGTCGGCCCGGAGGTACGCCGAGTCGTAGGTCGAGACCGTCAGCGGTTCGACGGTCTGCTCGCCGCCGCCCAACTGGCCGACCGGGACGCCGAACTCCGATTCTAACTCGCTGCGCCACTGCTCCAGCAGGTCGATGGTCGGCACGACGACGAGCGTCGCGGTCTGGAGGTCTTCGATTGCTTTCAGCCCGATGACGGTCTTCCCGCTCCCGGTCGGGAGTTCGAGGACTCCGCGTCGGTCGGCGTCCTGCCACGCCGCGAGCGCGTCGCGCTGGTACGCCCGGAGTTCGTAGGTCGAGGCCACGTCGGGCAGGTCGGGGGCGTCGAGGACCGAATCGTCGTAGGCGACGCCGCGCCGGTCCAGCACGTCGCGGAGCGCGGCGTACCGGAACCCCGGCGCTCTCGAAGTCTTCGACCGGGCGTCGGTCTCGGCGTGGGGGAGGTCGAGGTCGGGGTCGGCCTCGATTCGGATGGTTCCCTCCTCGAAGGTGAGCGTCGCGTCGGCCACGATTGGCTGACTCTCGGTTCCGACGCGACATAAGCGACGCGCCGTCGGTCGGCGGTCGAAACCGGTATCGAACCGCGGCGACACTCCGCGAGACCGTTCGCATACGTTCTACGATAGATGGGCGGGTAGATTAAGTTGCCAGACGGCGTTACTTCGAGCGAGACTATGGGGGACCGAGACAAGCGTCAGGCGGCGCGACTCGTGGACCGAATCATCGAGGAGGTCGCCGCGTGGCCCCACGTCAACACCAACGAACACCGGTTCGAGGGCCGGGAGTTCACCCTCGGGCCGCGGGAAGTCGGCCACGTCCACCGGTGGGGCATCGTGGACGTGCCGTTCACCAAGCGTCTGCGCGAGACCCTCGTCGAGGAGGGCGAGACCGAGGAGCATCACGTCGTCCCCGAATCGGGGTGGACGACGCGCTACGTGGAGGACGACGACGACGTGGAGCAGGCCATCTGGCTGTTACGACTCTCGTACCTCTACCACGTGAACAACCTGAAGAAGACGCCGAAGGGCGAGGAGATGTTCGCGGAGATAGACGTGGCCGAGGAACTGGAAGAGTTGGACATCAGCGAAGAGGTCCGGGCGGCGTTCGAGCGCAGGGGCGTGATAGAGACCTGAGATGCGCGTCTCGTCCCGCGAAGTCGGTACCCCGGCCCGGTTTCTGAATCCTTAAACGCGCCCAACCGTTTGTATCCCGTATGACCGACGAGGAGACCACCGAGCAGGTGCGCGAGCAGGCCGACGAGACCGACGCCACCGAGAGCGCCGACGCCGACGAGGCCGAGGCCGACGAGCAGGCCGAGGCGGACCTCCTCGGGCCGGAGAGTACCGAACTCGTCGAGGAGGTCGCCGCCCGAGACGCCGAACTCGCCACCGACCTCGAAGGCCATCTCGCGCAACTCGAAGCCGAGAGGAAGGACGCCGAGGAGCGCGCCGACGACCTCGAATCCAAGCTCAAGCGCAACCGCGCGGACTTCCAGAACTACAAGAAGCGCGCGAAGAAGCGCCAAGAGCAGATGAAAGACCGGGCGACCGAGGACCTCGTGGAGAACCTGCTGGACGTGCGCGACAACCTGAAACGCGCCGCCGAGGACGACCACGAGAACGTCGAGAGCCTGAAGGAGGGCGTCGAGATGACGCTGAAGGAACTCGACCGCGTGTTCGAAGACGAGGAGGTCGAAGAGATAGCGCCCGAACCCGGCACCGAGACCGACCCACAGCGCCACGAAGTGATGATGCAGGTCGAGAGCGACCAGCCGGAGGGCACCGTCGCCGACGTGTACCAACCGGGCTACGAGATGGGCGAGAAGGTCCTGCGGGCCGCGCAGGTGACGGTCAGCGACGACGAGTAATCGACCCGCGCGGAGCCGGTCTTCGAATCACTTCGTTCTTCGAATACCGCGTTCGCCGACGAGTAGAATTGCGGTCCGATATATAAGTATGTCATTCACGGGCACAGTGAGATTCAAAAACCGCAAGAGGGGGACGGGATAGAGCGACGACCCCGTACAGCCAGACTAGCAAGGCTTAAACGGAAGAACCCGCAACGTATCGAACAAGATGGCGAGCAACAAGATTCTGGGCATCGACCTCGGCACCACGAACAGCGCGTTCGCGGTCATGGAGGGCGGCGACCCGGAGATCATCGTCAACAGCGAGGGCGAGCGAACCACGCCCTCGGTCGTCGCCTTCGACGACGGCGAACGACTCGTCGGGAAACCCGCCAAGAATCAGGCGGTTCAGAACCCCGAGCGCACGATTCAGTCCATCAAGCGCCACATGGGCGAGGAGGACTACACCGTCGAAATCGACGGCGAGGAGTACACGCCCGAGCAGATTTCGGCGATGATTCTCCAGAAAATCAAGCGCGACGCCGAGGAGTACCTCGGCGACGACGTGGAGAAGGCGGTCATCACGGTCCCCGCTTACTTCAACGACAAACAGCGCCAAGCGACCAAGGACGCCGGTGAAATCGCCGGGTTCGAGGTCGAGCGCATCGTCAACGAGCCGACCGCCGCGTCGATGGCGTACGGACTGGACGACGAGTCCGACCAGACGGTCCTCGTCTACGACCTCGGTGGCGGCACCTTCGACGTGTCCATCCTCGACTTGGGCGGCGGCGTCTACGAGGTCGTCGCCACGAACGGCGACAACGACCTCGGCGGCGACGACTGGGACGAGGCCATCATCGACTATCTGGCCGACGAGTTCCAGAACAGCCACAACATCGACCTCCGCGAGGACCGACAGGCCCTCCAGCGCCTGAAGGACGCGGCCGAGGAGGCCAAGATCGAACTCTCCTCGCGCAAGGAGACCGACGTGAACCTGCCCTTCATCACCGCGACCGACGAGGGGCCGGTCCACCTCGAAGAGAGCATCACTCGCGCGAAGTTCGAGAGTCTCACCTCCGACCTCATCGAGCGCACGGTCGGACCGACCGAGCAGGCGCTCGAAGACGCGGGCTACGACGAGTCGGACATCGACGAGGTCATCCTCGTCGGCGGTTCGACGCGGATGCCCCAAGTCCAAGAGCAGGTCGAGGAGATGACCGGCCAAGAGCCGAAGAAGAACGTCAACCCCGACGAGGCGGTCTCGCTGGGCGCGGCGATTCAGGGCGGCGTCCTCAGCGGCGACGTGGACGACATCGTCCTGCTCGACGTGACGCCCCTCTCGCTCGGTATCGAGGTCAAGGGCGGTCTCTTCGAGCGACTCATCGACAAGAACACCACCATCCCGACCGAGGAGTCCAAGGTCTTCACCACGGCCGCGGACAACCAGACCTCCGTGCAGGTCCGAGTCTTCCAAGGCGAGCGCGAAATCGCCGAGGAGAACGAACTGCTGGGCGAGTTCCAGCTGACGGGCATCCCGCCCGCCCCGGCCGGAACGCCCCAGATCGAGGTCGGGTTCAACATCGACGAGAACGGCATCGTCAACGTCTCCGCCGAGGACCAAGGCTCGGGTAACTCCGAGGAGATCACCATCGAGGGCGGCGCTGGCCTCTCCGACGAGCAGATCGAGGAGATGCAGGAGGAGGCCGAGAAGCACCAAGAGGAGGACCAACAGCGCCGCGAGCGCATCGAGGCCCGCAACGAGGCCGAGAGTTCCATCCAGCGCGCCGAGACGCTCCTCGAGGAGAACGAGGAGAATGTGGACGACGACCTGAAGGCCGACATCGAGGACGAAATCGAGAACGTCCGCGAGGTCCTCCAAGACGAGGACGCCACGAAGGAAGACCTCGAAGACGCGACCGAGAGCCTGAGCGACGAGCTACAGGAAATCGGCAAGCAGATGTACCAGCAGCAGGCCCAAGCCGGTGCTGGCGGCGCGGGCGCGGGACCGGGCGGCGCAGGTCCCGGCGGTGCGGCGGGTCCCGGCGGTGCGGCGGGTCCCGGCGGCATGGGCGGGCAGGCCGGACCCGGCGGCGCAGACGCTGGCGACGACGACGAGTACGTGGACGCCGACTTCGAGGACGTGGACGACGACGAAGACAAGTAATCGCGTCTGAACAGTCTGCTATTTTTACAGTCGTGCGGTCGGTTGTCGAGTACCGACGGGCTCGATTCGTCGGAATCGGACGGCGGCGTCACATCGGACGAGTCACCGCGTCCCGAAGAAATCGTTCGACAGTTAGGTGGAGCTATACGCCGGACGCGCTCGCGGTCGAGTCACCGGACGTAGGGCATGGGGGAATCAGACAGCAATCCGGCTCCACGTCCGAGTGGATGACTGAAGTGTCTTCAACCGGTAGGCAGTGATTCGTTCCCGCGTCGGCGGCCGAGACCGAACCGGTTCCCGCAGTGACGAGGCACAGTGCGAGTACGAGCGTGATAGCGAGTCGTTTGACATTCATTGTCTATCGCCGGTTGTGTGTTTTCCCTCTCAATTTGATAAATTTTATTCATTCAAACCGAGATTCATACGACGGACGAGACGGACACGAGGTCCGACACGCGACACTCGCGTGATTCGCTCGTTCGCGTCGAGTTCGTAGGAACCCGGTCCCTTCAAGTGGCAGAACCGATTACGAAGGCACAACGAATGAGCGAGGACTTCTACGACATACTCGGCGTGAGTCGGGACGCCGACGAGGACGAGATAAAGGCGGCCTACCGCGACAAGGCGACCGACTACCACCCCGACGTGAGCGACGACCCGAACGCCGAGGAGAAGTTCAAGAAGCTCCAGAAGGCCAAGGAGGTACTGACCGACGACGAGAAGCGCCAAGCCTACGACCAGATGGGCCACGAGCGGTTCGAGCAGGCCGAGAAGCGCGGCGGGTTCGACGGCGGACCCGGCGGGTCGGGCGGCGGTCGCGGCGGGATGGGCGGCGGTCCCTTCGGCGGCGGCATGGGCGGCCAAGGCGGAATGGGTGGTGGCATGGGCGACATCTTCGAGCAGTTCTTCGGCGGCGGGTCGGGCGGCGGCCGGTCCAACCGCGCACAGAAGGGCCAAGACCTCCGGACGCGCCTGACAATCGACCTCGAAGACGCCTTCGAGGGCGTCCAGAAGCAGGTCAGCGTCCGTCGCCCCGAGCGGTGTGACGACTGCGACGGCGAGGGCCACCCGCCGGGCACCGACAGCCACACCTGCGAGGAGTGCAACGGTCGCGGGCAGGTCACGCAGGTCCAACAGACCCCGCTCGGCCGCGTCCAGCAGACCCAGACCTGTCGCCAGTGTGGCGGCGAGGGGAAAATCTACGCGGAGACGTGTTCGACCTGCGGGGGCGACGGCACGGTCCGCAAGGAGGCCACGCTGTCGGTCGAGGTCCCCGCTGGCATCCAGTCGGGCCAGAGCCTCCAGATGGAGCGCGAGGGCGCGCCGGGTCCCAACGGCGGCCCCAACGGCGACCTCCTCATCGAGGTCGAAGTCGAGGACCACCCGGACTTCGAGCGCGACGGCGACGACCTCCGTCGGCAGGAACCCATCTCGTTCCCGCAGGCGACGTTCGGCGACACGGTGGAGATTCCGACCCTCGACGGCACCGTCGAGATGGACGTGCCCGCGGGCACCCAGAGCGGCGAGACGTTCCGCCTGAAGGACAAGGGGATGCCCCGTCTCCGGCGGCGCGGACAGGGCGACCTCTACGTGCAGGTGCAGGTCGTCACGCCCGAGAGCCTGAACGACGAACAGAAAGACGCTCTCGAACAGTTCGCCGAGGCTGGCGGCGAGGAGGTCAGCGTAGACGAAGGCTTCTTCGAGAAGATCAAGAACTCGTTCTGACCGACCGCTCTCCCGTCGTCCTCGCGCCGACGACGCGGCCCCTTGCCTTTTCCGCATCGGTCCCCGATTTCGATTCGAATGAGCGAGACCGACCAGCGACCGCTCGACGGACTGACCGTCGGCGTGTTCGTGGCACCGGAAGGCACAGAGGAAATCGAGTTCGCCGAATCGAAGCAGGCCGTCGCCGACGCGGGGGCCAGCGTCGAGGTCCTCAGTAGCGACTCCGGCGAGGCGAAGACGGTGGACGACGACCTCGAATGGTCCGAGTCCCACGAGGTAGACGCGACGTTCGCGGATGTCTCGGCCGACGACTACGACGCGCTCGTGATTCCCGGCGGAACCGTGGGCGCGGACACCCTCCGCGCGAACGACGAGGCGGTGGAACTCGTCGGGGACCTCCTCGCGGACGACAAGCCCATCGCTAGCATCTGTCACGGGCCGTGGGTGCTGGTCGAAGCCGACGCCGTCGAGCGGACGCTGACCTCCTACCCGAGCCTCCGAACCGACGTGCGCAACGCGGGCGGCGAGTGGGTGGACGAGGAGGTCGTCGCTGACGACGGACTGGTGACGAGTCGCAAGCCCGACGACCTCGCGGCGTTCACCGACGAACTGGTCGAGACGTTCGCGGCCGAGTCGCCGTAAGCCACCCAACTGCGGGTGGAGACGGCGACCCACGCCCTCGGAGGCCGACGTTTTTGACCACGGGGTACGTACTCGACAGCGATGCCGCCAGCGCCGCAGTACCCGTCGTTCGCCGCGGTCACGATGCTCGTCCTCGGACTGCTCGTCATGCTCGCGCGGGCCTCCCAAGCGATGTTCGAGGGCGAGGAGGGCACGGCGTCGAAATCGGACGAGGCCGCCTCTGACGGGGCCGCCTCCGACGAGGCCGTCCCGGACGAGACGGACGCCGGTTCCGACCCGCGGTCGGCGCAATCGACCCAATCGGCGGTCCCGGCGACCGGCGCGGCCCGAATCGAGGACCACCGCGACACCGGCCCGACGAGGGCCGAGCGCCGCGCCCGCGACGCTCTCGGCGAGGAGGACGCCGACCAGAATCCGTGGCACGACGAGGAGCGCGACGCCGACTCGCCGTGGGGCGAAAACGAGTCGGAGGTAGACGCCCGGCGAGCGCGGGCCGACTTCGAGTTCTCGACGGGCGCGCTACTGACGAACGTCGCGCTGAGTCAAGGGCTGTTCGGCGTGGCCATCCTCGGCGCGGCGTGGTTGGCCGACGTGCCGCCGGTCGCGCTCGGCGTCGAAGTCGGCGACCCGTGGAGCGTCGGCCTGCCAGCGGTCGGTCTCGGCATCGTCGTCGGCGTCGCGCTCTACGTCGCCAACGAGCTTTCGTCGGTTCTCCTCGACGCGACGGGCGTCGAGTACTCCGAGGGCCTGCGCGAGGCGCTCGCCCCCGACACGCTCCGCGGGTGGGTCGTCCTGTTGGGGGTCGTCCTCCCCGTCATCGCGGGGTTCGAGGAGCTACTGTTCAGGGCGGCGCTGGTCGGCGCGTTCGCCGCCGGGTTCGGCGTCTCGCCGTGGATTCTCGCGCTCTTCTCGACCGTCGCGTTCGCCATCGGCCACGGCGCGCAGGGACCCGGCGGCGTCGTCGTGACCGGCCTGCTGGGGTTCGCGCTGGCCGCCGCGTTCGTGCTGTCGGGGAGCCTGCTGGTCGTGGTCGTCGCCCACTACCTCGTCAACGCCTTGGAGTTCGTCGTCCACGAGGGACTGGGAATCGAGTGGGCCTGACGGAAGGTTTTTGCGACGAGGCGGAGACGTGACAGACGAACGACGATGACCGAGCCATCGCACGCCGTTTCGTCCGACGACACGGACGACTTCTACGGGTTCGTCGTCGGACTCTACGCGGCGACGGTCGCGGCCCCGGCGGTCGCAATCGGCGTCGCGCTGGTTTGGACGACCGACCCCGGTGTGCTGTTTTTCGCCCTGTTGGGAAGTCTGACGCTCGTCTCGGGGGTCCTCGGCCGGGTCGGTCGCCGGGAGTCGCTGGCGGTCCGCCTCGGCGGGACGCGGTGGATTTGGGCCGCGATTGCGCTCCCGTTCGCCAACTTGGTCGGTCTATTCGTCGCGGACCTCGCTGGAGTCGAGGCACCGCTCGGTTCGGCCGCTGGCGTCGCGCTCGTCGGTGCGGTGGCGGGGTTATTCGCGTCCATCGGTCTCGTCGCGGCCTCGCACAACCGCCACGCGAAGGCGCTGCTGGCGGACGCGCCGCCGACGGTCGAGTTCAGCGCCCGCGCCCCGGCCCGAGACCGACGGCGCGCGAAGTGGGTCGCCGGTGGTCTCCTCGCAGTGAGCGTCGTCTGTCTCGTCGCGGGGATACTGCTCCAGTCCGACCTGCTCCAGTTGGTGTTCCAGCTCGTCGCGCCGATGACGGCGGGGTTCTACGGAAGCACGACCGCACGCGAGATTCGGGTCTCCTCGGCCGGACTCGTCTCGGGGAGTCCGGTTCACAAGCATCTGGTTCCGTGGTCGAACTTCGAGAGTTACGACGTGACCGACGACGCAATCGTGGTTCGGCGGGCGGGGTGGTCGGCGTGGGGCCTGCGCGACGTTCGCCGGGACGCCACCGAGGTCGAAGACCCCGAGGAGGTCGCGGCCGCGCTTGACCGGTTCCTCCCTCGGCGGGAGTAGCGACCACCGCGAGCGGTCGTTGAGCAAGTTACTTGGGAGGTCCCCGCAACGTTTGCCGTACGGAGGTTTACGAGGATGGATACGCTCGAAGACGTAGACGAGGTCGTCCACGAACCCAGCGACGAGTTCGTGGAATCGACCAACGTCTACCAGTTCATGCAGGAGTACGGCATCGACGACTACGACGAGTTGATAGAACGGACGACCTCGGAGGTGGAAGGGGTCGGCGAATCGGGCGTCGAGTGGTTCTGGGACGAACTGGTCGAGTACCTCGGTATCGACTTCTACGAGGAGTACGACACCGTTCGGGACGACAGCAAAGGACCCCAGTTCTCGGAGTGGTACGAGGGCGGCGAGTTGAACATCGCCCACAACGTCGTGGACCGCCACGCTCGGCCCGACAGCGAGAATCGCAACAAGGTCGCCACCATCTGGGAAGGCGAAGACGGCGAAGTCCGGGAGATCACCTACCACGAACTCGCTCGCCAGTCGAACAAGGTCGCCAACGCGCTCGAAGAGCGCGGCGTCGAAGCGGGCGACTCGGTGGGGCTCTACATGCCGATGGTCCCGGAGGTCGTCTCGATTCTCTACGGCGCGCTCAAGGTCGGAGCCATCGTCGTGCCCATCTTCTCCGGGTTCGGCGTGGACGCGACCGCGACCCGCATCGAGGACCCCGAGTGTAAGGTGCTGTTCACCGCCGACGGCTTCTACCGCCGAGGAGACGAGGTGTTCCTCAAGGACACCGCCGACGAGGCCATCGACCAAGCGGGCCACGTCGAACACACCATCGTCTACGAGCGACTGGGCTACATCACCAGCGACGAGAAGTCCCTGAAGTGGCGGAGTCGCGACGATTCGTGGGAGGAAGCCGTCGAGACCCAATCGGACGAGTACGACACCGCGTCGATGGACTCGAACGACGAGTCGATGCTCCTGTACTCGTCGGGCACGACTGGCAAGCCGAAGGGCATCGTCCACACCCACGCTGGCGCGCTGATGCAGGCCGCCAAGGAGATTTACTTCGGCTTCGACCACAAGCCCAGCGACCGCTTCTTCTGGGTGAGCGACATCGGGTGGATGATGGGACCGTGGACGCTCATCGGCAACCACGCCCTCGGCGGCACCGTCTTCATGTACGAGGGCGCGCCCGACCACCCCGAACCCGACCGCTTCTGGGAGATGATAGACCGCCACGGTATCTCGACGTTCGGCATCTCGCCGACCGCGATTCGGGCCTTGCGGAAGTACGGCGACGAGTACGTCGAGAAACACGACCTCTCGACGCTCCGCCTGCTGGGTTCGACCGGCGAACCGTGGGACCCCGAGTCGTGGATGTGGTTCTACGAGAAGGTCGGCGGGAGCGAAGCGCCCATCATCAACATCTCCGGCGGCACCGAAATCATGGGCTGTTTCCTGATGCCGATGCCCATCCAGTCGCTCAAGCCCTGCACGCTCGGCGGGCCGGGACTCGGCATGGACATCGACATCGTGGATTCGCAGGGCGAGTCCATCGCCGACACTCACGAGCGGGGTTTCCTCGTCGCCAGAGACTCCTGTCCCTCGATGACCAAGAGCCTCTGGTCGGGCGACGAGCGCTACCTGAACGAGTACTGGTCGTCCTTCGAAGACCCGCCGCTGTGGGACCACGGCGACTGGGCGCAGAAGGACGAGGAGGGCTTCTGGTTCCTCCACGGCCGGGCGGACGACGCCATCAACGTGGCGGGCCGGAAGGTCGGTCCCGCCGAGGTCGAGGGTGCGCTCATCGACCACGACGCCGTGAATCAGGCCGCCGCGGTGGGCGTCCCCGACGACACCACCGGACAGGCCGTGGTCGCCTACGTCATCCTCGAAGACGGCTTCGAGGTCGGCGACGCGCTCCGCGAGGAGTTGCGCGAACAGGTCGGCCAAGAACTCGGCAAGCCGTTCAAGCCCCGCGAGGTGCTGTTCGTCTCCGAGTTCCCCAAGACTCAGAGCGGGAAAATCATCCGGCGGGCCATCGAGGCGACCTACACCGGCGAGGAGTTGGGCGACATGTCCTCCATCGAGAACCCCGAGGCGCTGGACGAACTGGCGGACGCGGAGTAGCGCCGACTCACTCCGCTCCGACCCACTCGTCGCGGAGCAGTCCGTAGACGTGTTCGTCGCGGTACGCGCCTTCCACGAAGTTGTTCTGCCGGAGCGTCCCTTCGAGCGCGAAGCCGAGGCGGTCGAGTAAGGCCCGCGAGGAGTCGTTGTGAGCGAAGACGTGGGCTTGGACCCCCCGGACCGACCGCGCGTCGAAGAGGTGGTCGAGAAAGAGCGTCATCGCCTCGGTCGCGTACCCCTCGCCGTGGTACTCCGGCAGGAGCCAGTAAGAGACTTTCCCACGAGGTCGGTCGAGTTCCCACGCGTTCACGGTGCCGATGGGAGTCGGGTCGGCGTCGGGGTCCTCCGGCGGCAGACAGACCAACAGGTTGGCGCTGTCGTCCCGCTCCACCCAGTCCTCGACGGTCTCCTCGGACTGCGCGAGGTTCGTCGGGTCGGCCAACCCGAGGGGACCGCGGACATCTGGGTGGTTGCGGCCGCGCTGGTAGAACGCCGCGTCGTCGCGTTCGACGGTGTGGAGGCTGACGCGCTCGCCGCGCGCAAAAGTGACGCCGGGCATGGTCCGACGGACGCGCGGCCCCGGTAAAATCGTTTTCTCTCGCCCTCAGGCGCAGGACGTGACGACCTCGACCGTCGCGTTCGCTTCGACACGTATCTCGGTCGTGCAGTAGTCGTCGGTCCCCGTGACCGCGAACGATTCGGGGTCGCGGTCGTCCACGGCGACGACGAGTCGGTACTCCTCGCCCGCCGCGGTGGCCTCCTCGAACGCGACCGACTCGCCCGGTTCGAGCGACGCTATCGACTCGGTGAAGGTATCCGGCGACTCGCCCGTCGCGGAGACGTTCACGGGAACAATCTCGATTCGGACCGTGTGATTCTGGTCGTCGCCGTTCGAGACGCGAAGGTCGTCCATCGGCGGCGGCGGAGCCTGCCCGATGCCGAGGAATACGACGCCCAAGACCGCGCCGCCGAGGAGGGCGAGCGCCGCGAAGCCAGCGAACCAGAGCGCGAGTCCCTTCCAGAACGTCGAGTCGGTCATCCGGTACGGTCGCGGGCACGGAGTAGTAAGTTTTCTGTTAGCTCACTCGAACAGCTTCTCCTCGCGGTCTATCGACTCGATGGCGGCCACGTCGTCCGAATCGAGTTCAAGGTCGAGCGCCGCGAGGTTCTCTCGGAGGTGGGCGTCGCTGGCCGACCGGGGAATCGGAACGACCTCGTCTTTTCCGGCGAGCCACGCGAGACTGACCTGCGCGGGCGTCACGTCGTGTTTCTCGGCGACAGAGCGTATCTCGGGTACGTCGAACACCTCGCCCTGCGCGAGCGGCGAGTAGGCGACCAGCGTATAGTCGTTTTTCTGGGCGTCGGCCAGCAGGTCGTCCTGCTGGTAGAGAGGGTGCATCTCGACCTGATTCGCCGCGAGCGGGGCGTCCAGAATCTCGCGGGCCTCGGCCACCTGCTCGGCGTCGAAGTTGCTCACGCCCACGGCGCGGACCCGGCCCTCGTCGCGCAGGCGGTCAAACGCTGGCAGGGTCTCGTCGGAGTCGTAGGCGTCGATGGGTCGGTGGACGTAGAGCAAATCGACGTAACCGACCCCGAGCCTGTCGAGGCTCTCGCGCGTGCTGGCCGCCACCTCCTCGGGCGCGAGGCTGTCGGCCCACACCTTCGTCGCCAGCGAGAGGTCCCCGCGCTCGACCGACGCGCGCTCGATACCTCGGCCGACGACCGCCTCGTTGTCGTATATCTGGGCGGTGTCGAGGTGGCGGTAGCCGATGTCTATCGCCGACGCGATGCGGTCGGCCTCCTCGATACCCATCGTCCCGAGTCCGAGCCTCGGCGTCACCGCCAGCGGGTCGTCGCTCATACCGTCTCGTTCTCGCCGGGACAGTTAGTCCCCCCGGACGCCGGTCGGTCAGACGACTGCCTCGGGTCGAACGACGGTCTCCTCGGGCGCGTCGCCGTCCGCGACCGCGAAATCACCCGTCGCGTCGCCGTCGGGGAGGAGAACGGCTCCGCCCGCCAGCAAGGGCGCGACCACGCCCGCGACGACCGCGCCGGGGCGCGCGAGCGGTGCCCGGACCGCCACCTCGTCGCCGGGTTCGAGGTCCCAGTCGTCGGCCACCGCTCGGGCCGCCCCGAGGAGGTCCGCGTGGGAGAACGCCTCGTCCCCGGCGACGAGCGCGACCGCCTCGCTCTCGACCGGCGTCTCCGGGAACGCCGGGTTCTCGCTCCACACGTCGCGCTCGAAGTGCGCGACGGCGGGGTCGTCGGGCGGGCCGCCGTAGCCCACGCGCTGGCACCCCGGCGCGACCTCGTAGTCGCCGACCTCCTCGGACGGCGCGGCGACGACGCGAGCGTCGAGAGCGTCCGAGACGCCAAACCGCGTCCGCGCGCCCAGTAGCGCCGCCCCGAGAAACGAGAAGACGACCTCTGGTTCGGGGTCGTCTGCGACCGCGACGGTGGCGTCGGCGTGGACTCCTCGTCGCCGCCAGAAGTTGCCGGTCTTCCACGCAGTCGTGCAGAACCGGTGGTAGTCGTAGCGCCGGTTCTCGCGCGGCGCGACGAGGGCGGTGTCGTCGCTCCGCCGCTCGCGGGTCACGAGGTCGCCCAACTTGTCCATGCTCGGCCGTTGGAAGCGGGGCGGAAAAATCGCGTCGGTTCTCGAACGGAAGTGGCTTTAGCTGTCTCTTAGACGTAGAAAGATATTTTATAAACATAATTTTATTTTCTCCGCCCCCTGCTCCGGTTTGCGATGCGGCCGGTAGAGCGGCGTGGTCGCTGGCGCGATGCAATCGGTAGAGTGGTGCGGTAGGTAAAGCGGCGCGCTGGGTGGAGGGTGCAGTCGGTCGAATGCCTGCTATTGGATTTCGTGTGCCACTCCGGTCGTCCGGCGAACCGCCGAACGTCGGTGTGACTGCTAACGATACGCAAACAATTATATCAATCGTACTGGAATTACCGCTGAAATGTCACTCGTCGAGGAGACCGCGACGGCCGCCCGTCGTCTGCGAGACCAGTCCGTCCGCTACGCCCGAGAGTTCGCCGCGTTAGCCATCTACGCCGTCGTCTGCGTGGCCGTCTGCGCCCCGACGGTCATCGCCACCGGCGGTGCCATCTTCTGGGGCAGTTCGCAACTCGGCCTCGACGGCGCGGCCCGGACCGTCTACTTCGCCGCTGGCGTCTTCGTCATCATGCTCGTGTTCACGATGCTCCATCGGTTCGTCCAGCAACTCCATCGCAGACTGTTCGGTGCCACCCGGTCGCCGATGTGGCAGGTCTGACGCCGACCGACGAGCGGTCTCGAAGAAAAAACGGGGTTGCGAACTCGGGCGGTCGCCCGCACAGGAGTGGGCGGCGCTACTCGGCGGCGACTTCGTCTTCGAACTCGATTTCGGTGCCGTCGTCCCGCCCGGACAGCCACGTCGTCACCGCGACGGACCCGCCGGTCAGCAGGCCGAACTTCGTTCCGTTTCCGCCGCCCGCGCGGACGACGAGAGTGGCGAGTACGAACGCGACGATACCGCTGAGGAGGCTCTTTTTGAGTCCCATGTTTCACGCTACGACTGGTCGCCTAAAAGAGATGTCTATCGCTCCCGACGAGTGAGAACTGGCCACACACGCCGCGGGTGACCGACGAGCGGCGTCGCGGGCGACGGCCGAGGAGTGCCGTGGCTCGCGCTCTCGGCGCGAAAATACGAAGAAAACGTCGAGACCGTTACTGCGGACTCGGACTGCCGGTGCCCTGACGGCCGACCTGCCGTTCGAGAGCCGACCCGGTGATGTTCTTCAGGCGGTCCACGAGGCTGTCCTTTTCGGCCTCGCCTTCGAGCGCGACTTCCAGCACTTCGCTGATGTGGGAGACGGGGATGATCTCGATCTGCTCCTCGTACTCCTCTTCGATCATCACGTCGTCCTCGTTGGCCGCCGGGATGATGACGCGGTCGAGACCCGCCTTCGCGGCGGCCTCGATTTTGTGCGTGACGCCGCCGACCGGCAGCACGTCGCCCCGGACCGACAGCGAACCAGTCATCGCGAGGTCCTGTCCGACCGGGATGTCCTCTAACGCGGAGATGACGGCCGTGGCGACCGTGATGGACGCCGAGTCGCCGTCCACGCCCTGTTGGCCAGCTTGGACGAACTGGATGTGAACGTCCTTCTCGGTGATGTCCTCGTCGCTGAACTTCTTGATGATGGCCGAGACGTTCTGGACCGCCTCCTGAGCCATCTCCTTGAGTTGCCCCGTGGCGATGACTTCGCCGGGACCCTGCGAGGGCGTCACTTCGGCCATCACGGGGAGGACGATACCGGAGTCCTCGCCCATGACCGCGAGTCCGTTGACGCGGCCGACGACCTCGCCCTGATTGACGGTGAGTTCGTAGTCCTTCCGGCGCTCGATGTAGTCGTCGGCGACCTGTTGCTCGATGGAGCGACTGCGGCGCTTGGCCTGCAGCACGTCCTCGCGCTCGGTCTGGTCCTTGTTCGCGGCGCGAGCGATGTCGCCCGCCACGCGGACGAGACCGCCGAGGTCGCGCAGTTTGAGCGTGAGGTGGTCCTTACGGCCCGACCGGCGCTGGGCTTCGAGGATGACCTCCTCGACGGCCTCCTCGTCGAAGTGCGGGAGTCGGCCGTCCTTCTCGACCTCTTGGGCGATGAACCGAGTGTACTTCCGGCGCATCTCCGGGGTGTCGTCGATGGTGTCGTCCATGTACACCTCGTAGCCGTACCCCTTGATACGGCTCCGGAGCGCGGGGTGCATGTTCTCCATCGCGTCCATGTTCCCCGCGGCAATCATGATGAAGTCACAGGGGACGGGTTCAGTCTGGACCATCGCGCCCGAGGAGCGCTCGGACTGGCCCGTGATGGAGAACTCGCCCTCCTGAATCGCGGTCATCAGCTTCTGCTGACTGCGGATGTCGAGAGTGTTGATCTCGTCCACGAACAGCACGCCCTTGTTGGCCTTGTGGATGGCACCCGGCTCCACGCGGTCGTGGCTCGGGGTCTCCATCCCGCCGGACTGGAAGGGGTCGTGGCGAACGTCGCCCAGCAGCGCACCGGCGTGGGCACCGGTCGCGTCCTCGAAGGGCGCGGTGGTCTGGTCGGCGTGGTTGACCAGCAGGTTCGGAATCATCGCGTCGTTGCCCCGCGACCCGTAGCGGAACGCGAGGTAGATGACGCCCGCCGCGAGGATGCCGAGCAGCGGTCGCGTGGCGATGAGGAGCGCGTACCCCACCACGATGGCGATGATGACCCACATCAAGAACGAGCGCATCTGGTTGCGCTTGCGGGCCTCCTCCTTGTGGGCCTCGATAATCTGCTCGCCTTTCCCCGCCGGGACGGTCCGAACCTTGGGTTCGTTGCCGTCGTCGGGGTTGTGGTAGACGAGCACGTCCTGCAAGTCCTCCTTGGGGAGGAGTTCGCTCATCGCCTTCGCCAGCATCGACTTCCCCGTGCCGGGCGTGCCGATCATCATCACGTGGCGGCGCTGTTTCGCCGCCTTCTGGACCACGTCACGGGCGTGGTCCTGACCGATGACCTGATCCACCAGTCGGTCGGGAATGTCTATCTCTTCGGTGGTCTCGATGTCAAGCCCGCCCAGCAGGTCCTCCTCGACGGCTTCGTCGTCCGCGATGTCGGGTTCGACATCGCTGCCGAGGTCTTCGAACGCCGAGCCCCCCTGCTCGGACGTTTGCTCCTGCGGCGGAGCCTCGTTATCGGTGTCCTTGCTCATAGAACTGTCCTGTACGTGTCTGAATGCAGGGCTGGAGAATTGATATACTTTCTCCCTCGATTCGCCGGAGGCGGTTACGTCGAACTCACCGCGACAGCGGCTGAAAACCGGCTTTCCTCCGAGCGCGGCGACTCGCCACGCTTATAAAACCTCACCGTGGAACGCTATTGTATGACTCGCGGGTTCTACATCGGTCGGTTCCAACCCTACCACAACGGCCACCACAACGTGGTCCAGCGCATCGCCGAGGAGGTAGACGAACTCGTCCTCGGCATCGGGAGTGCGGGCGACTCCCACACTCGACACGACCCCTTCACGGCGGGCGAGCGCATCATGATGATAACGAAGTCGCTCGTGGACTCGGACCTCGTGACCTACGCGGTTCCCATCGAGGACTTGGACCGCAACTCGGTGTGGGTCAGCCACGTCCAGAGCATGAGTCCGGACTTCGACGTGGCGTACTCGAACAACCCGCTGGTTATCCGCCTGTTCGAGGAGGCCGGGGTCGAGGTGCGCCAGTCGCCGATGTACGACCGTCACGTCTTGGAGGGTACCGAAGTTCGGGACCGGATGATAGCGGGCGACGACTGGGAGTCGCTGGTTCCGGACGCCGTGGTCGAGGTCGTCGAGGAGACCGGCGGTCTGGACCGGATTCAGCGCGTGAGCGACTCGGACAGCAACGGAAAGTGACGAGTCTCGTAGTTCGCCGAGCAGTTCGGGTGGGATTTCTGTGGCTGGTCGGTTGAGAGTGCTTTCTGTAGCCGGTCGTTTCGGTGCTGGTAGCCGGGCGTTTCGGTGCTGGTAGCCGGGCGTTTCGGTGCTGGTAGCCGGTCGTTTCGGTGCTGGTAGCCGGGCGTCAAGGAGCTAGCTTCAGGCTTGAGCAGAGGAGTCCACTGCACGGCACCGCGCCGCACGGCACCGCGCCGCACCGCGACCGCGGGCCACCTCCTCCCCAACCGATTGCGTTGCTCGGTCGGCACTCCCTCCGGTCGTTTCTCCCTGCGCTACTCATCCCTCGCGCGTGTCGGCGCGGTCACGGGGACCGCGCCAGCACGCGCCGACTGCCGGACCGTCCGAGCGTTCGACCCGGAGACGGTTCGGGCGTTCGACCCAGACGGTCCGAACGTTCGACCCGGAGGCCCCACCCGACGATTCGGAGACTGATGATTTTAGACCGACGCGACCGAACGACAGACCATGATAACGCTCGCATCCGACTTCGGCACGCCCTACCCCGCCGCGATGAAGGGCGTAATGCTACAGCGAACCGACGCGCGACTGGTGGACGTAGCCCACGACTTCCCGCGACAAGACGTGCGAACCGCCGCGTTCTGGCTTCGAGAGGTCTTGCCCTACTTCCCCTCGGCGGTCCACCTCGCCGTCGTGGACCCCGGCGTCGGCACCGAACGCGCCGCGCTGGCGATTCGAGCGGGCGACCACGCGCTCGTCGGACCGGACAACGGGGTTCTCCTCCCGGCGGCCCGCGAGTTGGCCGACCGCACCGACGCGACCGAAATCGAGGTCTTCGAGGTCGAGTATCTGGACCCCGCGAGTTCCACGTTCCACGGCCGCGACGTGTTCGCGCCCGCCGCCGCCGAGATTCACGAGGAGGGCGTCGAACGGTTCCACGAGCGCGAGGACGTGGTGCCCGTCGGCGAGTACGAGGACCTCCGGTTCCCCGACCCGGACATCGAGGACGGGGCCGCGGTCGGCGACGGCATCGCGGTCGGCGAGGTGCTGGTCGTGGACGACTTTGGCAACGCCGTCACCAACCTCCCCGGCGAGCTGCTGGGCGACCGCGAGTCGGTGTCGGTGAACGGCGAGTCGGCACCGGTCGCGCGAGCCTACGCACAACTGCCCGCTGGCGACCGACTCGTCACGGTCGGGAGTCACGGCAACGTCGAGTTGGCGGTCAACCGCGGCCGCGGTGACGACGCCTTCGGCGTTGCCGTCGGCAACGAGGTGCGAGTCGAGTAAAAAAGACCAGTCAGTCGCTCCGAACCGAGGTCTCGTCGTCGGTCTTCCCGCCGAGCGAATCTATCTCGAAGTAAGCTAACTCCACGACGACGGCGACGACCGTGATGGCCGCGACCGTGTAGAAGACGCCCCGCTGGGCGCTCCAGAGGTGCCAGAGCATCATCGGCAGGAAGGCGACCGTCCCGACCAGTCCGACGGCGGGCGGAATCGCCGACACGTCCTCGTGGTCGCGCTGTCCCAGCGCGAGGTAGCTCATCGCGCCGAACACGACGATGAACGTCAGCGACGCGAACGACGTGATGCCCTCCAGACTACCGACCACGGTGAACGCCGCGGTCAGCAGGCCGAGGAGAACGATGATTCGCTTGGGCAGGTGGTCGCCCTCCTCGAACTCGTCGGGCGACTTGGGGTCGAGTTGCTGGGGAAGCAGTTCGTTCTCGATGAGTCGGTCGGAGAACTGCGCGCTGGTGAACAGCGTCGCGTTGATGGCGCTCGCGGTCGAGAACAGCGCCGAGAGCGCGATGACGAAGTGGCCCATCGACCCGCCGAACTCGCTTGCAGCGGTTGCCAGTGCGACCTCGGGGCGCTGGGAGACCAGTGCGACGCCGACGATGCTGGTCGTGACGATTGCGACCCCGATGTAGATGGCCACCGCGGTCGGAATCGAGATGTAGATAGCGGTCGGGTTCGTGTCGCTGTGGTCCTTGATCGTCCCCTGAGAGTACATCAGCAGTTGCCAGCCTTGGAACGCGACGAACGACATCGCGGCCGCCATAATCGGCTCGAATCCGAGTCCGCCGAGGCCGAGTTCGACGCCGCCGCCGGTCGCGGTCTCGCCGCCGTTGGCGAACGCGAACCAGAGGCCGAACGCGACGAAACCCACGAGGACCGCGATTTTGAGTACCACCAGCACGATTTCGACCCAGCCGGACTCCTCGACGCCGACCAGATTCAGGCCGACGAACACGCCGATGATGGCGAGCGAGAGCAACGCCCGTAACGGGAGGCCAAACACCTGCTCCATCGGGAGCATGTCCACGGCGTAGCTCCCGAACGCGTAGGCGTACATCGCCATCGACCCGACGTAACCGAACAACAGCGTCCAGCCAGCCATCCCCGCGAGCGTCGAACTGTCGGCGAACCATTCGAGATACGTCGGCGACGCGCCCTCGGGCTGGCTCAGTTGGTTCAGTTTGATGTACGAGTACCCGGCACAGAGCGCGACCAGTCCGGCAAGCACGAACGACAGCCACGCGAGCGCCCCGGTGACCTTCACGACCACCCCCAGCACCGCGTAGATACCGCCACCTATCATCCCACCCAATGCCATCGAAATCGCCCCGGTGAGACCGAGGTCCCCGCCCTCGGCGTCGCCCCTGATTTCGGATTCGCCAGTAGCCATTCGGCCCGTCTAACGGAAGGAGACGTTTGAATCTTTTAGCCGTCTATAAGTTTTCGCACCCTCTCGGAGGGGAAACGCCGAGCGACGAACCGAACCGCCTCAGAGCCCGGTCTCGACGACGTGGCCCCACCGGTCCATCCCTTCGGCTTCGTAGAAGTCGAGCGCGTCGTCGTTGCCTCCCCTGACCGCGAGCGCGACGTACTCGCAGTCTCGGTCCTCGGCCCACGACTCCACGAAATCGAGGAGCGCCGCGCCGTGTCCTTCGCCGCGGTGGGTCTCGTCCACCACGAAGTCGTGAATCCACGCGTGGCGAGCGTGGTGGAGGACGCGCTGAATCGAGACGCCCGCGACCGCGACCAGCACCTCGTCGGCCAGTAAGCCGAACAGCCGATAGTCGTCCTCGTCGGCCCACGACCGAACGAACGCCTCGTCGGCGTCGGTCCAGAGTTGACGCAGAATCGGGAGCGCGGCGGTCCACTCCGCTTCGGTAGTCAGCTCTTCGACACGAGTTTCGGGCATGCGGAACTCCTCGGAGGGGAGTGACAAGGACGTTTCGCCGCGGTGACGTTCGCCACTGTCCGTGGGAACTCAGGCGCGCTCGCCACTCTCGTCGTCGTACCGGGAAGCGACGCTGACCAGTCCGAACAGGAGCGCCAGCACGCTCGCGGTCACTGCCATCCCGAACGCGGCCATCACGACCGGCGTCATCTGGAACGACACCACGCCCAGCAGGTCCATCGCCACCTCGCGCTTCTGGCCGGACGCGCCGACGATAGCGCCGATACCGCCCGCCACGAGGACGACGATAACCGAGACGGCGGCGAAGATGGGTCGGCTCGAAATCGTCGAGTCGGTAGTCACGCTCGGCGGTTGGGACCGGCCGCGATTAGGCGTGTCGGTACTGGACGGAAGCGAAGCGACCGTGTCGGTCCGAGTGAGTCAGCGGTACCGATTCAGGCGCTCTTTCAGGTCGCGGGCGGCCTCCTCGGCCGCGTCGGCGTAGGATTGGTCGGACTCCTCTCCGGCGAAGATGATGCCGCGGGTCGAGTTGACCAGTCCCGCGCCGTTCGTCGCGGTGGCGTACGTCGCGGCGGCCTCGGCGTCGCCGCCCTGCGCGCCGACGCCGGGGACGAGGAAGGGTAAGTCCGGGACGCGCTCGCGGACGCGCCGGAGTTCGTCGGGCGTCGTCGCGCCGACGACCAACCCGACGTTCCGGTTGCCCGCCGCGCTCCACTCGCTGGCGAGGTCCGCGACGCGCTCGTACACGAGGTCGCCGTCGGCGAGTTCCAACTCCTGTAGGTCCGCGCCGCCGGGGTTCGAGGTCCGACAGAGGAGGAAACATCCGGACTCCTCGCGGTCGAGGAACGGGGCGAGCGAGTCCCGCCCGAGGAAGGGGTTGAGGGTGATGGCGTCCACCGAGTCCAGCGCCTCGGCGTACTGCCGGGAGGTGTTGCCGATGTCGGCGCGCTTGGCGTCGAGCAGGACCGGAACCCCCTTCTCGCGGGCGTGTTCGACCGTCTTCTCCAAGGCGCGCCAGCCGTCGGGGTCCTCGTAGAACGCCGCGTTGGGCTTGAACACGGCGGCGTGTTCGTGGGTCGCGTCGATGATGCGGCGGTTGAACTCCCACCGCGGCAGGTCGGCGTCCCGAACGTCGTCGGGCAGGCGGTCGGTGTCGGGGTCGAGACCGACCGAAACGATGCTGTCGATGTCGGCGATGCGGTCGGTGAGTCGGTCGAAGAACGCGGTCATTGCTCCCGGATTCTGGGGGTGCGGATACAAAAGTTGCTACTCGGCCGAGAGGGTGTCGAACCCGGCGTCGATTCCGGAGTCGGTGTCGGTTCCCGACTCCGCGACGGGCCGGGGTCGCGCCGCTTCGAGTACAGCGGCTAGCAGCCTTTTCCGCTTCTGGACCGAAACCGTGGTAATGGTCCCGACTCGTTTCCCGACGCCTCCCCGAGGAGTCCCGAAGCGCCGGACGCCGGTCCCGCCGACCGACCGGTACGGACCGGCGTCTCCGGGGGCCGAATCCCCGTCTCCGAGCGCCGAACCGAGAGCGTCCGACACTCGGATGGAGACCGGTCCATGAGCGAACTCGTCGTCTTGGTCGCCGAACTCATGCTGGTGTTGGGTATCGCCGCCGTCGTCCGAACCTTGGCGCGGCGCGTGCGCATCCCGTTTACGGTCGTCCTCGTGGTCGTCGGATTCGCCATCTCGGTCTCCCAGTTACAGGTCAGCCTCGACCTCTCGTCGGACCTCGTGATGAAGGTGCTGTTGCCGACCATCATCTTTCAGGGTGCCGAGGAGACGAAGCGCGGACACTTCGCCGACACGCTTCCCGAGGCGATTCTGATGGTCGTCCTCGGACTCCCGTTCGCCGTGTTACTCCTCGGACTGTTAGGGAGCTACGCGTTCGGCGTTCCCATCGTCATCGCGTTGCTGTTCGCCGTCATCGTCTACCCCATCGACCCGGTCGCCGTGCTGGCTATCTTCCGGGACACGGAGGCCCCGGCGCGACTCGGCGTCCTCGCCGAGACCGAGAGCCACCTGAGCGAGGGGTTCGCCATCGTGACGTTCTCGACGCTCCTCGCGCTGGTCTGGGAGCAGGTCCAGACCGACCAGCCGATAGAAGGTCTCGTCACTCTCCCGGAACTCTTCGACCTCGCCGTCCAGATAACGTGGGTGAGCCTCGGCGGCCTCGTCGTCGGTGCCGTGACCGGAGGTCTCGTCCTCCTCGTCCTACGGTACACCGTCGAGGAGATGGCCCAACTGCTGTTCCTCGTCATCCTCCCGTACGGGAGCTACCTCCTCGCCGAGGAGGTACTCCACTTGAGCGGCGTCCTCGCGGTCGTCTCGGCAGGGTTGTTGATCGGAACCTACGGGAAGGCGAAGGTGATTCGCCCCGAGAGCGTGGAGTTCATCGAAGAAATCTGGCGGACCGCGGCGTTCCTCGCCACCACCGTCCTCTTCGTGCTGGTCGGTATCCGGGTGCCGGTAGACCACCTGCTCAACTTCACGCCGCTCATCCTCGTCGCCACGCTGTTGGTGTTCCTCGTCCGGGCCGTCTCCGTCTACCCGGTCATCAAACTGGTCAACCGAACGAGTACCGGGAAGATTCCGCTGGACTACCAGCACGTCCTCGTCTGGGGCGGGATGCACACGGTCATCCCGATAGCCCTCTTTCTCTCCGTCCCGGACGCGCTACCGTACCACGACAAACTCGGCGCGATGGTGTTCGGGGTAGCCGTCCTCAGCATCGTCGTGCAGGGCGTCCTGATGCCGTACGTCCTCCGGACCACCGAGACGATGGGGTCGATGGAGGGTGCCATCGACGCGGACTGAACGGCCCGCCGAACGACTCCGTGGTCGGGGACCTACGCCTCCCGAACCAGCGAAATCTTGCCGACGTGGTCGCCCTCCTCGGCGTACCGGTGGGCGTCGGCGACGCCCTCGGCGGTCAGCGCGAACTGCTCGTCGTCCAAGACGGGTTCCAGACCGCCGTCGGCCACGACCTCGTTGATTCGCCGGAGACGGTCGCCGACGCGTTCGCGCCCCGTCCCGCGGAGGACCGGCAGAATCGAGAGGACGACGCCGAGCGAGAGCGCCTGCTGGTGCATCGCCGAGAGGTCCTGCGTCGAACTCGACTCGGTGGTGACGACGCGCTCGAACGGCGCGACCGCCTCGAAGGCGGTCTGGAGGTGGTCGTCGCCCACCGGGTCGAACACCACGTCGAACCCCTCGCCGTCGGTGTGTTCGGCGACGTACTCGTCGGGGTCGGTCGCGGTGTAGTCGATGGTCGCGGACGCGCCGAGGTCGGCGGCCAACTCGCGCTTGCGCTCGGTCGAACCGGTCGCGGACACGTCCGCGCCGAGCCAGTCGGCCAGTTGGACGCCGACGTGGCCGACGCCGCCCGCCCCGCCGTAGACGAGCGTCGAGTCGTCCTCGCCCGCGTCGGCCTTGTCCACCAGCATCTCCCACGCGGTGAGCGCGACCACGGGGAGCGCGGCGGCCTCGGCGAACGACAGCGACTCGGGGACCGGCGCGAGGAGGTCGGCGTGAGCGGGAACGTACTCGGCGTAGGCTCCCTGCGCGCCGGTGACGCCGCCGACCATGCCGTACACCTCGTCGCCCTCCTCGAAGGCCGTCACGTCGTCGCCGACGCTCTCGACGACGCCCGCCGCGTCACAGCCCACGATTGCGGGGAAGTCGGGCGCGAACGGCGGCAGGTCGCCCCGCCGAATCTTGTACTCGACGGGGTTGACGCTCGACGCCTCGACGTGGACCAGCACCTCCTCGGCGTCGGGGTCGGGTCGGTCGAACTCGCGGTCCTCGAACACCGTCGGGTCGCCGAACTCCTCGATGGCGACCGCGTGCATGCGCTCGGTCACGCCGGACACCTACCTGCCCGAGCGGTAAACGGTCGTCGGCCGGTCGCCGCTCGGTTGTCGCCCGGTCGTCGCTCGGTTGTCGCCCGGTCGTCGCTGGGTTATCGCCCGGTCGTCGCTCGGTTGTCGCCCGGTCGCCGCGTCCCGAGGGTTCAAATGGGACTCGCGCCCAATTTCCCGGTATGCGAGCGTTCGCCCCCGGAAGCGTCACCGCCGTCTTCGCGCCCGCAGAGACCGCAGACCAGTCGAAGGGCGCGAGCGTCGCCATCGCCGACGGCGTGGTCGCGGACGTACAGCGAGCAGAAGACGAGAGCGCCGCCCGAGGAGCCCCCGTGGTCACGGTCGGCGGCGAGCCGACCGCCTTCGAACCGGTCGAAATCGCGCTCCGCGAGTTGGACGTGCCAGCGCGCGCCGACCTGACCGCCGAAGTTCCCATCGGGAGCGGGTTCGGCGCGAGCGGTGCCGCGACCCTCGCCGCGGTCATCGCCGCGAACGGGGAGTTCGACCTCGCACTCTCCCGCGAAGAGGTAGTCGAACTCGCCCACCGCGCGGAGGTCGAGGCCGGGACCGGTCTCGGCGACGTGTTCGTCCAGAACCGCGGCGGGTTGGTCGTCGGCGACGGCGGCGACCCCCGCAAATTCGAGCGCGAGACGCCCATCGAGTACTCGTCGTTCGGACCCATCGCCACCGACGAGGCGCTGGCCGACGACGACCTGATGAGACGAGTCGCCCGCGAGGGGTCGGCCACGCTCGACGCGCTCCCCGACGACCCCTCGCTGGCCAGACTGACCCGCGACTCGTGGGCGTTCGCCGAGGCCATCGACCTGCCGACCGAGGAGGTCCGCCGCGCGGTCGAGGAAGTCGAGGCCGCGGGCGGGGCCGCCAGCATGGCGATGGTGGGCGAGACGGTGTTCGCGGTCGGCGTCGAGGGCGTCCTACAGCACCGGACGGAGGTCTGTCCCGACGGCGCGGAGTTGCGCTGACCCGCGGCGCTCGTTCGTCCGAGACGGTCTGACTCGTCTGCCACCGAGACTAAGGACGTGCTGACGCTCGTAGGGAACCCCGACACGGGGTCGGAGTTTCCAACATGACTCGGGTCAAAATCGCCGACAGTACGACAGTACAGCGACATCCGAACGGTTCTACTCGCGCAGGTTCCACTCGCGCAGTCCCGAACGCACGCGCGAGCGTCGAGGAGGCCCCGCGATGAGCGCCGACCTGAAACCGCTCGAAAAGCAGGTGGTCGTCGTCACCGGCGCGTCGTCGGGTATCGGCCTGACCACCGCGCGGATGGCCGCCGACCGCGGCGCGCGGGTGGTCGTCGCGGCCCGGAGCGAGGAGGCCCTGCGCGAGTTGACCGACGAGATACGCCACTCGGGCGGCGAGGCGACCTACGTCGTCGCCGACGTGCGCGACCGCGACGACGTGCGGGAGATAGCGGCGACCGCCCGCGACGCCTACGGCGGGTTCGACACGTGGGTCAACGTCGCCGGAGCGTTCCTCTACGGCAAACTGGAGGAGACGCCGGTCGAGGACATGCGCGACCAGTTCGACACGAACGTCTGGGGACTCCTCTACGGGTCGCTCGAAGCGACGAACCTCCTGAAGGACCGCGGCGGCGCGATAATCAACGTCGGGAGCGTCGCCTCGGACCGCGCCATCCCGCTTCAGGGCAGTTACTCGGCGAGCAAACACGCCGTCGAGGGGTTCACCGACGCGCTCCGGATGGAACTGGAGCAGGACGGCGCGCCCGTCTCGGTCACGCTCGTCAAACCCGCGTCCATCGACACGCCGTACCCCGACCACGCGAAGAACCACATGGACGAGGCGGCCACGCTCCCGCCGCCGGTCTACGCGCCCGAGACGGTGGCGCGGGCCATCCTCGACGCCGCGGAGAACCCCCAGCGCGACGTGTATGTCGGCGGCGGAGCCAAGGGCATGGCCGCGCTCGGCCACTACGCCGCCGGGGTCCTCGACACCGTGATGGAGAAACTGTTCGTGCCGATGCAGAAAGACGACGAGGCTCCTCGGCGGGACGCGCCGAACAACCTCGACGAATCGACCGGGGACCTCGAAGAGCGTGGCGGCATCGACCGGCACGTCTCGGAGACGAGCGCGTACACCGAAGCCTCCCAGCGCCGGAGCCTGACCGGTCTCGCGCTCGCGGGTCTCGGGGCGGTCGGTCTGGCGCTCTACGCCCGGTCGCGGTCGAAGCGCCGCGGCGAGAAGTCCGGCGAGCGCGAGACAGAGGGGCGACGGTCCGTCGAGTCCGTGGCGCAAACGCGGCGAAAGCGAGGGTGAGGGATAGTCGATTCCACCTAAAGTATTTATAGCCGGACGACGTATCCGGAAATGAGCGCATGGTGTCGGCGTGGAGCCTGTGTGACCATGACCCGGAAGTCCGAGGACGCAAGTCCGAGAACGTAGACGATGGACGTGGGCGCAGGAACTGACACCGTTCATATCTCAGAAAACTGGTCGGCTAGCTGGGAGAATCCCCGTTCTTCTGCCGAGTTCATCACCGGAGTCAACGAGTCGGTCATCGGATAATCCCCGTTTCCGACTGCGACGTGGCCTTCGTACCAACACCGGATTCGCTCGCGGACCGTTCGGCCGCGCTTCGCCGAGACCGGTGTCCGTTCGTACTTCTCTCGTGCGTCGATGAGCGAACTGTACGCTTTACCCCATCTGTCCGCGTATTCGGTCTTCGATTCGGGAGCGGCGGGAGTGATGGTGGTAGAGTCACTGGCGTCTGCAATCTGGTGTGCGAGATGACTCGCGCAAATGTCCGCGAGTAAGGCAGTTGGGAAGTACTGCTCGGCACTGACGCAATGAGTCGTCGGCGGAACGTCGGAAACGATACCGTCGATAGCTCTGGTGAACGCCTCGGCCTTTGTTTCACCGCCGTCAACGAGGACGAGCGATTCCGAGTGGGCGAGGTCCGAGACGAGGAGCGCCGACTGAACTGCTTCGACGCGCTCCGGGCTAGAACCGTCTCTGCCGAGATGTGTCGTGGCTAAAATTGGCGTCGGAGCGTTTCGAAGGACCGTCTCGAAGAACCCGTAGTTAGAGCCGTACTGGATGTCGTTCGCTTTGTGGAGAAACGGCCGAAAATCGGACTTTCCCGCGTCGTAGAGCGAGTCGAGAACGTCCCACTCCTCGGTACGAGTCGCTGGAACCGCAACGGTAACCGTGACGGAATCGACGGTACTCGCGTCAAGAGCGATGGAACGCGAGAACGCCACGTCATCGGCGACGAAATCCTTCACGACTATATCGACTAAGCCGTTTAGATAGTGATAAATATATTTCGGTCGAAACCGACTGCGACGAAAGAATGTCTAGAGAGTCGAGTACGGATTCGGTTACTCCGCCGCGATAACGTCGTCGATGCGCGCTATCATCGTCGCGGCCTCGGTCGCCGACTCGAACGCCTCGCGCTTGACCGCGGCGGGGTCGAGGACGCCCGACTCCACGGGGTCGCCGATTTCGCCGTGCTGGCCCGTGGCGATGATGCCCGCGCGGCCCTCGCGCTCGTCGTTCTCGGCCCGCAGGTCCACCAGTCCGTCGATTGGGTCCATGCCGGTGTTCTCCGCGAGGGTGCGCGGGAGAACGTCCACCGCGTCGGCGAACGCCTCGACCGCGAGTTGCTTGCGGCCCTCGATGCTGGCGGCCTCCTCGCGCACGCGGTCGGCGACGACGATTTCGGTCGCGCCAGCGCCCGCGACCACGCCGCCGGAGTCCAGCGCCGCGGTCACCACGTCCAGCGCGTCCGAGAGGGCGCGTTCGAGTTCGTCCACGACGTGTTCGGTGCCGCCGCGGACGAGCATCGTGACCGCTTGCGCGGCCGCGCCGCCTTCCACGAACGCGAGGTCCTCGCCTGCGAAGGTGCGAACGCGGACCGTCTCGGCGCGTCCGAGGTCGGCCTCCTCGATGTCTTCGACCTTGCTCGTCCGACTCGCGCCGGTCGCCGACGCGATAGCGCGGGCCTCGTCGTCGGCCACGTTCTCGAACGCGAGAAGGCCCGCGTCCGCGAGGTACGCCGCGGGGCGGTCGTCGATGGAGTCCGTCGAGAAGACGACATCGACGCCAGCGTCCGCGAGCGCGTCGGCGTACTCCCGCAGTTCGCGGTCCTCGGCGTCCATCGCGGCGGTGAGTTGGTCCACGCTCTCGACGGAGTACTCGGCGTCGATGTTCGCCTCGCGGACGCCGAACTGCTCGTCTACGACCGCGATGGTGGCGTCTTCGACCACGCGGAGCATGTTGGCGTGGACCGGTTCCGCCTCGCTGATGACGCCCTCCACGAGTTCGGTGGCCGACGACGACCCGCCGGTCTGGGTGTGGACCCGAACGTTGTCCCGAACCACGCCCTCGTCGCCCTCGGCGTGGCGGACCGCGCGAACGACCTCCTCGGCCAGTTTCTCGGTGGTCACGTCGCCGGTCCCCTTGCCGGTCATGCTCGACTCGGCGACCTGCTTCAGAAGGTCGTCGGTTAGCTCCTCGTCCAGCACGAGACCGTCGATGGCGTCGAGCGCGATGTCGCGGGCCTCGGCGTAGCCCTCCACGATGGTCGTCGGATGCACGTCGTCGTCCAGCAGGCTCTCGGCCTTCGAGAGGAGTTCGCCCGCGAGGACCGCGGCCGTGGTCGTGCCGTCGCCGACCTCGTCCTCTTGGGCCTCCGCGACCTCGACTATCATCTGGGCCGCGGGGTGTTCGATGTCCATCGTGTTCAGGATGGTCGCGCCGTCGTTCGTGATGGTCACGTCGCCGGTGTCCGTGACCAGCATCTTGTCCATCCCGCGCGGTCCGAGCGTGGTGCGTACCGCCTCGCTGACCGCCTTTCCGGCGGAGATGTTCGACTGCTGGGCGTCTCGGCCCTGCGTCCGCTCGGTGTCCTCCGCGAGGACGAACATCGGTCGGCCGCCCATGCGCCGCTGTCCGGGTTGTGATTCGCTCATGGTGATTCCCCCGTTCGAAAGATGTTTGAACTTCTATATAAATTTTTCCCGGCGTCCGGGGCCGCGTTCGGTCACTCCACCTCGCGCACGCCGGTCTCGACCGTCCACTCGCGCAGTTCGTCGCCGTCCGAGTCGAAGACGAACTCCCCGGCGAAGGTCTCGCCGTCGAACAGGTGAGGCATCCAGTGGCGGTCGTCCTCCCACATCTCGTCGTAGGGCACCGCCTCGTAGTCGAACCACGCCGGGTCGGCCTCCGGAGTCGATTCCGGTTCGCCAGCGAACTCCTCGGCGCGGAAGACGTGGACGAACATCCGTGGTTCATCGCCGAAGACGAACCGGAACTCGCCGACCTTCTCGGGGTCGTTGGGCGTCACGCGAATCTCCTCTTCGACCTCGCGGACGACGCACTCGCGGGGCGTCTCGCCCTCCTCGACTTTCCCGCCGGGGCCGACGAACTTGCCTTCGCCGAGACCGCGCTTCTTGCGGATGAGCAAGACCTCGCGCTCGTCGGGCCGAAGGAGGTAACAGAGCGTCGCGGACTGCATGGTCGCCCGGTCGAACGCGGCCGAGATAGAACTGTCGGAACACCGGCAACTCAAGGGCGTCCGGTACGACCGCCCGGACGATGATAGCCATCTCGGCCGACTACTGCCCGGACTGCGGCGCGGAACTCACGACTGTCGAATTCGAAGGCAGGGAACGGAACCACTGTTCGTCCTGCGAGCAGACGTGGTGGCACCAGTCGGTGCCGACGACTAGCGTGACCGTCCGGGACGAGGACCGTGTGTTACTCATCCAGCGCGACGGTGGCCGGGACGCCGGTCGCTGGGACCTCCCTGCGGGACACCCCGAGTACGACGAACCCGCCCGCGAGGCGGCCGCCCGCGAACTCCGCGAGGAGACCGGACTGGTCGCAGACTCCGAGGCGCTGGCCCTCGTCGGGACGGTCCTCTCGGCGGGGCCGCGGGCGACCTACCGGTCGATAAACTACCGCATCGACCGCGCTTCGACCGAGGGCGAGGTGGCGGCCGGGTCCGACGCCGCCGACGCCCGCTTCGTCTCCGTCGAGTCGGTCCGGGCCGGAGCCGTGGACGTTCGGAAACTCGGCCGACAGCGACTCCGGGACAGCGGCGTTCTGGAGTAGCTCGCGATGGGGTTGTCGGCCACCCGAGTTATCCGGGCGTCCGTCGTAGCATCGCCGATTCCACGATGACCGACACACACGAGGTCACGGTCACGTCAGTCCACCAGATGACGCCGACGGTCAAGCAGTTCCTCCTCGAAGCCGACGGCTACACCTTCGAGTTCGACCCCGGCCAGCACACCCACGTCCACTTCGACCGGTCCGAGAGTCCGGCGGCCGACGACGAATCCGGCGACGAAGACGACACGTCCGCCGACGAAGATGGCGAGGTCGTCCGCCCCTACACGGCCACGGCGATGCCCGGAAGCGAGAGAATCACGCTCGCCATCAAGCGGTACCCCGACGGCACGGCCTCGACGTGGATGCACGAGCGAACGCCGGGCGACACCATCGAAATCGAGGAGCTAGGCGGAAATCTCTATCTCCGGGACTTGGACTCGGACGTGGCGTTCGTCTCGACGGGCACGGGCATCACGCCGATGATAGCGATGGCCAAGCAGTACGTCCGCGAGGGGACCGGTCACGCCCACTTTTTCTTCGGCGAGAAGGACGAGGAGCATATCATCTACCGCGAGACGCTGGACCAGATGGCGGCCGACAATCCCGACTTCGACGTGACCTACGTCCTCTCGGAAGCCGACGACGAGTGGTCGGGCCGCGAGGGTCACGTGCAGGACCACCTCGCCGACGCGCTGGACGACTTGGACGGTCGGGACTGTTACGTCTGTGGCGTCCCCCAGATGGTCGTGGATACGCAGGACTATCTGGACGAACGGGGCGTGCCGGAAGCGAACGTCTACGTCGAGGGGTGGGAAGGCGACGAGGTATCCGAGGAGGGCTAAGGCTCGTCGGTCACGGCGAAGGGACTCTCGCCGTCCTGCCAGTCCCACCCCGGCAGTCGCGTCTGGAACCCGGCCGCCAAGGCGGCGTCCAAGTCGTCCGCGCCCGCGACCTCGCGGGCGTCACCCGCTCGTTCTCCCGAGGCGCTTCGCGCCTCGCCCTCCTCGTCGGCGTGGACGCTCACGTCGGCGTAGTGGAACGTCGCCTCGCCCAGCAGGCGGAGCGGCTGGGTCCCGGCGATAGTCCCGGCGAGTTCCCGGCCCAGAATCTCGTCCACGACGAACCCCGGATAATCGTGCGCCACGTCGAGGTCCCGGAGGAGCGCGACCAGCGCGGCGACGTTGACCGCGCGGTCGCCGTCCGCGAAGACGACGGCGACCTCCTCGCGGTAGGCGTCGGCGGTCACGTCGTCTACGTCGGTCTCGAACAGGTCGCCGAGGCCCGCGCGGACCTCGTTGACCACGGGAACCACTACGTCGGCCCGGCCGCGGACCCACTCGTACTCGTCGGCGACGCGCTCGGGAGTCAGTCGCATGACAGAGTGAACGACTCCCGCCGACTTGGATACTTGGATGCGGGCGTTCGGTGCGGCGATTCGGACGACCATCGGACGCTCACTCGGCGGCCTTGCACGCCCTGCGCGAACCGCGGCGTTGCCCGCATTGAGAAGGCTTTTATAACATCGGCAACTAATGCCGCGTAAGCGGGTTTTCCTGCGTCCCCGAGTGAGCGTCCGGTCTTCCCCGGTAGTCCGGGGACGTGGACGACTCGCCGACGCGCGAGTTTCCCATCCCGCGGAGAACGAAATCTATGCTGTGCTGTACTCTGCATCGTTGTCCTGACGGCATATCGACCGGCCCGACGTGCGACTGCGAGCAGTTAGCACGCGGTGTCGTGCGACCGGTCGGGAGCGACGCGCGGCCGACCGGGAGTGACCCGCGACCCATCGGCGGCGACACCCGACCGGTCGGTCGGACGACGAGCGGAGTGACAGTACGGACAGACGGAACCACTTTTTCACTATGAGTAAAGTAGACCAGCAGCTAGAGGACCTGCGAGCAGAGATTACGAGCGAGCTACCGAGCGACATCTCGGTGTCCGACGTGAAGTACGAAGGCCCGGAACTGGTCGTGTACACCCGCGACCCCAAGAAGTTCGCCCGGAACGGCGACCTCATCCGGCAGTTGGCCAGCCAACTTCGCAAGCGCATCACCGTCCGCCCTGACCCCGACGTGTTGTCGCGGCCCCAAGACGCCCGCGACAAGGTGATGGAGGTCATCCCCGAGGAGGCCGGAGTCACCGACCTCGACTTCCACGCCGACACGGGCGAGGTCGTCATCGAGGCCGAGAAGCCCGGCATGGTCATCGGCAAGCACGGCTCGACCCTGCGCGAGATAACCCAAGAAGTCGGCTGGACGCCCGAAGTCGTCCGGACGCCGCCCATCGAGTCCTCGACGGTCTCGAACGTCCGGAACTTCCTGAAACAGGAGCGCGACGAGCGCCGCGACATCCTCGAAAAGGTGGGTCGCCAGATTCACCGCGAGGAGATGTCCAACGACGAGTACGTCCGCATCACGACGCTCGGCTGTTGCCGCGAGGTCGGCCGGGCTTCGTTCATCCTCTCGACGCCCGAGACCCGCGTCCTCATCGACTGCGGCGACAAGCCCGGCGCGGAGGACGAAGTGCCCTACCTCCAAGTCGAGGAGGCACTGGGTGCCGGGGCCAACACCATCGACGCGGTGGTGCTGACCCACGCCCACCTCGACCACTCGGCGCTGATTCCGCTCCTGTTCAAGTACGGCTACGACGGTCCCATCTACACGACCGAACCGACCCGTGACCTGATGGGCTTGCTGCAGTTGGACTACCTCGACGTGGCCGCCAAGGAAGGCCGCACGCCGCCTTACGATTCGGAGATGGTCCGGGAGGCTATCAAGCACACCATCCCCCTCGAATACGGCGACGTGACCGACATCGCGCCCGACGTGAAGCTCACGCTCCACAACGCGGGCCACATCCTCGGGAGCGCCGTCTCGCACTTCCACATCGGCGACGGCCTCTACAACGTCGCGTTCTCGGGCGACATCCACTACGACGACACGCGCCTGTTCAACGGTGCGGTCAACGACTTCCCGCGAGTCGAAACGCTCGTGTTGGAATCGACCTACGGCGGTCGCAACGACTACCAGACCGACCAAGAGGACTCCGAGCGCCGACTCAAGGAAGTCATCAACGACACCTACGAGAAGGGCGGGAAGGTCGTCATCCCCGCGTTCGCGGTCGGTCGCTCCCAAGAGATGATGCTCGTCATCGAGGAGGCCATGCGCAACGGCGACATCCCCGAGATGCCGGTCCACCTCGACGGCATGATTTGGGAGGCGACGGCCATCCACACGACCTACCCCGAGTACCTGCGCGACGATTTGCGGGACCGTATCTTCCACGAGGACGAGAACCCCTTCCTCGCCGACGAGTTCAACCACATCGACGGCGGCGAGGAGGAACGCCAAGACGTGGCCGACGGCGACCAGTGTATCATCCTCTCGACCTCCGGGATGGTCACGGGCGGCCCCATCATGTCGTGGCTCGAACACCTCGGCGGCGACCCCGACAACACGATGACGTTCGTCGGCTATCAGGCACAGGGGACGCTGGGCCGACGCATCCAGAACGGCTGGGACGAGATTCCGATGAACCGCGGCGGCGGCCGCAACGGCACCCTCACGCTCGAACTCGACGTGGAGACGGTGGACGGCTTCTCCGGCCACGCCGACCGGCAGGGCCTGATGAACTTCGTGAAGACGATGAATCCGCGCCCCGAGAAGGTGCTGTGCGTCCACGGCGACGAGTCCTCCACGCAGGACCTCTCGTCGTCGCTGTACCACGAGTACAACATGCGGACGTTCGCGCCGAAGAATCTGGAGACGTTCCGGTTCAAGTGAGGTAAGTTCGCGTCGGGTCGGGTTCGCAGGTTTTCGCTTTCTCCGATTTTCGGAGTTCGTGAGAGGTTGCTGTCTTCATGTCGGTTACTGGTTTTTAACGGCGTCAGTGGCGCTTCTGCCGGATGAGCGAGGGGTCGAAGCGAGTTCGCTACTGCTGACGCAGATGAGACCGTACAGCGGGCTGTCATCTCGACCCCACCGCGAACCGCAACCGTATCCACACCGCGAACCGCAACCGCATCCACACTGCGAACCGCAACCGCATCCACACTGCGAACCGCAACCGCATCCACACCGCGAACCGCAACCGCATCCACACCGCGAACCGCACTGTAGCCGACGCCAATCATACCGCAACCGCACGGCAACCGCACAGCACCGGACCACGTCCTCCCCAACCGACTGCGTTGCTCGTTTCACTGCGCTACTCGTCCCTCGCGCGGATGGGCGCGTCGCCCGCGGCGACGCGCCCGCACGCGCCACTCCAGAAATGTAAATGTTTCTCGTAGCAATCTATAACAGTGCGTAAAAACGATAGAGGTTTCTAAGCCCTCGCGGCGACCTACCGCAGTCGGAACTCGAAGCCGTCCACGTCGCCCCGGTCGTCGCCGCCGAGGGCGCTGGCGACGCCCGCGCCGAAGGCGTAGGCGACCGCTTGGGAGCCGCCGCGCAGGCGCTCCATCAGGTTGCGCTCGGGGGTGAACTCCTCGACCGTGACCTCCTCGACGTTCAGGTCGTCGGCGAGGCGGTCCTCGATTTGCTTCTTCGTGGCGAGTTCGTCCACCAGTCCGATGGACGCGGCGTCGTCGCCCAGATAGACTCTGGCCTCGGTGTCCCGGACCTGCTCGTCGCTCAGGTCTCGGCCGTCGGTCACGCGCTCGACGAACTCGTCGTAGTAGCCGTCGATGATGCCTTGGAGGTACTCGCGTTCCTCCTCGGACATCTCCTTGAGCGACTGGCCCGCGTCCTTGTACTTGCCCGCCGCGAGGCGCTCGTACTCCAGTCCGAGCTTGTCGGCCATCCCCTTGGCGTTGACCCGCGAGCCGATGACGCCGATAGAGCCGACGATGCTCCCCTCGCGGGCGTAGATTGCGTCACAGCCGCTGGCTATCCAGTAGCCGCCGCTGGCGCACACGTCCGTCGCGTAGGCGACCGTCGGCCCGTCGAAGCGCTCGGCCGCGAGTCGGATGTCGTCGCTCGGAACGACCTCGCCGCCCGGCGTGTTCAGGCGCAAGAGGAGCGCCCGCGCCGAGGAGTCCTCGTCTGCGCTCTCTATCTGCTCGACGATGTCGTCGGCGGGCGTGCCGCCGGGTCGCGGCGGAATCGAACCGCCGCCGCCGTCGCGCGTGATGGGTCCCTCGACGGCGACCTCCGCCACGTCGTAGCTGGCGGCCCACCGCGAGGCGAGACTCCCGGCTCCTCGCGCCCCGACGACCCCCGCCAGCACGGCCAGCACGACACCGAGGAGTCTGGCGAGGTTCCCCTCCGGCACCTCCACGAACAGGACCCACCCGAGCGCCACGGTCACGGCGACGCCGACGAGGACGACCAATCCCTGTACGACCCGCAAGCTATCCGCCACGGCCGCTCACCTCGATGCGCTGCATACCACCGGTTCGGGCCGGACTGCCCGTAAACCTTCGCTCGATACGCGTCGAAGTCTGTCGTGAACCGATAACGAGACTCAGCGTGAACGTAGCCTCGAAAGCCCCCGGTCGCTGGCGGTCGCTCAGCGACATCTCCTCCGTTCACTGCGTTCACTCCGGAGAGAGGTCGCTGAGGCGACCACGCAAACGCCAGCGACCGGCCCCTTTCAGTCCACCCAAACCGCGGTCTGGTCGGCCGAGCGCGTCCTCGGTGGTTCGGTAGAAAACGCTGGTCAGCGGAAAATCAGCTCTTCTCAGAACGCCGCGACCGTCGAGCCGTAGAGGAGAAGCGTCACGAGGAGCCGACCCACGCTCCCGGCGAACGTCGCCAGCGCGAACTTCAGATAGTCCTCTTCGAGGACCGCGAAGGCGTAGATGGAGATGGTGTCGGGGAAGAAGGGCACGGAGAGCGCCAGCGCCATCCCGAGGTAGCCCCACTTCTGGGCGAGTTGGACCGTCTTGTTCTCGGACCACTCGATAACGTCGAAGCGTGACCGACGGAGAAAGCTGATGATGGGACCGGACTCCTTGGCCTCTTGGCCGATGTGGAACGCGAGGATGCTCCCGGCGGCCTTGCCGACGCCGCTGACGAGGATGATGAGCGCGAGTCGCCCGGCCTGCGTGAGTCCGAGGTCCAGCGGCGCGGCCAGCACCACCTCGCTCACGCCGGGGAGCGCGAACGCGATGAGAAACGAGTAGACGAAGATGATGGCCAGCCCCGCCCACCCCGTCGTGGTCTCGACGACGTGTTCTAACCACTCGAACGAGCCGAGCCCGACGCCGTCGAGGAGTGCAGGGGCGAGGATGCCGAACACAGGTGGATACGAGCGTAGCACGATTATGAGCTTTTTGTCTTCGTTTCTCCGGAATTTCCGTGAGGGAATCGACAGGTTCGGACCGACCGCGGCAAACAGACTCAAGCGCGTCGGACCGCTACGGGTGGCCATGTTCGACCACGAGTATCTCCTCGTCGCACACCCGCGACTGCGCGCTCGGCTCTCCTACCGGCGCGACGACGGTGACGGCGACCTCACGGCCGCGAGCGTCGGTCTCGACTACCGACGCGACGGGACGTGGACCGAAGACGGAGCCGCCGTCGCCGCGCCGGACCCTCCCGAGACGGGCGGCGTCGAGTGGCAGGGCCTCTCGATTTCGCTCTACCGTGACGGCGAGTGCCTGCTGGCCCGCGAGTTCTCGTCGTCGCTCGTCGGCGACGCCATCGACGCGTTCGAGGCGGTCGAGACCGTCGCGCCCTCGCTCGTCTCGCGGACGAAGGAGGCCGCCGCGCGGGTCGTCCGCGAGCGGACCGGCGGCCGGGTCGAGATGCGCCAACTCGACGGCTCGACCGTCGAAGCACTCGAAGCGCCCGCAAAAGCCGCCTTCGAGGTCTACGAGGGCAAGGACGGCAAGTGGCGCTGGCGACTCGTCCACGACAACGGTAACACCATCGCCGACTCCGGACAGGGCTACTCGTCGCGGCAGGCCGCCGAGAAGGGACTTCGGAGCGTCAAGCGCAACGCCCTCGGCGCGGCAGTCGAACGCGTCGGCGGCGAGTCGGAGCGCGACGCCCGGTCGAGTTCCGACGCCGAGCGGGACTCCGGTACCGACGCAGGGTCCGGTACCGACGCCGACTCCGAAACCGACGCCGGGGCCGCCGAGTCCTGACCCAAGAGACTCCGGCGTCAGAACTCCACATCTCCGTTTTCCGGGTAGTAAATGTAGGAGTGGCGCGCGCTTAGGTCGTAGAGCAGGGTACCCTCGGGCATCCGGAGGAGTCGCCACGAGAGGTAGAGGTCGCCGATAGCGCCCGAGGTGTTCACCACGAGGACGAGGAACGCCCCGAGCGCGACCACCAACGGTCCGGCCAGCAGGGGCGTCAGGACGACGGTAAAGACGACCAGCGGCGCGAGCGCGACGACCACGTTGTCCCGGCGCGTCTGGAACTGCCCGAAGGCGGCGGCGTAGGCCGCGCCCATGTTCAGCGCGAGTCCGTACCGGACTCGATAGCCGAGCAGACGATAGACTGCCCCGTGAACGAGTTCGTGGACGACGATAGTGCCGACCGACAGGAGCGCGACGACGGCGATTCCGGCCGGACCCACCGTGAACTCCAGCGCGCTGTCGGCCCGGAGCGCACTCATCAGTCGCCCGAAGCTGACGAACGCGGCGACGAACAGGACGAGCGACCCGACAGATAGCCACAGCGACGGGTAGGAGAACGCGACCGGTTCCCGGTAGCCCTCCGGCGGGTCCGGCGGGTCGGGCGTCGGCGGGTCGGAGGAGCGCGGCTCGGACGACCGAGACTCGGCGGCGACGGAGTCAGACGAGCGCATCGGTGTTCCAACGACACCGACGAAACTGAAAAGTGATGGGTCGCTCAGACCGAATCGAGGTCCGCGAGGAACTCCGTCAGCATCTCGCGGGTGACGTGGGGCATACAGACGATTCGCAACTCGCCGGTCGCGGTGGGCGAGACCCGCCACCCAGTCGATTGGAGCGCCGAAATCTCCTCGCGCGGAATATCGGCCGCGACCAGCGGGAGGACGGGTTCGACCACCTCGTAGCCCCGCGATTCGAGTTCGGCGGCGACCCACTCGGCGTTGGCCTGCCCGCGCTCGTAGTTCTCGCGGTAGCCCTCGCGCCAGAGAGCGTCCATCGCGGCCCGCGCGCCCGCAACGCCAGCGCCGCTTCGGGTGCCGGTCAGGGTCGCCTGCGAGGTCGATTCGAGATACGGCGTGTCCACGGCGAGCGCGTCGAGGGTCTTCTCCTCGCGGGCGAGAAAGCCGCCCGCGGGGACCGGCGCGCGCCCCATCTTGTGGGGGTCGATGGCCATCGTATCGACCGGCGCGTCCGCGAAGTCCCACTCGTGGTCGGTGAACGGGAGGACGAACCCGCCCCACGCGGCGTCCACGTGGAAGAGCGCGCCCACCTCGCGGGCGACCGCGCCGAGGTCCGGAATCGGGTCCACGCGACCGTACTCGGTGGTTCCGGCCACCCCGGCTATCAGCGCGGTCTCGTCGTCGGCGAGTCGCCGGACCGCCCCGAGGTCCGCGCGCCGGTCGTCGTCGGTGGGTGCGAGTCGCAACTCCACGTCCAACACGTCGGCGGCCTTCTGGAAGCTGAAGTGGGCGCTCTCAGGCGCGACGATGTTCGGGTCGTCGCAGTCCGAGAGATTGCGGGCCGCCCGGACCGCCTGTAAGTTGGCCTCGGTCCCGCCGCTGGCGACGTAGCCCTGCGGGTCGTCCAAACCGGTCATCTCGCCGAGGAGACCGACGGCCTCGCGCTCCAGTTCGGCGACGGCTGGATACGTCGTCGGGTCGCCGGGGTTGTCCGCGAGGAACCGCTCGGCGGCCTCGCGGGCGTCGGGGTGGGGCACGGTACACATCGACGAGAGGACGCGCCCGAAGTTCTGCGGCTCGCGCTCCATGCCTCTCGCTACTTACGGCGCGCGTTTAGTGGTTCTGTTATCGGCCGAGGGGAGGCGGTCGGACCGACCGCGAACTCACAGCCCTTCGAGCGAGCGCAGCTTCTGCTCGACGGGGGCCGGGGCGGCGCTCGGTCCGTCCCGGACGCGGTGGTCCGGAATCAGGAGCGGGGCCGGGTTCTCGTCCAGCGCGGTCCGGACGAGGTTCAGGTCCTCGTCGTCGGTGTGGTCGATGCCGCTGGTCATCCGGGCTAGCGTCTCGACGTTTATCTGGTCGCCGTAGGGAATCTCGCGGACGCGCTCCAACACGCGGCGCTGGTCGGTCGGAACCGTGAGCGCGATATCCACGTCCGAGAACTCCTCGTCCTCGATGCCGTCGAGGTAGTCGAAGATGCGGTCGAGGAGGTCGTGGTCCTCGCGGGCCTCCTCGTCGGGAGTGTCGGGGAACGAGACGCTGAGGACCCGACCGCTCGCTACGCCGAGTTGGACGTAGCGGTCGAGATACGACGACTCGCGAGCGAAGATGCCGGTGACGCCGTCGTCTCCGACCGCGTCGCCAATGTCGTCCATGCCCCTCGGTTCGGGCGGTCCGGACTTGAAGATTCCGTGGGCGGACCGCGACCCCAGCGCAAGTCTTATGTACAATTCCGTCCGTTGGTGTACAACGATGAACGATAGCGACGAACTCGCGCCCGCAGTCGCCGCCATCCTTCGGTCTGCCGAGGCCCGCGGCGACCCCGAGCGGGGGCCGGTCTCGGTGGACGCGCGGTCGCTCCCCGCGGCGCTGGCCGACGCCGAGACCGACGGGCGCGCGCCAGTCATCGCAGAGGTGAAGCCGACGAGTCCGACCACGGAGGGCACCCGCGACGAAGACCCCGTGGCGCTCGCCGAGGAGATGGTCGAAGGCGGCGCGGCCGCCCTCTCGGTCCTCACGGAACCCGACCACTTCGGCGGGTCGCCCGAGAACCTGCGGCGCATCCGCGAGGCGGTGGACGTGCCGGTCCTCCGGAAGGATTTCCTCGTGCGCGAGGCCCAACTCGATACGGTCGAGGCCGACGTACTCTTGCTCATCGCTCGGTTCGTCGGCGACGACCTCTCGGACCTCGTGGCGGCCGCGAAGGAACGCGGCTTTCAGCCGCTCGTGGAGGTCCACGACGAGGAGGAACTGCGGGCGGCCATCGACGCCGGGGCCGAAATCGTCGGCGTCAACAACCGCGATTTGGCCCGACTGGAGGTGGACCTCGAAACCTTCGAGAGCGTCGCGCCCCAAGCGCCCGACGACGTGACGCTGGTCGCCGAGAGCGGTATCGCCACGCCCGACGACGCCCGCCGGATGGTCGAAGCGGGCGCGGACGGCCTGCTGGTCGGGAGCGCGATTATGGACGGAAACGTGACCGAGAACACGCGCGAACTGACGCGGGCGGCGGCCGAGGAGAGAGCGACCGAGGAGACGCGGACCGAGAACACAGCGACCGAGGAGACACAGACATGAGTAGCGAATCCAAGTTCGGCGAGTACGGCGGTCAGTACGTCCCCGAGGCGTTGATGCCCGCCATCGAGGAGTTGACAGACGCCTACGAGCGATACGTCCTCGACAACGAGGAGGGGTTCATGGACGAGTTCCGCGAGCGCCTGCGGGACTTCGGCGGGCGGCCCACGCCGCTCCAGCGCGCGGACCGCCTGAGCGAGCGGTACGACCGCGAGGTGTACCTCAAGCGCGAGGACCTGCTCCACGGCGGTGCGCACAAGCTGAACAACGCGCTCGGCCAAGTTCTGCTGGCGAAGTACATGGGCAAAGAGCGCATCGTCGCCGAGACCGGCGCGGGCCAGCACGGCACCGCGACCGCGATGGCCTGCGCGTACCTCGACGTGGATTGTGAGATTTACATGGGCCGGACCGACATCAACCGCCAGCGCCCGAACGTCTTCCGGATGCGCCTCCACGACGCCGCGGTCAACCCCGTGGACATCGGGTCGGGCACGCTCAAGGAGGCCATCAACGAGACGATGCGCGACTGGGCGACCAACGTCGAGGACACCCACTACGTCATCGGTTCCATCGTGGGTCCTCACCCCTTCCCGCGGATGGTCCGGGACTTCCAGTCGGTCATCTCCGAGGAGGCCCGCGAGCAGATTCGGGAGAAGGCGGGACGGCTCCCCGACAGCGTGGTCGCCTGCGCCGGCGGCGGGTCGAACACGATGGGCACGTTCCACGAGTTCGTCGGCGACGAGAGCGTGGACCTCGTGGCCGTCGAGGCCGGTGGCTCCGCCCTCACCATCGACGAGGAGAACGGGCTGGCACCCCACTCGGCGTCGCTCTCGACCGGCGAGGACGGCGTGTTGCACGGAGCCAGAACGAAACTCCTCCAGAATCCGGACGGTCAGATTCTCGAATCCCACAGCGTGAGCGCGGGACTCGACTACTCGGGCGTCGGCCCGGAACTGGCCTACCTCGCCGACGAGGGGCGAGTCACGCCGGTCAACGTCGGCGACGACGCCGCGCTCGAAGCGTTCCACAGACTGTCGAAGACCGAGGGCATCATCCCCGCGCTCGAATCCAGCCACGCGCTGGCGTACCTCGAAGAGGCGGCGCTCGGCGACACGCGCGACGAGTTGGGCGACCTCGTGGTCGTCAACGTCTCGGGCCGGGGCGACAAGGACCTCGACACGGTAATCGAGGAGAGCGACAAGCGCGACTTGGACGCCGCGCCCTCGATGGAGGTGTTCGAGCATGGGGAGTGAAATCCGCGACGCCTTCGCCGACGAACCGGCGCTGGTCTCCTACGTCGCGGCGGGCGACCCGGACGCCGAGAGTACGAAGGAGTACGTCCGGGCGCTGGTCCGGGGCGGGACCGACGTGGTGGAACTCGGACTCCCTTTCTCGGAACCCATCGCGGAGGGACCGACCATCCAGCAGGCCATCCGCCGCGCCTTGGACGCCGGGATGACGCCCGACCGGTACTTCGACCTCGTGGCGGAGTTGCGCGACGAGGTGGACGTGCCGCTGGTCTGCATGACGTACTACAACCTCATCTACCAGTACGAGGGGAGCGAGGCGCAAAGCGCCTCGAATGCGAGCGGTGAAACCGCGAGCGAAGGTCCCGAACCCTTCGTCGAGGCCGCCGCCGAGGCGGGCATCTCGGGCATCATCGTGCCGGACCTGCCGGTGGACGAGAGCGACCCGCTGAAGGAGGCTTGCGAGGCCCACGGTCTCGATTTAATCTTCATCGTCGCGCCGACGACGACCGACGAGCGACTCGGGCGCATGCTCGACCGCGCGAGCGGGTTCGTCTACGTGCAGGGCCGACTGGGCACGACGGGCGCGCGCTCGGACGTGAGCGACGACACCCACGGGAGCCTCGACCGACTCGCCGAGACCGACCTGCCGAAGGCGGTCGGGTTCGGCATCAGCGAGCGCGACCACGCCCGCGAAATCGTCGCTGGCGGCGCTGACGGCATCATCGTCGGGAGCGCGTTCGTGGACATCGTTGCCGAGCAGGAGGAGACCGCCGACCTCCTCGAAGCCAAGGCCCGCGAACTCAAGCGGGGCGCGCTCGACGGCGCGACAGAAGTACCGGAACCGGAAAGCAAATAACCGTTCTTTGCCACATATTCACACACTATGAACGTCGGAACTGCGGCACGACTCGAACGCATCGGCACAGACGGGACGCACGTAATCATCCCGATGGACCACGGCATCACACTGGGTGCGGTGAACGGTCTCGTGGACATCGAATCGACCATCGACGCGGTGACTCGCGGGGGTGCAGACGCGGTGTTGACCCAGAAAGGCATCGCGCCGCGGGTCCACGACAACAAGAACGGCGCGGGGTACGTCGTCCACCTCAACGCCTCTACTTCTATCGGCCCGGACAACGACGACAAGCGCCTGACCGGCTCCGTCGAGGAGGCGGTCCGGGCGGGCGCGGACGCGGTGTCGTTCCACATCAACGTCGGGAGCGAGTACGAGCGCGAGCAGCTGGAGGAACTCGCGGAACTCACCGAGGAGGCCGCCCGACTCGGGATGCCGGTGCTGGCGATGGCCTACGCCCGCGGGCCGGGCGTGGACGAACACGACGCCGAGAGTCTGGGTCACGCGGTCCGCCTCGCCGAGGAGGTCGGCTGTGACGTGGTGAAGACGGCCTACAGCGGCGACGCCGAGAGCTTCGAGCGCGTGGTCGAATCGACCCGGCTCCCGGTCGTCATCGCCGGGGGCGAACCGGAGGGCGACCGCGCGACCCTCGAAGCGGTTCGCGGCGCGATGGACGCGGGCGCGGCGGGGGTCTCGATGGGCCGGTCCATCTTCCAGCACGACGACCCCGAGGCGATTACCCGCGCCGTGACGAGCGTGGTCCACGACGGTCTCTCCTCGGAGGACGCGCTCCGCGAGGCGGGGCTGGCGGTCGAAGCCTGAGATACCGTCCCACGCCCCGGTAATTCCGACGACTCACAGTCCATTTGTGTCGGTAGTCTAAAACCGAGCGTAATGGAAGCCGGAAAGCTGACGAGTTGGTCCAGTTGGAACCGTCCACTTCGACCGAAAATTCTGTCACCGCTGGCCGGTGGTGCTGGCGTAATATCGACACATCTCCTGCTACTGTTTCACTTCGGCATCGAACAGAGCGGTCTCACCGGAGTGGCGATATACACACTGGCCGCGATGGTCGGCTTCGGTGGCGCTTGGGGGGATAGCGACGTACGTCCTTGCTATCGTTGACTGAGAACAGCGAGTAGCGACCGCGGACGACCGCTCCAGACGGCGCGCCCTTCGTGCAGTTTAGTGATTTATCGCTCTTCGGAGTCCAAGACTCGAATTTGGTCACCCCGCACGGTCACCGGAATCGGGACCGTCGCTTCGTACAGTTCGACCGTCACTTGGTCCTTGCCCTCGTCGATGCGCTGGACCTGCGCTTTCTCGCCCTTGAACGGCCCGGCGATGAGTTCCACGATGTCGCCCTCGGCGATGCCCTCCACGTCGGGGGTCGGCGAGAGGAAGTGTTCGACCTCGGAGATGTCGCTCGCGCCGGGCACCATGCTCCGAGCGTGGGGAATCTCCTCGAGGACGCGGCTGATGACCGCGTCGTTGTCGGCCTCGACCATCACGTAGCTCGTCAGCGAGTCGGGCGCGAGCGCGGCGTGAATCTCTGGCTCCTCGCGGTTGATAATCATGTCCGCCACGGTGCGCTCCTGACTCGCGGTCGTCTTGACTGCGTACATTGCCATTCTAAATCACCTACGCTGGGAGGAAACTCATGATCGCGAAGATGATAAAGCCGAGGAGTCCCACCAAGATGATTCCCGCACCCGCGATCTTCGAAATCTTCGAGAACTCCTCCCACGATGGCGTGCTGGCGAGTTTGAGAACTCGCACGTACGACGAGAGATCGAGCTTTACGTCCATGTTATCGACCCTTAGAGAGCGTCCTTTTTCTATTTATTGCTCTTGGCTCGATGTCGGAGGTCCAATCACAGTAGGATGATTGTAAATTACTGGCTGTATTTATTAGCCCTCATAAAACGCAGATCTCAAACCTCGTTAATTTTTGCTTCCCACATCTGGGCATCCTCAACGATTTCGCTAGCAAGTTTCTCCGGTCGCGGAATACCGAGCTTGTTGAAACCTTCACTTAGCGCTTCAACGCTATCTTCGTCAGCTATTTCTCGTAGTCCACCCTCGGTCAGCTCTGACTTGACAACCTCGCTTCGGTCTCGAATTTTATCCACAGTGTCTTTGTTCAGACTATCAGGAAGGAAGAATACTAGTCGGCCAGATTTCACCTCTTCTAGCATGTTTACGCGCTCTTCAGCCAAAGCTTCGTAAAAGTCCTCTTCCGTGAACTCGTCGTCATATTCAATGAGGTTCTCGGCGAACTTTCCAAGTTTTGTCTCCTCTTTTGTGATTGAAAAGATAGAACTTACGTCCATCAAACCCATTAAGAGAACGTTCGCTTGGAACTCCTCGTCGTTGTAGTGATTGTAGACGTTCTGATGGAACCATTGCTTCAGTTCGTCACGGTTCGCATTTTCAAGCCCTTCTTCAGTGACGACACTCGGCGGCAACATCCACGTAAATGAAGAGATGGTTTCTCCACCGTACTCCTCCATCATACGCTTTCGAATGAATTTATTCTTGTCATCCTCGTCTTCAACTTCGAAGTAATCATGCCCCTCTGGCGCGTCTTGATCCCGAAATACAAGTAGTGCAATTTGGCTTGATTCAGTTTGATTGTCAATAAGATCCGTCAAGTCTACATCGCGGTTTTCGAGAATACGTAAAATTCGCTGATACTTCTGGAGATCGTCTTTTACTTCGTCTTGTTCTTTGCGTGCTTCACGCTCTTGTTCAACCGCTTTCGCAACCTCTCCAAACTTTTCATTATCGCTTTCATACTTCTTAGTTCTATAAGTCAAGTATATGCTAGGAACTCCAGTTATAAGTGTGAATCCACCCGAAATTATTGAGATTGTATTAGCAAATGAAAATGGGAGAAGATATGCAGACGTGAATACGCCCACAGTGACAAAGCCACCAGCTATGGTTGCTTTAATTCCATGCGCCTCAAATTTGTCTTCTATATCAATCCTATCTAAAGCCATCTATAATTGTGTAAGTCTTTATATTACTTAACAGTTACCAGTGCTTATTTGTAAATCATCGAGACCTGTTGGTCCTCGCTCGCGTCGAGTACACTGCAGAAGAGAAGCCCCGACCATCGCCACAGCAGTCGCTCCGGAGACTGCGAACGAGGAGAGAACGGGGCAGGGCGGCCCTCAAACTCCCGAAGTCGCGCGACTCGTTACTCGACGTAGTCGATGTCTTGGAGTCGCTTGTTGGCCTTGGCCTGCTGGGCCTCGTTGCGGCCGTAGATTTGGGGCGACTCGACGCCCGTGACGACTATCATCGTCCGCATCTCGCCTTCCAACTCCTCGTCGATGGAGGTCCCCCAGATGATGCGCGCGTCGGGGTCGATGCGGTCGTAGATTTCTTCCACGACGCCCTCGGCCTCCTCGATGGACATGTCGTTGCCGCCCGTGACGTTGACGAGCGCGGAGTTCGCGCCCGAGATGTCCACGTCCAGTAGCGGCGAGCGCATCGCGGACTTGACCGAATCTTGGGCTTTGGCGTCGGAATCGCTCTCGCCGAGACCGATCATCGCCACGCCGCCTTTCTCCATGACGGTCCGAACGTCGGCGAAGTCGAGGTTGACGAGTCCGGGCTTGGTGATGAGTTCCGTGATGCCCTTGACCGAGCGCATCAGCACCTCGTCGGCGACCTTGAACGCTTGGCGGACGGGAAGTTTGCCCACGGAGTCGAGCAGGCGGTCGTTCGGCACGACGATGACGGTATCGCTCACGTCGCGCAGGCGTTCGAGTCCGGCCTCGGCGTTGGTCCGGCGGACCTCTCCCTCGGCGGTGAACGGCGTGGTCACGATGGAGATGGTCAGCGCGCCCGACTCGCGGGCGGCCTTGGCGACGACCGGCGCGGACCCGGTCCCCGTCCCGCCGCCCAGTCCGGCGGTGACGAACACCATGTCCGAGCCTTGGATGGCGTCGTATATCTCCTCCTGACTTTCGAGGGCGGCCTCCTCGCCGACCTGCGGGAGCGAGCCAGCGCCCCGGCCTTGGGTCTTCTGCTCGCCCATCAGAATCTTGGTGTCGGCCTCTATCTCCACGAGGTGCTGTACGTCCGTGTTGGCCGCCACGAGCTTCGCGCCGTGGATGCCCTCCTCGGCCATGCGGTTGACCGTGTTGCCACCGGCACCGCCACAGCCGACGACCGTGATGTCGGTCTGGAGGTCTTGCAGGACATCCTTCAGCTCTTCGTCTGTCATCGTCCCCGACGCATTCGCGGCCTGCGTCTGTGCCCCAGCCCCCGAACTGGCCTGTCGGGAGTCCTGCTGTCCTCCCTCGGCTTCCTCGATGGCGTCTTCGACTAACGAGTCCATTCTGAACTTGCCTTGAGAACGGAGCGTAATTATCTTTCCCCTCTTTGTCGGACGAATGTCTGACATTCGGTGACATATCTCCGTCCGACGGACAAAACTTACAACTCGAACCGCCGAACGCGTTCGGACTGGACCGTCTCGGGGTCGATTTCGTCACCCCGGACCGTGACCGACTGGCCCGACGAGAGCTTCCCGAACGCCGGTCCCTCGGGGACGCCCAAGGTGCGGGCCTTCTCCGGGTCGAAGGTGGTCTCGCGGGCGACGACCGCGCCCTCCTCGCGGGCGACCGACTCGTACTTCCGGCGAAGCAGGTCGGCCAGCCCGTCGATTAGCTCGTCGCGGTCGTCTGGCGCGCGGACCGCGGCGCGCCCCGCCGCGCGCGTCCCGCTCTGTTCGGTCTCGAACGCCAGCAGATTCGCGGCGACCGCCTCGCGGGTCTCGTCGGCGTCGATGCCTTGGGCTTCCCCGAGGAGTCCCGTCGGCAGGTCCACGACCTCGTAGTCGGCGTCGCCCTCGACGGTCGTCGCGGCGTCGCCGAACCGCAGTCCCTCCGCGATTCCCGAGAGGTCCGACTCCGCGCGCTCGACCAGTTCGAGGGCGACGCCGGTCGTCTCCCGGACCCACGTCTCGCCCACGACCTCGTAGCCCGACTCCGCGAGGACCGACTTCAGGTCGGGATACTCGCCCTCCACGACCGCGCGCTCGGCCCGGCTCTCCTCGAAGGCCCGCCGAAGCACCTCGCGGTTCTGCTCGGGCGACCCCATCGCGTCCAGCACCCAGTCGGCCGCGATGTGCCCGACCGCCCAGTCTGTCTCGCGCTCGATGCGCTCGAACCGCGGGACGTAGTGGCCGCCGCCGAAGCCGACCAACTGGCGCTCGCGGTGGGGGGAAACGTCCGCCAAATCGAGGATGCCCCGCGCGACTGCGCGGGCACCCTCGGGGTCGTTCCACTGCTCGTCGTCGCTTCCCAACTCCGCGAACAGCGAGGGGACGCCGACCTCCGAGGGACCGTGGTGGGTACACTCCATCCCGACCTCGTACTGGTCAGGGGCGTACTCCTCGAACGCATCGAGGAGCTTCGCGTGGGCGTTCGGACACGCCTCCGCGAGACCGCCCGCGACCCCGCCGTACTCCGCCGGGCCGAAGTTCCCCGTGAAGTGAGCGGTGAGGAGCGGCCCGGTGTCCCCGGAGTGCTTGGACGCGAACACCAGCAGGTCGGGGTCCTCGAACGGGTCGGCGGCCGCCTCGATGTCGAGGTGGAGCGCGTCGAACTCCCGAAGCTCAAAGTCGTCGTTTCGATAGTAGGTCCCGCCGCCCTCGGCGTCCGGACGCGTGCCCTCCTCGCGGGTCTCCCAGTCCGCGAGGTCCAGCAGGTGGTCGCCGATGTGTTCGGAGGCCGAGTCGGCTCTGCTGACGACGATGGCAATCACGCCCGGAACTACGGGAGGAGCGGAAGAAAAGCGCGTCGGGTTGCGTCGTCGGAGACGACGGGGAGAGAAAGAGAGCCGTCGGAGACGAGCGACGGTCTCAGTCGGCGTGTTCGACCTGCTCGGACCCGCCGGGGAGGGCGTTGCGAGCGTTCGCGGCGGTGCGGTCGTAGATACCCCGGAGTTCGTCGCGCCGGGCGACGAACAGGCCCACGCCGAGGACCACGTAGACGGCGGTGTAGGCGTAGAGGATGAGCATGCTGAGTTCGTGAGCCTGCGCGTCGGCCATCGTCTGGATGATCCAGAACTCGGCGGCGACCTGCGAGACGAACAGCACGAGGAGGACGACGGCCTCCCGGACGCTGATCTCGAAGTTCGCCAGCACGCCGAGCGCGAAGAAGCTCTGGGCCGCGGTGATCCAGATTTCGGCCTGCTGTTTCTCGTCGAAGGGGAGCGCACCGATGGACCCGGCGGCGATGCTGTAGACCACCGCGAGCGTCCCGATGAGGAGCGTCCACTGGTTGAGCTTCGAGGAGATGAGCGCGTTGAACCCGGCGGTCGAGCGCGCCTTGTTGACGAGGTACGCGACCACGATGAGTTCGGGCGACTCGGAGGCCAGTGGCGCGAGCCACTGAATCATGAAGAACGGCGGGATGCCGAGTTGGAGTCCTAACTCCTCCAGTCCGTGCGCGAACGGGTGGACGGCGGTGTAAATCATCCCGCCGGAGTACGCAAACAAGCCGAGGACGGTGGCGATTCGCGGGAGCTTGGAGTAGCTTTGGAAGTACGCCGGGACCCCCACCTGCTCGTCGTGTTCGTCAACCTCGCCGCGGATGACGATGCCGATGTAGAGGGCGTACAGGCCGACGAGAACAACCGTGTCCACCATGCCGATACCGCCGCCTATCGGCACGAAGAACGCGAAGGCGGTCGCGGCGAGCAGGAACGCGATTTCGGTGGCGAGGTCGCGGTCGATCTGAATCTTGTTCTTCAGGAATCCGGACTTCTCGACCACTGCGGGGTCCGCCGAGCTACCGGCTCGGTACACCGTGAACAACGCGATGCCCGACCACCCCAGTCCGATGAGGATGCGGTTCGCGCCGGTCATGTTCGCGACCGCGAGGTTCGCGGCTTGCATGCCGCTCTCGGTACCGGCGTTCGCTCCGGCGGTCCACGCGTAGAGCGCGTCCACCGCGTACTCCGGAGCGACCGCGAGGACCGCCAGCACGGCCAGTGCGAACGCGCGCGGCACGTCCTTCTCGGCCGTCTCGGCGGCCCACGCGAGCATGAAGGAGGCACCCAGTACCGCCACCCCGGTGATGGCGACCGTCTGGAGGTGGCTCAGTCCGCCTGTGCCACCCGTCGCCCAGACGTAGACCCACGGGAGCGTGAGCGCCGTCGTCGTACCGACTGCGGCGAGAGGATGACGTAAACGACTCAACATTCTGTCCGAGGTTAGCCTACCCCGGAAAGTAGGTCTTGCGTTATTCCACGGGTCGGCGGGACGGGAGCCTCACGGCAACAGGAGGTAGACGAACCCGCCGTAGGCTCCGACGAGTGCGATACCGCCCGGACGCGAGACGGTTCGCCCGATGGCCATCAGCGCCATCGCGCCAACGGTGAACGCCAGCATCACCGGGAAGTGGAACGTCTGGACGGTGGCTTTCACCGAGAAGGGGTGGACGATGGCGAGGAGGCCGATGACGGCGAGGACGTTGTAAATGTTCGACCCGACGACGTTGCCGATGGAGAACTCCGCCTCGTCGCGGAACGAACTCACCAGCGAGGTCGCCAACTCGGGCAGCGACGTGCCGAACGCGATGATGGTGATGCCGATGAAGAGGTCGTCGAAGCCGAACGACCGGAGGAGTCCGGTGCCGCCCTGCACGAGACCGATGGAACCGCCGAGCAGACACAACCCAGCGCCAGCCAGCAACGCGAGTTGGCGGGCGCTGACCGACCCCGACTCGGATTCGACCTGCATCTCGTCGGGGACGACCTCGTCGTCGGCCGACCGGGACTGGTATATCATGTACCCCGTGAACACCGCCAGCAAGGCGAGCATTCCCGCGCCGTCGAACTGGCCGAGCGTCCCGTCGCTCCCCAACACGACGAGCAGCACCGCGGCCGCGAGCATGAACGGGCCGTGTCGCCAGAGTAGCTTCGAATCGACCGACAGCGGTTGGACGAGCGCCGACGTTCCGAGGACCAACCCGAGGTTAGCGATGTTCGACCCGATGATGTTGCCCAGTCCGATGTCGCTGGAAATCCCGATGCCGCCGACGAGACTCACGAACAGTTCGGGCGCGGTCGTCGAGAACGCGACGACGGTGACGCCGACCGTCGCGGGCGCGATGCCGTAGCCGACCGCGAGCGACGAGGCGCTGTCTACGAGCAACTCCGCGCCCAGATACAGCAGGAGGATGCCGCCGAGCAGATACAGCGTGTCTACCGAGAGCAATAGTTCAGCCGACATTTGAAGCGGTATCATCTGTTCTCTATTGCTGGCAAATCCGAGTGGCGGGATAAATATTTGGACAATTATTGCCACTGAGAACTGGTAGCAAGCACCGCTTCGGAACCCAGTAGTTAACCCGGTCGCCGACTTCGCCCCCGACATGAACGTGTTCGGACTCCTCGGCAACCCCGTCGGCCACTCGCTGTCGCCGCCGATGCACGAGGCGGCCTACGACGCCCTCGGGATGGACGCTCGGTACGTCACCTTCGAACCCGCACTGGACGACCTCGGCGCGGCAATCGAGGGGGCACAGACCCTCGGCGTCGCGGGCCTGAACGTCACCATCCCGTTCAAACAGGACGCGCTGGCCCACGTCGAACCCGACGACCTCGCGACTCGCATCGGCGCGGTCAACACCATCGACTTCGGGACCGGTGGCGAGGACCGAGGAGACGACGAAACAACAGCCCCACCGACCGGCCACAACACCGACGTAGCGGGCGTCCGTCGGTCGTTCGCGCACCACGACGTGACGCTCGCGAACCAGAACGCGGTCGTCGTCGGCGCTGGCGGCGCGGCCCGCGCGGCGGTCTTCGCGCTCGCGGACGCTGGTGCGAGCGTCCACGTCGCGAACCGGACGGTCGAGCGCGCCCAGCGACTCGTCGCGGACCTCGACGGCCCGACACGCAAGGACGCGACTCGCAAGGATGCGGCCCGCAAGGATGCGACCCGCGACGACTCCGAGGAGGCGACCGCTGGCGGTCTCGACTCGCTCGAAACTCGCGTCCCCGAGGCCGACGTGCTGGTCAACGCGACCAGCGTCGGCATGGAGGAGGACCGGTCGCCGGTCCCGGCCGAGACGCTCCACGGCGACCTCGCGGTACTGGACGCGGTGTACCGGCCGCTCGACACCCGCCTCCTGCGCGAGGCCCGCGAGCGCGGCGCGACCACCATCGACGGCGCGTGGATGCTGTTGTATCAGGGCGTCGAGGCGTTCGAGTTGTGGACCGGCCGAGACGCACCCGTGAGCGCGATGAACGAGGCGCTTCGGGCACGGCTTTAAGTGGCGCGGCCGTCTACTGTCGCGCAAATGGGACTGCTCACTAAGCTGAAGTCGTTGCTTGGACTCGAGGACGACCGCTCGCAGGTGCGCCGGACGGAGTCCGGGGTGACCATCGAGCGCGAACCCGACGAGTCGGCCGAACCAAACGTAGAAGCCGAGAGCGCCGTCAAAGGCGTCGATACCGGCGCGGAGGAGTCCACCGACGCGACCGAGACCGCCGACGGAACCGAGTCTGCCGACGCCCCGGACATCGAGGAGGCCGAACCCGACGAAACCGATGCTGCCGAAACCGACTCCGCCGAGACCGAGGTGACTGACAGGACGGAAGCGGCTACCGGAACCGAGACCGCTGACGACGAACCCGAACCGACGCCCGAGGAGACCGGAGAGGACGCCGAGGAGACCGGGGCAGACGAGGAGGACGCCGAAGCGGGCATCTCGACCGAAGACGTGACGACGGCACCCGAAGGAAGCGAGAGCGTCGAGACCGGCCGCGACGACGCGGCCGAACCCGCCGAAGCGGTCGGTCCCTCGACCGACGCGGCCGAGCCGGAACAGACCGCTGGCGACGAACCCGAACCGACGCCCGAGGAGACCGACGGCGCGGAACCCGACCCCGACCAAGCCGCCGACGAACCGGTCGGCGAGGGCGAACCGCTCGAAGAAGTCAAGGGCATCGGCCCGGCCTACGCCGAACGACTCCGCGAGGCGGGGGTCGCCGACGTGACCGAACTGGCGAAGGCCGACGCGGGACAACTCGCCGACGAGACGGGCCTCTCCGACAAGCGCATCGGGACGTGGATAGACCGAGCGCAGGCGCGCTGATTCGGACTCCGACCCCGCGCGAGGTTCGATGCGCGAGGTTCGATTCTTCTCGGACGTGTCGTCGGCCGTAGCGGCCGCTACACCTCGTCGCGGTCGGTGTAGGTCCACCGCTCCGCGATGTCGCCCTCGTCGTCGAAGCGGTGGAAATCCGCGAAGCCGAAGGCTACTTCCTCGCCGTCCTGCGTGCCGGTGAACCGCCCGCGGACCGCGACCGTATCGCCGTCCGCGACGACCCGGTGAATCTCGTGGTCGCCGTCTTCGAGCGGCCGGTCGTCGAGGTAGAACTCGCGGAACTCGGCCATGCCGTCGAGTCGCTGGCCGGTTCGCTCGTAGGTCACGTCGTCGGCGAACAGCGCGAACACCGCCTCGTACTCCTCGGCGTCGATGCGTTCGTAGTAGTCGCGGACCGCGTCCGGGTCTGCGTGAGTCACGTCTCGAAGCTACCCTCTCGCCGAAGTTAATTTCGGGGGTTGTCGAGACGTGCCGGTCGAAAGAAAGACCTACGCGGCGTCCGAGTGTCGGCGTATGGACTACGATACGCCGTTGTTCTTCCACGTGATGCAGTACGCGGCCGACGCCGACCGGGACGTGGTGGACATGGTGAGCGGCAACCCCGACTGGGGGTCGCCCGACGCCGTCAGCGAAGGCCTCCACGAGTACGCCGATTTGGGCGGCGCGGACTTCCAGTACCCGCCCAGCGAGGGACTTGCCGCGCTCCGCGAGGAGATCGCCGAGCGCCGGAACGTCCACGAATCACAGGTCGTCGTGACCAACGGCGGCGGCGAGGCCAACTACCTCGCGATGGCCCGCGCGCTGGAGCGCGAGCGCGGGTCGGAGTTCGTCCTGACCGACCCCGTGTATCCGTACTATCCGGGGAAGACGACGATGCTCGGCGCGAGCGCGCGGTACGTCGCCACCGACGACGACGGGTCGCTGGACCCCGCGGACGTGCGCGAGGCCGCCAGCGACGAGACCGCCGGAATCGTGGTCAACACGCCGAACAACCCCACGGGAGCGGTCTACGACGAGGAGACCATGCGCGAACTGGTCGCTATCGCCGAGGAGTTCGACGCCCTCCTCGTCAGCGACGAGGTGTACGACCACTTCGACTTCTCGGGGGAGTTCTCCTCGGCGCTGTCGTTCGATTCAGACCACCGAATCGTGACGAACTCCTACTCGAAGACGTTCGCCATCACCGGGTTCCGGGTCGGGTACGCGGTCTTCCCCGAGTCGCTGGTGGACGTGGCCAAGACCCGCCACATGCTGACCAACGTCGCCACGACGCGGCCCGGCCAGTACGCGGTTCTCCACGCGCTCCGGAACACCGACCCGGCGTACTACGAGGCCAACCGCGAGCTACTGCGCGAGCGAGTCGCTACCTTCACCGACGCGCTGGACGCGGCGGGCGCTGACTACTCGACGCCCGACGGCGCGTTCTACGTGATGGCGCGGTTCCCCGAGTTCCCCGGCACGCTGGAGAACGTCGAGCGACTGGTGGACGAGGCGGGCGTCGCGGGTATGCCCGGCGAGGCGTTCGGCGAATCGCGCGACGATTGGCTCCGGTTCGCGCTGGTGAGTCCGCGGGTCGAGGAGGCCGCCGAGCGGTTGGCCGCGTACTTCGCGTAGGGCGCTGACTGTCGGATTCTGATTTGCGCTGTCCTTTCGGATTAGTCGGACTGGCGGTTACAGTGTCATCGACGCTGGTGACTAACTCGCCACCTCCCTCGGTGTAACCGCGCGAAGCGTCCGGACGAGGTTCGTCCCGGCCTCGTATTTCAACCTTCGCGTGAGCTATCCGACTGTTCAATACGGACGCGCCGTGCGCTCGGTCGCGCTCGCGGTTCTGCGCGACCGAGCGCGCAAGCGGGGAGGTTCGGGGCGCGGTGCGGTCTGCGGTGCCGAGCGGTCACGGTTCGGTGCGGTTTGCGGTGCCGAGCGGTCACGATTCGGTGCGGTTTGCGGTGCCGAGCGGTCGCGGTACGGTGCGGTCCGATAGGAGTCGGCGACGGTTCGCGTCGCAGTCGCGGTCCGGTGCTGGTCCGACCGACCCGAGCCAGTAGCCGACTCCTCGCTTGCCGTTCCCGAACAACTAAGCCCCCGCGAGAACCCTACCCGACAACGAATGGCCGACACCAAAGACGAACTCGCCGGGGTGGTAGACCTGTTCGGCGGCCTCGCCCGCGACGAACTCGAACAGGCGCTGGTCGAACTCGCGTTCAAGCAGGGCGACGAGGTCGAACGCGAGGCGGTCGCGGTCGAAATCGAGCGCGCGGTCGAAGACTACTATCTCGCGGAAGCCGAGTACGCGGGCGACGACGCCCCCGGCGGTGGTTCCGAAGCCCCCGACTCGATTCTCGTCGCCGGTCCAGCGGCGTTCCCCACGGTCCCGGAGAACGGCGAGGACCTGCCCCACATCCTCGACGTGCCCGACCGCGAGTTGGACCGCGAGGAGTTAGGCGAGACCGTCGCCGACCGACTCTACGAGGAGGCCCGGACCGTCGCCGCCGCGGGCGACGCCGAGCGAGCGCGGGAACTCCTCGACGTGAGCTACGACCTCGAAGCGTGGGCACCGGTGGAGGCCGACGACGTGCGCGAGCGGTTGGACCGGGCGTTCGAGTAGCGCCGCGAGCGGTGCCATCAAGGCGTGGTAGCACTGAACAGTCCACCGCTGGTCCGTCCGCGGACGGACGAATTAAGGCCACGGGGTACGACGTTCAGGGTATGGAGTTGGGTCGCGTGGCCGACCACGTGCCACAGACCGTCGCCGACGAGGAACACGACGCGGCCGTCTTAGCGCCGGTCGTGACCCGCGGCGACGACTACTACCTGCTGTTCACCAAGCGGGCCGACCACCTCGGGGAACACGCGGGCCAGATGAGCTTCCCCGGCGGCGGCCGGGAACCGAGCGACGCCGACCTCCGGGCCACCGCACTTCGGGAGGCCGAGGAGGAAATCGGTCTCCGCGCCGACGAGGCGGACGTGGTGGGTCTCCTCGACGACATCCGGACGACGAGTCGGTACGCCGTCACGCCCTACGTCGCCCGCGTGCCGGACCGCGAGTACGTCCCCGACGAGCGCGAGGTGGCCGAAATCGCGGTGCTTCCGGTCGCGGGCTTGCTCGACCCCGACAACTACGAGGTCGAACGGCGCGAGCATCCCCAGTACGGCGAGGCCATCGTCCACTTCTTCCACGTCGATGGGTACACGGTCTGGGGCGCGACGGCCCGAATTTTGGTGCAGTTGTTGGAGTTGACGACCGACTGGCGCGCGCCCGAGCGGGTCGATAGAGTCGTGGACCCCGACGCCGACGTTCGACAAGATTGAGGGTGTCCTTGGACGTGTTTTGGCGGCTTTAGAAAGTGTACGTGTGCCTTTCGCAACGATGGAGTTGTCTTTTCGTAGATTGGATTGCCCGAGGTTCTTCGAGGAAGTTTCATCGCGGCGAGAAGCTAGCTACTGCCGACAAACAGGAGTTGCGCCGCCGCACAGCACTGCCGCCGCACAGCATTGCCACCGCACAGCATTGCCACCGCACAGCACCGCAACCGCAGACCACGCCCTCCCCACCCGATTGCGTTGCTCGCTACGCTGTGCTACTCATCCCTCGCGCGGGAAGGCGCGGCGCACGAGCGCCGCGCCCGCACGCGCCGGAGTCGGTTGTCGAGTCGAGCGCACTCGGTTCGCCAAATCGAGCGCCTTCGAGCGAGTAAATCGAGTGACTTCGACTCGATGGTAAGTTTCGACCGCGCCGATACGCTTTTGACCCTCCCGCGGGTACCAGTGGCTACATGGTCGCACAGACGATGGATCGCGTTCCGCACGAGCAGTAGAACCGTACGACGACGAGCGACTGTTACTGGAGGTGTTCGCGCATGCTAACTACTGGCGAGACTATCGCCGAGACCGAATTGGACGCCGCCGCGCTCAAGCCCGCCGAGTGCGACGTGTCGCGGGCGGCCGAGTTACCCTTCGAGACCGTGGCTATCGACTACGAGGGGCGCGAACACCTGCCCGACGCAGAGACGCTGGCAGGACTCGCGACGGAGAAAGAAGTTCGACTGACCACGCCCGTCCGCGCCGAGGGATTCGACCCCCTCGGCGACGATTCGGGGTACGACCGGATTCCCGAGGAGGTCCAACGTGTCGCCGTGGCCGGTCACGCCGCCTACCTCTCGGAGGCCGAGCGCCGGAAGGCGGTCGCGCCCCGCCTGCGCGCCGCGGTCGAGCGCGACCCCGCGGCGTGGGTCGGCACCGAGGGCGTCGAGCGCCTCGCGCTGGCCACCGGCGCGACCCAGTTCGAACTCCTCTCGCGCAGTACCGAGCGCGACCTGCGCGCCCTTCGAGCCGCCGGGTTCGACGGCGAACTCGCGGTGTACGCGCCGACCGTCCTCACCGACGACGACGACGCGGTGCTGGACGCGGTGGGCGGGTACGCCGCACGGCGCGGTCCCGTGGCGAGCGCGCTCCCCGAGGAGGCACCCACGGACGCGACGGCGACCGACCGAGCGCGCGAGGTCCTGACGGCCGCGACGCGGGACTACGCGCTGGTCGGGTCGCCAGCGAAAGTCGGCGAGCGCGTCGCCGACCTGAAGGAGGCCGGTGCCGACCTCGTGGTGGGCTACCCCGCTCGCGGACTCGACGAGTTCGTGAGCTAGCCTCGATTCGATAACCACCCTGCCGGAGTCGATATTTCTTTCCCGCCGAGTTCCGAACGACGAGTATGCGACTCGCACGCCTGCTGACGCCGGAGGGACCGGTCTCCGGCCGCTACGACGATGGAGTCATCCGCGCCGACGACGGCACCTACGAGGTCGGGCGCGACGGGCGACTCCTCCCGCCCGCCGACCCCTCGGCGCTCTACTGCGTCGGCCGCAACTACGCCGAGACGCTGGACCAGATGGAGTACGAGCGTCCCGACGAACCGGACTTCTTTATCAAACCGCCAGCCTCCCTGCTGGCCCACGAGCAACCGATTCCCTACCCCGAGTTCACCGACGAACTGACCTACGCGGGCGAGTTGGCCGCCGTCGTCGGCGAGCGATGCCGGAACGTCGAACCCGAGGAGGTCCCCGAGGTCGTCCGGGGCTACACGGTCATGAACGACGTTGACGCCCTCGACCAGCAGGGTCGGACCGCGCGAAAGGCCTTCGACGCCTCCGGACCGCTCGGCCCGTGGGTCGAGACCGACGTGGACCCGACCGACCTCGACATGTGGACCGACGTGTCCGGCGAGCGCCGCCAAGAGGCCAACACCGAACTGATGCTGTTCGACCCGTACGAAATCGTCGCCTACCTCTCCGAGCGGTTCACGCTCCGGCCCGGCGACGTAATCGCGTTCGGCAGTCCCGCGAATCCGGGACTGGTCGAACCCGGCGACGAGGTCGAGATTACCTACGAGGGCGTCGGTACACTCCGGAACGAAGTCGTCGCCCGAGAGTAGCCGAGTCGTTCGTGGTAGTCATCTGCAGGAACGTCGAGAAGAAGAGGTAGAAAGCCCCCGCCCGCTCGCGGTCGCTCAGCAGGATATGTCGGGCGCGCAGAACTGCGCGCCCGACATAGTGGCCGTGCTGAGACGACTACAAAGCACGCGAGCGGGCGGCCCCTTTCAGTCCACCCAGACGGAAGTTCAGTCGGGGCGGCCATCGCCACCCGATTTCGGCGCTTTCCGGGTGCCATATCTCTAAGTGCCCGCTGTCCGTTCTCCCGACCGTGAGCCGAACCTATCTCTACGAACACACGACGACCACGGCGGCCGACGCCTTCGAGGAGGCCTCGGTCGCGGTCCTCCCGACCGGGAGCGTCGAACAGCACGGTCCCGCGCTCCCGCTGGGCACCGACCTGCTGTCGGCCCGCGCGGTCGCCGAGACCGTGGCCAACCACCCCGAGACCGTTCTCCTCCCGCCGGTTCCGGTCGGCGTCAGCGCCCACCACCGCCAGTTCGACGGGACGCTCTGGACCGACCCCGAAGTCTTCGAGAGTTACGTCGCCGACATCGTGGCGAGCGCGGCCTCTCACGGCGTCGAGAAGGCGGTCCTCGTCAACGGTCACGGCGGGAACGCCGACGCGCTCCGGCGCGCGGCCCGCAACTTGCGCGACGACGAAATCGCCTTCGCCGCGCCGTGGAACTGGTGGTCGAACCTCGACGCGCTCATCGAGGAGGAACTCGACACCTCGCTGGGCCACGCCGACGCGGTGGAGACCAGCATGATGCTCGCCATCGCCGACGAGTTCGTGCGCGAGGAGGCCCTCCAGACCGCCGAGGACGAGGGCGGCGACTCGTGGGGCAAGTCGGTCCACGGGGCCGAAATCGGCTTCGACACCCTCGACTTCTCCGAGAGCGGTGCGGTCGGCGAACCGACCAACGGGAGCCGGGAGGTCGGCGAGAAACTGCTGGCCCACGCGAGCGACGACCTCGCCGCGCTCGTGGAGTGGCTGGCCGGAGAAGACCTCGCCGACCTCTGGCCGCGGGGGCACAAGTAGATGAAGGTCGCAATCGTCGGCGGCGGCGCGGTCGGCGTCACTGCGGCCTACGACCTCGCGCGGCGGGACGAGGAGGTCGTCGTCTACGAGAAAGACGATATCGCGGGCGGAAGCACGGGCCGGGCCGCGGGTGTCCTCTACGACGCCTTCGCCGCGCCGGAGGACGCCCGCGTCGGCGACCGGGCAATCGAGCGGTTCCGCGAGTTCTCGGGCGAGGGCGACTTCGAGTTCCGCGAGACGCCCTACGTCTGGTTCGCCCACGAGGGCGACGAGCGCCGCGCGGAAGCCATCCGCGAGCAGGTGCCCCGAATGCAGGACGCCGGGCGGAACGTCGCACTCGCAGACCCCGAGGACCTCCGCGAGCGGTTCCCCGCGGTGGACTGGTCGGACGTTGGCGTCGCCGCCGTCGCGGAGAACGCGGGCCACACCGACCCCGCGAGCTACGCCGCCCTCCTCGCTCGGAAGGCCGAAGACGCTGGCGCGGAGATTCGGACCGACACCGAGGTCCGACTCGACGCCGACGCCCTCGCAGTCGAGCGCGTCGGGAGGGCTGGCGAGGACGAGGAGGCTACCGGCGACTCGGACGAATCCGAGTCCTTCGACGCGATACTGGTCGCCGCGGGTGCCCACACCAAGCGACTCCTCGCGGTCGCCGGGATTCCGGTCCCGCTCAAGCCCTACCGCGTGCAGGCGCTGACCGCCGGGTTCGACGCCGGGCGACGCGAGGACCTCCCGATGTGCTACGACGCCACCGCGGGCTACTACCTCCGACCGCACCCGGAGGGTCTGCTGGCGGGCGACGGCACCGAGGAGGTAGAGAGCGACCCCGACGACTGGACGCGCGAGGCCGACCGCGAGTTCTGCGAGATGACCTGCGAGCGACTCGGCCGTCGCCTCGGGGAGTTCGGCGCGGTCCGCGAGGCGTGGGCCGGACTCTGCGTGGCGACGCCCGACCGCGACCCACTCCTCGGCGAGTTGCGCGAGGGCCTCCACGTCGCGGCCGGGTGGCAGGGCCACGGGTTCATGCGCGCTCCGGCGCTCGGCGAGGCGGCCGCCGAGGCGGTTCTGGGGGAGAACCCCCTGCCGGAGTTCGACCCGACCCGGTTCGACGGCGACGAGGAGTTCGACATCGCGGAAGGGATGTCGGTCGAGTAGATCTACTCTGGTACAACGAGTCTATTTCTAACCTATTGTAGAAAATGTAATATTAATACTAGCAAAATATAAGTACAATCGGATTCTTCGCATGCATTGGAGGTGAACTAATGTTCGGAATTTCCATCACGGATTACATCCCCCCGTGCAGCGTCACGCAGTTCGGTTGTCAGTAATAATTGACACCCTGTCGTATCAAGCAATAAACTGAGTGGAACAGAGTGAATTCAGCTCTCAGATCCACCATTGGTAGCTAAACCCGTTTAGTATTTTCAAGCGGTCGCTCGGCGGATAAACGGCGTCTGCTTATGGGTTGACATCCTCCCCGCCCCAAAGCGCGAGCATTCCCCGAAGGGGATTAAGTATTTGTTGGAATATCAGGCCGTGCTATCGTCGGTAGGTTGTGTCATCGTCTGTCGGATTCATCCCTCCTTGAACGGCGAGGCTTTCTCCTCGCACTTCCGTAACAGTACTGATGGTTGAACCTCGAAACGGGACAAGACGGAAGAAAGAGTGGCCAGCGAATCGCCCTACGCTTCTGCGGATACGCTATCTGACTCTCCCTTCTCCTCGGTGCGTTTGGGGACTCGAACGCGGAGCGTCCCGCTCTCGGTCAGGGTGGCGGTCGCCTCCTCGGCGTCCACCACGGCGTCGGCGGGCAGGTCGGCCGTCCCGTCGAGCGAGAGGCCCCGGCCGGGGAACACCATCTCGAACCCGTCGTAGAAGTCCCGGAAGCGGTCGATGCGGACGTGGACCGCGCCGTCGGCGTACCGGACCTGCACGTCGCTTCCGGTCGCGCCCGGCGCGTCGAACACCACGAGGTAGGCGTCGTCGCTCTCCAGTAGGTCCACGGGGAGGGGCTTGGACTCCTGCACTTTGCTCGCGGCCCGGCCGACGCGCTGGAGGACCGCGTTTCCGACCGACCGGCCGATGTCTCGCAGAGTCATAGCTCGATAGCGTCGAGGCAGTCAGTTCCGCCGCAGTACGGACACTGGAAGTCCGAGACTCCCACGTCGTCGGGCATGTCGTAGGTGTAATGCATCTCGAACATGTCCATCTCGCAGTCGTCGTTCGTACACTTCACTTCGAGCGTCGCGGGCATACTGAAATCTTACGGCCCGGCGACCATAAGCACGAGGGCTTCGGCGATTCTCTGTCGGGCCTCGTCGCCGGATTCGGGGCCGTCGTGTCAACTGCCGCGCAAGCGGACCCGAATCGTCGGTGCAGTCAGTTCGAGGCGGACGCGCCGCGAGGAGAACGGTCTTCGGACACGGATTTCCCGCGGACGAGCGAATCGCGGAGGCCTCTATCGAAGTGTTTTCCGCGGGAGCTATCGGCGAAACGAACGCGTCCTACCCACCGCCTCGCGCCGCGCAGACGCCGCGAAGAAGCCTCGTCGCGTCCCGTTCGACCCCGGAAGCCGAGAGTCGCGTCGAGATGCCAACTCTGATGTGGGAAGTGACACGATAGTCGAACGTGCAACTCCGCCGCCCCGAACGTCGGCACTTCCCCCTCTCGGTCGGCCTCCTCGTCGGTCTCGCTGGCTTTCTGGCGACGCCAGCGCCGTGGCCGACGGACCCAGTTTTAGGTATCGGTCTCGGCGCGCTCGTCTCCGGTCTCGTCTGGGTCGCGCTCGAACAGGTCCCCGACGCGCTCGACCGCGCAGTCGAGGCACGCGCCTACTGGCTCGTCGGCGTCGTCGGTCTCCTCGCAGTCGCAGGCGTCGCCGCTCCGACGCTGTTCGGCGGGGCGACGCCCGACGACGGCAAATCGCTTCGGCTCCTCGTCTTCATCGTCGGGACTGCCGTCGTGGTCACGCTCGGTACCTCGCATCGAGGAGAACTGCTACTAGAACGCCAGCGCGTCCGAGCGAGCGTCACCGCGGTCGAGCCTCGGCGATGGGAGTTCGGACTCGGCGTCGTGAGTTCCGCCGCGGTCCTCTCGGTTCTCGGCCTCGTGATGGGCGATTCGTTCTCCGTGGGTTCGTTCGTCGGAACGTTGCTCGGGATAACTATCGGAAACGCCTTCACCGGAACGACCGACCGCGAACTGGTCGCACTCGACGATCATCTGCTGATTCGCCAGACCGGGAATCGAGGAGGGACTGCTATTCCGTGGCGACGGCTCCGCGACGTGACCGTCGAGGAGGACACGCTCCGGGTCAAACGCGGGCTTCCGTACCCGACCGTCTACGTCGCCGACCTCTCGGCGGTCGAAGACCGACGCGCCCTCCTCGGCGCGTTTCGGTCGTACCCGTATCTGCACTGACGAGTACGGACTCGTTCCGCGCGGGACCGAGCAGTTTCGACCCGTGTAGTCACCGTTTTACCCGTCGAGAAGCAACCCTGTTTCATGACCGACTTCGCGGACCTCGACGTGACCCTCGTGGATGGGTACGTCGACGAACCGGCCCACTTCGGCGTACCGCCCTATATCTCGACGTATCCGCGGTACACCGCCGGGGCCATCGTGGATGCTGGCGTGCCCAAAGAGAACGTCACGTACCACACCATCGACGAGTTGCGCGACGACTCCGGCAAGTGGCGCGACGTGGAGGAGGCCGACCTGTTCGTCTACATCGGCGGGATGACGGTGCCCGGTAAGTACGTCGGCGGAACCCCCGCGGAACCCGACGAAGTGCGCAAGATGGCGTGGACCGCGCAGGGGACCAGCCTGATGGGCGGCCCCGTCAAGTTCGGCGTCGGCGACGAGAACGCGGGCGCGACCGAGACCGAGCGCGACGACTTGGACTTCGACTTCGTGGCGAAAGGCGACGTGGAGGCCGCGGCCTACGACCTGCTGGAAAGCGGACTAGAGGGGTTCAACAACCGGATGCGCGACAACGCCGAAATCGACCGGTGGGCCGCCGACGGCGCGTTCGTCATCGAACAACACCCCAATCACCCCGACTACCTTATCTGCGAGATGGAGACGAGCAGAGGGTGTCCCTACCGGTGTTCGTTCTGCACGGAACCGCTGTACGGCAACCCCTCGTTCCGGCGACCGCCCTCCGTCGTCAGCGAAGTCCAGACGCTCTACGACCGCGGCGCGCGACACTTCCGACTCGGCCGACAGGCCGACATCCTCGCCTACGGCGGCGACGGCGAGAAGCCCAACCCCGACGCGCTCCGGAACCTCTACGGCGGGATTCGGGAGGTCGCGCCCGACCTCGACACGCTCCACCTCGACAACATGAACCCCATCACGGTGGTCGAATGGCCCGAGTTGGCGCGGGAGGGCATCCGCGTCATCGCCGAACACAACACGCCGGGCGACACCGCGGCGTTCGGTCTCGAATCGGCCGACCCCAGAGTCCAAGACGAGAACAATCTCAACGTCACCGCCGAGGAGTGCTTCGAGGCCGTCAAAATCGTCAACGAGGAGGCCGGGTGGCGGCCGGGCGAAGACCCCGCCGACGCCCCCACGCATGGAAACTCTGCCGCGAATCGCCTGCCGAAGCTCCTGCCGGGTATCAACCTCCTCCACGGGCTGAAGGGCGAGCGCGAGGAGACCTTCGACCACAACAAACGGTTCCTCGAACGCGTCTACGACGAGGGGCTGATGCTCCGCCGAGTCAATATCCGGCAGGTCATGGCCTTCGACGGCACGGAGATGAGCGACGTGGGCGCGGACATCGCCAAGGACCACAAGAAGCTGTTCAAGCAATACAAGACCGAGGTCCGCGAGGAGATAGACAACCCGATGCTCCAGCGACTCGCCCCGGCGGGGACGCTCCTGCCCGATGTCCACCTCGAATACCACGAGGACGGCCGGACGTTCGGGCGACAGCTCGGAACGTATCCACTCCTCGTCGGGATTCCGGGCGAGCGCGAACTCGGCCGGACGGTGGACGTGGCGGTCGTGGACCACGGCTATCGCTCGGTGACGGGCGTCGTCCACCCGCTCGACCTCAACAGCGCGACGATGGACGAACTCACCGCGATTCCGGGCCTCGGCAAGCAACGCGCCGGAAACGTCATCGTGAATCGACCCTACGACTCGCCCGCCGACCTCGACGCCGACGTGAGCGTGGACCTGACGGCGTTCACCACGGCGGAGCGACCGGAAGGCGCGGACTGAGGGCTATTGCGGTGCAGTCGCGGTCCACAGCGAGCGCACCAGCGATTCGGGCGCACACCGCAATCCGCCGCGAGCGAGGGAACGAAGTGACCGAGCGAGCGGTCCGAGGAGCCCTCGAAGAAGCGCCGCAGGCGCTTCTGAGGGGGTGACGACGGATTTTGATCGACCTTTTGCCAGCGAGGCCGCGCGAACGCCACTGCGTTCGCGCGAGCCGAGCGCAGCAAAAGGTCGTTGAGTAAAATTCTTTACGCGCTGACTACTTGGGTTCGAACGGAGGCAATATAACCTTGGAGATCTCTGACAAACTCCTGTGTCTGTTCAGTGCTGACGTGACTATCGAGGACGACAAGTACGTCGTCGAAGTACCGCGCCGAGAAATCGAAACCGGGTCGGTCGAACCGGGCGAAACCTACCGGGTCGCGCTCATCTCCGACGATTCGGACTCGTCTCAGCAGTCCGAGTCGAAGTCTCAATCGGAGTCCAAGAGCAGCGGCGCACCGTCCGAACCCCAACCCCCCGTCGAGGAGGGCGAGGTACGCTACGTCGAAGTCGAGGACATCGGCAAGCAGGGCGACGGCATCGCTCGCGTCGAGCGGGGCTACGTCATCATCGTCCCCGACGCCGAAATCGGCGAGCGCGTCAAGGTCGAGATTACGGAAGTCAAGTCCAACTTCGCGGTCGGCGAGATCATCGAAGAGGACTTCTGAAACCGACCATTCTTTGCTGTCCGCGAACCCGACAGCGACTGCTGTGCCCTCCTCGACTGGCAGAAACAGCCAGCGATAGCGGTTCTAATCGAGCGGTCGGGCGCGCCCGCCGACTCACGCGAAGGTTGAAATACCAGTCCGTGACGAACCGTTCGCGTGTCGATACGTCGAACGAATCCCGGCCCGCCCGCGGTGGTTCGACTCTCGGTGGCGACAGTCCGATCTCCCGCGGTGACGGTCCGACCTCCCGTGGTGACGGTCCGACCCCCGGTGGCGCTTCCACTGGTCGTCCGTGTAGTCCTGCGTGCGACCGCGCTCGCGGCGACTACTCGTCGTAGACCGACCCGTCCGGGCGCTTCGCGCCCTCCGAGTCGTGGACCACGACGCCCTCGTCGGGGTCGGCGGGCGCGTACTCGTCGCGGACCGCGATGGCCTCCCGTAGTTCCCGGACCGCGCGCTCCTTGAGCGCCGCCGCGAGGTCCTCGGCCTCATCCCGAGAGATATCTCTACCCAGTCCCTCGCACTCGTGGGCGCGGACGACGCCCTCCTCGTCCACGGCTTCGCCCATCGGCTGACTCGTCCCGCCGAGCGCGACCGAGAACGGGTAGGTCTCGCAGATGAGCGGCCGGTCGCCGTGGACAGAGCAGGCTCCGGTGCCGTCGTCGGCCTCCTCGTAGAAAGTGCAGTCGCCACAAGAATCGGTCTGGAGCGCCCACTCGAAGGTCTCGCCCGTGATACCGTCCCGGTCTTCGTCGCCGTCGAGACCGTACGGCATCGGCCGGGCCACGTCGCGCCAGTCGTACTCCGTGGCGTCTTGGAGGTCCCGCACTTCGTCGGGGAAGACGGTCGCGGTGTGGGGGTCGTCAGCCTCGGCTTTACAACACGCGCCACACCGCGTACACTCGAAGCCGATTGTCTCGATGGCGTCCGCGAGGTCGTCGGTATCGAGGGCTTGGGCGTTTTCGAGTTCCGCTTCGAGACTCTGCACAGGTGTGGGTTGGCGTTTGTGGGGAAAAGAGTGTTCGTTGCGTCGATGAAGTCCAGCGTGAGAGATCCGTCGGTTTGACGAAACTGACCACCGAGAACTCCCCGAAAGCCCCCGCCCGCTCGCGGTCACTGGCCGACATATCCGCGACTCGCCTCGCTTCACTCGGCTCGTCTCGGATAGGGGTCGGCCAGACGGCCGAGATGAACGCGAGCGGGCACCGGAAGACGGTCCTGCTCGCTGCGCTGCGCGGGCTGCGACTTCCGAGGTCACACTCGCTTCGCTCGCGTGACCGGCCCCTTTCAGTCCACCCAAACCGGCGGTTTGCGGCGGCGAGCGTTCGCGCTGTCGGTTAGTCGGTCGAGCGTCTGCCGGTGGAACGTGTCACCGAGCTACCGCTGTCCGGTCGCCGCCGCTACTCGCCGCCGTTACTCGGCGGCCGTCGGTGTCGCTCGTTCGCCGTCCCACTCGACTTTCCCCTCGACGGCCAGCTTTTCGAGGTGCGCGGCGGTCGTGCTTCGCGCGAGGTCCCGGACGCCCGAGAGGTCCTTATCGTAGGCGGCGTCCAGAATTTCGTCCAGCGCGGTCGCCCCGTCGCGGACTGCGGCGAGGACATCGGCCTCGCGGTCGAGTCGATGGCGAATCAGCCGCTCGATTTGGTCTCGTGGATTCTCGATGACTGGCCCGTGGCCGGGGTAGAGCTTGTCGGGATTCTTCGCGTAGAGTCGCCGAAGCGAGGAGAGGTAGGCTCGCACGTCGCCCTCGTCCGCGCCGACGACGACGCTCCCGGCCGAGACCACGAGGTCGCCGGTCAGCATCGCACCGTCGGGAGTTGCGAGTGCGACGTGGTCGGGCGCGTGGCCCGGCGTCTCCACGACGGTTGCGTCGCCGATTCGGGTCCCATCGCGGAACGTCCGGTCCGGCGCGATTCCGGTAGCGCGCTCGAAGCGGTCCTTGCGTCCTGCGCGTGCCCAGACGGTCGCGTCGCATGACTCCGCGTAGTGGGCGACCGCGCCCACGTGGTCGGGGTGAGCGTGCGTGACGAGGAGATGCCCGACCGAGACCGACTCGACCGCGGCGTCGAGGTCGGCGGTGCGGTTCGCGGGGTCTACCAGAATCGCCTCGTCGTCGCCGAGGAGGTAGGCGTTGGTCGCGCCCGTCGGCGCGAGCGTCTCGGTCGGGACCGAGACCTGCTGGACGTGCATGTCACGAGCGAAGTCCGCCGGGCAGAAAAGTGTAGGTACGTGTACTCGGGCCGGGTCAGGTCAGCGGTCGAGGAAGTAGACCTGCTTGCGGGCGTCTTGGAAACTGTAGCGCGAATCCACGAGGTCCTCGTCTTCGAGACGGTTCAGGGCGTAGCGGACCGTCCGGTCCGGAAGCAGGGACTCCTCGGCGAGTTGGCCCTGCGAGAGGGGTGCATCAGTCTCCAGTACCTTGGCGACCAACTTGGCGCTCGGGGGGAGTTCGCGCAGGCGTTCGCGGAAGTCGTCTGATAACTGCTCGGCGACGGGTGACTCGTCCGTGGTCGTACTCATACCTAACCTCACTCCGGAAGAGACGGGTAAATGTTGGCTATATGTTTATCAGTACACTCTAAACTCCTTAAGGACATATTATGTCACCTTAAATTATTTTCCGCGCCTGCCGGGTCGGCAATTATTACGTCGTCCGAACTCGTCTGGTTCGGTATGGAGTCGATTCCCGAGTCGTTCCACGACCTGTTCGAGCGCGAGACGTTCGCCAACTTCGCCACCCTGATGCCGGAAGGCACGCCGCAGGTGACGCCGGTCTGGATAGACCGAGACGACGACCACCTGCTGGTCAACACTGCCCGCGGTCGTCAGAAAGAGAAGAACGTCGAGCGCGACCCCAAGGTGGGACTCTGCGTGATGGACCCCGATAACCCGTACCGCTACGTCTCGGTCCGCGGCGAAGCGGTCGAAGTCACCGAGGAGGGCGCGGTCGAACACATCGACGAACTCGCGCGACGCTACATGGACGCCGAGGAGTACCCCCATCACGGCGAGGAGTCCGGCCCGCGAGTGATAATCCGGATTCGACCCGACCGCGTGGTCACGAGCGGCGAGTAGGCGGACCGCCGGAACGTGACGGCCGGGGGCGCTACTCTCCCAATCGGTCCGTCCGCGGGTCGTCGCCGTGACGGTTGTATCGCCCGAGCAAGCACTTGCAGTCCGGACAGTGGACGACCACGAACCGGCCTCGCTCGTGGCGAACGAGGTCCGCCGCGTCGAGGTGGCGTCCGCATCCCTTGCAGGTGGTCATCGTCGTACGCTCCGTCGCGTGTGGTACGGTCCCGAGGACCAAAGAAGTTCGTCCGGTCGGGCGAGGAGTCGGGTCGTCTCGCCGCGCGAAGTGGTCGCCGACGAGACGGTTCCAATACCGTTTTAGTCCCCCCGTGGACTATATCGAAAGGAGAATCGTGAAAGGAGCGGAGTGGTATCAGGCCGACGAAGTCGCCGAGGAGTACGAAGACAAGCGATTCTCCCGTGGTGGACGCCTCATCGACCGCCGGGAGAAACAGGCCGTCCTCGACGCCATCGGCCCGCTGGACGACCAGAAGGTCTTGGAGATAGCCTGCGGTACCGGCAGATTCACCGTCATGTTGGCCGAGCGCGGGGCCGACATCGTCGGGTTGGACATCTCGGCCGCGATGCTCCAACAGGGCCGACAGAAGGCACAGGACGCCGGAGTCGCCGACCACCTCGAATTCATGCGAGGAGACGCCGGGCGACTCCCGTTCCCCGACGACCACTTCGACACCGTGTTCGCCATGCGTTTCTTCCATCTGGCGGACACGCCCGCGACCTTCCTGTCGGAGATGCGTCGGGTCGCCAAGGAGCGAGTCGTCTTCGACACGTTCAACGCCCGGAGTACCCGGAGCGTCTACAACTGGTTGCTCCCGATGGGGTCGCACCTCTACTCGCGGGATGACGTGGACAAACTGCTGGACGAGGCCGACCTCCATCTCGTGGACGCCGAACACGACTGGATTCTGCCCTACGGCTTCTACCGGAAGATTCCCGGCGCAATCGCGGGACCGATTCGGGACCTCGACACGTCCATCGGGGAGTCGCCGGTCGGCGACTACTTCGCGTCGGTCTCCTACTGGAACACCCGCGTCGAGTAGGTCCCGGACGGCCTCCGCAGAGCTATTCTCTCTTCGACAGGTCGCTGCCAGAGGCCGAACCGTTTTTAACCCTCGGGCGGGAGATTCGGGGGTATGGAGCTATCCGTGGTGGTTCCGACGCTCAACGGCCGCGAGCGACTCGCGTCGTGTCTCGACGCGCTCGCGGCCCACGCTCCCGACGCCGAGGTCGTCGTCGTCAACGGCCCTTCGGCCGACGGGACCACCGGGATGATACGAGAGCGCGGTGACGTGGACGTACTGGTCGAGGTCTCGGACCGGAAACTCAACGTCGCGCGCAACGCCGGACTCTCCGCGGCCAGCGGCGACGCCGTCGCGCTGGTCGGACAGGACAACGCGGTCGAACCCTCGTGGACAGAGGGCGTCCGCGAGGCGCTCGCCGACCCCGACACCGACGCGGTGACGGGACCGGTCCACCGCTCGGTCCGGGCGGGCGTGACCACCGAGTCCGAGGAGTCCCGGACCATCGACGGCCGGGACGTGACCTACTTCGACGGCGGCAACGTCGCGTTCACCCGCGAGACCATCGACGCGGTGGACGGCTTCGACGAGTACCTCGTCACCGGCGGGGCGCGCGACTGCGCGCACCGACTCGCGGCCAACGACTACGACGTGGAGTGGTCGTCGTCGGTCTGCGTCATCCACGACGACGGCGACGAGGACGACGACGAGGACCGCGACTGGGGGTGGAAGTACCGCGCACTGGCGTACCGACTCGTGAAGAACTACGGCCCGCGGCCGGGCGTCCTCGGGCGGACGCTCCGGGACGCCACCGCCGACGCCGCGTCGAACGCGGCCGACGTGATTCGGGGCGACCAGACGCCCTCGGGGTGGATAGGGAGCGGCAAGCGCGTGACGGCGAGCATCGCGGTCGGGTGCAAAGACGGCCTCTGGTCGCGGCTTCGCGACCGGAGTAACGCCAGAAACCCCTCGGGACTCTCGGCGCGCGCCGACCGCGCGGTCGAACTGTACGACTGGCGGGAGCAGGAGACGCCCGACGAGGCCGTCGAGGAGCCCGAGCAGTAACTCGTTGCCGGAGCCTCGTCGCCGACGCCTCGCCGACGCGCCGTGACTCGTCCGTCGCGGCGAGCGCACCGCGAACTACTCGTCGCGGTCGCGCACCGCTCCTTGGCGGAAGATGGTCGCCCGGACCAGCGTCTCGGTCGCTCGCCGGAGTCGTTCGGAGACCGCCTGTCGGGAGACGCCCAGTCGGTCGGCGAGGTCCTCCAACTCGACCGCCCGCGGCACGTCGAAGTACCCCATCTCGGTCGCGGTTCGGAGCGTCTCGTACTGGCGGTCGGTCAGGCCGAACGAGTCGTCGTCCGGTTCGCCCGCGTCGTACAACTGCCGGAGTTCGAAGGTCAGTCCGTGTTCCTCGCAGAAGTCCGCGTAGTTCCGGAGGCTGTCGCGGTCGGGAAACCGGATGCGCGAGCGCCACCCGTCGCCCGCTCGCTCCGACGAGACGAACACGCCGCCTTGGTCGGCCCACGAGTGGTAGGTCATCTGCTCGTCGCCCTCGTCGGTCAACTCGACCTGATAGAGTCGCTGGTCTTCCATCTCCGCGAGGAGGGTCACGTCACCGATAGTCGGGTCGTCGGCGAGTCCGGCGTCGAACGCCTCGAAGTCGCCGTTCGACGCCCAGAACGCCAGCGCGAACGGCTTGAACGCTCTGGAGGTCTGTTGTTCGATAGTAACGTCCATCTCCGGAGCGGCTTCCAACGCCGGTCGGAGAACCGGCGTCTCCAGATAGAAGTCCGCAATGAGAGTCATAGCGGCGTTACGACGCCGGGATGGTTAACCGTGGGGTTCGCCAGCAACCGCCTGAAACGGTTGCAACAGCGCGAACGAAGACGCAAAACGGTACGGGAACGAATCCGCGCTTTAAGTCCGTCATGGGAGAAACGTAGCTCGATGGCACAACAGGACAGGACAACTGTCAGCGAGCGAATCGACCGCTCGTGCGAACTCCTTCGTAGCGCGTACCGACGACACGTCGTCTACGCCCTCCGACGAGGAGGCCCGGCGTCGGTCCGCGAACTCGGGGACACCGTCACCGCCGTCGGTCTCGCCGAGGACCGACAGCGCGCGATGGCTTCGCTGGTTCACACGCACCTCCCGAAACTCTCGGAGGCCGAGGTAGTCGAGTACTCGGGCACCGACGAGGCGGTGTCGCTCGCCGACGGCGTCAACACGCTCGAACCGCTTCTCACGGTCGCCGCCCAGCAGGAACTCGATAGCGAGTCGCTACCGTCGGCCAGCGCGAACCAGTCGGCCGACGCGCTCGCGAGAAACGTCCCCGAGTAGCCCGCCAGCGCCGCGTCGCGGCCGGTCACTCCTCGTCGCGTTCGATACGGTCGTGCCACGTTTCGAGTCGCTCGCTTCCCCAATATCGGACCTCCTCGGTGCGAGGGTCGTAATCGACCACGCCCGCGTCCACGAGTTTCGGGACGTGGATGTGGTGGAGCGTCGAGCGGACGTGACTTCGGGCCGGTCGCTCGCCGGTCCGGACCGTGCGTCGCTCGACGAGATAGTCGGTGAGTTCGTCGACCGTCGCAGTCCGGTCGGACCCCTCGCGCAGATACGAGAGGACGGCCCGCCGGTCGTGGTTAGCGAGGAGTTCGAGCGTCGCGTCGAGCGAGAGCGTCACCCTCTCGGCCGGTCGGTCCGCCGACGAGTCCCCGTGGTCTCGCCGGTCGTCGCGCTCGCTCTCCTCGTCCCGGTCGTCGCCCGCGTCGCTCCCGTTTTCCCCGTTTTCTGACATCAGGTTCCGCCCCGCGTACATATCGTCGCGGTGTCCCTAATCGTTTTGCATACCACGGGGAACTGGTCGCCAGAACCGCTAAATCGTAGTTGTAAGCCTTCGCCGTCTGGTACAATTCGCACCAAAGTTAACGCGACCGCCCGAGAGCGAGTGACGTTTCACCCTCACGACCACGGGCCGAAGTCAAACCCCTTTGTTCCCTCGAAACCGAAATCGGGGACCTGTCTCGTCGGACGTGCCGAACACCCCACACGAGTCCACTGCCCAAAGGTGGTTCATCAATTCCGAAGAATACTTTGGTCGTAGCGAAGACTTCGTTATCGAAGTAGAAAATCTTAATATGCGAAAGTGGTAACCGTCGGACGATGCAAAGGTCTAACCACGACTGGTGGCCGAATCAGTTGGATTTGGACGTACTCGACCAGAACGCCCAGCAAGTGGGTCCGATGGGCGAGGAGTTCGACTACGCCGAGGAGTTCGAGAAACTCGACCTCGAAGCGGTGAAAGACGACATCGAGGAGGTCATGACGACCTCCCAAGACTGGTGGCCAGCCGACTACGGCCACTACGGGCCGCTCTTTATCCGAATGGCGTGGCACAGCGCCGGTACCTACCGCACCAGCGACGGCCGGGGCGGCGCATCCGAGGGTGCCCAGCGCCTCCCGCCGCTCAACAGTTGGCCGGACAACGCGAACCTCGACAAGGCTCGCCGACTGCTCTGGCCGGTCAAGCAGAAGTACGGCCGGAAACTCTCGTGGGCCGACCTGATGATTCTCGCCGGGAACGTCGCCATCGAGTCGATGGGCGGCAAGACGTTCGGCTTCGGCGGCGGCCGCGAGGACGCCTACAAGCCCGACGAGGCCGTCTGGTGGGGTCCCGAGAGCGAGATGGAAGCGTCCGAGCGCTTCGAGGACGGCGAACTCCAAGAGGGTCTCGGTGCCACCGTCATGGGCCTCATCTACGTGAACCCGGAAGGCCCGGACGGGAATCCCGACCCCGAGGCGTCGGCGGAGAACATCCGCGAGTCGTTCGGCCGGATGGCGATGAACGACGAGGAGACCGTCGCGCTCATCGCTGGCGGACACACGTTCGGCAAGGTCCACGGTGCCGCCGACCCCGACGAACACGTCGGTCCGGAGCCGGAAGCCGCGCCCATCGAGCAGCAGGGCCTCGGCTGGGAGAGCGACTACGGTTCGGGCAAAGGTGGCGACACCATCACCAGCGGTATCGAGGGACCGTGGACGCAGGCCCCGACCCAGTGGGACTCGGGCTACATCGACAACCTGCTGGACTACGAGTGGGCGGCCCAGAAAGGCCCCGGCGGCGCGTGGCAGTGGCTCCCGGTGGACGAGGAGCTTCGCGACTCCGCGCAGGCGGCCCACGACGACGACACCGTGACGCCGATGATGCTCACGACGGACGTTGCGCTGAAGCGCGACCCGGACTACCGGGAGATTCTCGAACGCTTCCAAGACAACCCGATGGAGTTCGGCATCAACTTCGCCAAGGCGTGGTACAAGCTGACTCACCGCGACATGGGACCGCCCGAGCGACTCGTCGGCCCGGAAGTCCCCGACGAGGAGATGCTGTGGCAGGACCCGCTCCCCGACGCCGACTACGACCTCATTGGCGAGGACGACGCCGCCGACCTCAAAGAGGAGATTCTCGACTCGGACCTCTCGGTCTCCCAGTTGGTCAAGACCGCGTGGGCGGCGGCCTCGACGTACCGCGACAGCGACAAGCGCGGTGGCGTGAACGGTGCCCGCATCCGACTCGAACCCCAGAAGAGCTGGGAAGTGAACGAGCCAGCAGAGCTGGAGACCGTGCTGGAGACCCTCGAAGGGATTCAGGCGGAGTTCAACGACTCCCAATCCGACGACACGCGGGTCTCGCTCGCGGACCTCATCGTGCTGGGCGGCAACGCGGCCGTCGAGCAGGCGGCGGCAGACGCCGGGTACGACGTGACGGTTCCCTTCGAGCCGGGTCGCGTGGACGCCTCCGACGAGCAGACCGACATCGAGTCCTTCGAGGCGCTCAAGCCGAAGGCGGACGGCTTCCGCAACTACGTCGAGAGCGGCGTCGACGAACCGGCGGAGGAACTGCTGGTGGACAAGGCGGACCTGCTGGACCTGACCCCGCCCGAGATGACGGTTCTCCTCGGCGGCATGCGGACGCTGGGCGCGAACTACCAGCAGTCCGACCTCGGCGTCTTCACCGACGAGTCGGAGACGCTGACCAACGACTTCTTCGCGAACGTGCTGGACATGAGCTACGAGTGGGAACCGGTCTCGGAAGACAGTGAAGTCTTCGAGGTCCGCGACCGCGAGACGGGCGATGTCGAGTGGAAGGCCTCGCGCGTGGACCTCATCTTCGGGTCCCACTCCCGACTCCGCGCCCTCGCAGACGTTTACGCGGCCGACGACGCCGAGGAGAAGTTCGTGCAGGACTTCGTGGACGCGTGGCACAAAGTGATGACTCTCGACCGCTTCGATCTGGAGTGAGTTCCCGAGCGTTCCGCGGATAGTCTCCCGACCGCTTTCTGTTCTTTCGGTCCGCGACGCACCCAACCGACAGTAAAAAATAGGGTAATTCCGAACCCCGATACGATGCTGGAGTTGGAGCATCGCTTCCGGGTGGTGGACGTACACGCGCGCCTCGACGCAGACGCCGGGGGCGTCCAGACCCGCGGGCGGGCCATCAGTCCCGACAGGTTAGAACGAGAGATGCATCAAGCGGGCGTCGTCCGGTCGGTGGTGTTCCCCGGCGCGCGCGACGGCGGCAGTTACGTCAGCGCGAACAACGCCGTCGCCCGGCGGAGCGTGGACCGACCGTTCCTCGCGTTCGCTCGCATCAACGGCCCGCGCGACCCCGCCGACCGGGCCTCGTCGCGGTTGCGCAACCTCACGGCGCGTCGGAAGGACCACCACACCTCGCCGGAGGACGTAGAGCAGTACGCCTACGACGACCGCTTCCACGGGTTCAAGCTGAACCCCGCCGAGGACGGCCTGCCCGACGACGAGACCCTAGACCAGTTAGAGGAGGTCGGCCTCCCCGTTCTCGTCCACGGCGGCGAGGGGTTCGCGCCCGCCGCGGCCGAGGAGGCCCTCCTCTCGCGGTCGTTGCCGGTCGTCTTGGCTCACTTCGGCGGCCACCCGCTCGACCGGGACCTGATGGCCGAGGCGGTGGACCTCCTCGAACACCACGACGACTGCTATCTCGACACGAGCTACGTCCGGTATCGGGACCTCTTGGAACGGGCGATGATGGAACATCCCGACCGCGTGCTGTTCGGGAGCGGTGCCCCGAGTTCCCACCCTAACGTCGCCGTCATGGAGATTCTGACCCTCGACGTGCCCGAGGACGCCATGCGGAAGGTCTTCGACAAGAACGCCCGGCGACTCCTCGGGGACTCGTTGCCCCGCGACTTCTGAGCGTCGCCGTCGCTCGCGGTCTCCTCGCCGTTCGCCTACCCGTCCGGCGTGCGGCGAGTAGTTCCTGTCCGCGGAGTACTCTCGTCTCCGGCCGGATTTTCCGCCCCTCGAACTGTTCCCACAGCTTCATCGCCTTTAAGACCACATCGAAGAAACCAGTAGTCAATGAGCGACGACGAGCAAGAACTCGGCATCACCGAGCGGAAAGAGTACAATCCCGGAGACTGGTACGCGGAAGTCGTCACGAAGGCCGAACTCGCCGACTACGCGCCGATGGGCGGGTTCATCGTCACCCGTCCTCGCGGCTACGCCCTCTGGGAGGGCGTTCAGGACCACTTGGACGAGAAGTTCAAGCAGACCGGCGCGCAGAACGCCTACTTCCCCGCGCTCATCCCCGAGAGCTTCCTCGAACGCGAGAGTGACATCGTGGAAGGGTTCGACCCCGAGGTCGCGTGGGTCACGCACGGCGGCCACGACGAACTGGAAGAGCGCCTCGCCTTCCGACCCACCAGCGAGTCCATCATCACGCCGTTCATGAGCGACTGGGTGCGGAGCCACCGCGACCTGCCCCTGCGCCTGAACCAGTGGTGTAGCGTCATCCGGTGGGAGGCCACCGAGACCAAGCCGTTCTTCCGGACCAAGGAGTTCCTCTGGCAGGAGGGCCACACCGCCCACGAGAGCGAGGACGAGGCGTGGGACGAGACGATGACCCGCCTCGACCAGTACGAGAACCTCTACGAGGACGTGCTGGCCATCCCGGTCATGCGCGGCCGCAAGCCGCCCCACGACAAGTTCCCCGGCGCGGACACCACGACGACCGTCGAGGCGCTGATGCCCGACGGCAAGTCCGTCCAAGGCGGTACCTCCCACTATCTCGGGCAGGGCTTCGCGGAGGCCTACGACCTGACCTACACCGACGAGGAGGAAGAGGAAGCGGTCGCCCACACGACCTCGTGGGGCCTCTCGTGGCGCGCGCTCGGCGCGCTCATCATGACCCACTCCGACGACCAAGGGTTCGTCTGCCCGCCCGAAATCGCGCCCGAGCAGGTCGTCATCGTCCCCATCTGGAACGAAGACAACCGCGAGGAGGTACTCGACTACGCCGAGGAGGTCGCCGACGACCTCGAAGACGCCGACGTGCGCGTCGAGTTGGACGACCGCGACGAGCGTAATCCCGGCTTCAAGTTCAACGAGTGGGAGCTGAAGGGCGTCCCCGTCCGCGTCGAAATCGGTCCCAACGAGGTCGAAGACGACGAGTTGACCGTCGTCCACCGACCCGACGGCGAGGACACCGTGGAGGACCGCGAGAACGTCGGCGAGACCATCCGGAGTCACTTCGACCAAGTGTACGCGAAGCTCTACGACGCCGCCAAGGAGAATCTGGAGGAGAACGTGCGCGAGGCCTACGAGACCTCCCAAATCCTCGGGACCATCGGCCAGCACGGCGGCTACGTCAAGACGCCGTGGTGTGGCGACCAAGCCTGCGAGCAGGTCATCAAAGAGGAGATCGCCGCCGAAATCGTGATGCTCCCGATGGACCGCGACGAGGAGCCGATCGGCGACGAGTGTGGCGTCTGCGGCGACGAGGCCTGCGAGACGGCGTACTTCGCGAAGTCGTACTGAAAATCGCTCGTTCTTCGGTTTTCTGTCGGTTTTCCGCTTCTATCGAGAGTAGTAGTCTCTGTCGGGAGTATTCGACCGGTCTCGTAACCGAAAGTAACAGAGGAAAGCTAGCTTCAGGCTTGAGCAAAGGAGTCTACCGCACCGCAACCGGACCGCGGGCCACACCCTCCCCAACCGACTGCGGTCCTCACTTCGTTGCGGTCCTCGTCCCTCGCGCGGTTGGCGCGGCCTCGAACCGTGAGGCCGCGCCAGCGTGCGCCGACGTGGCAAGTGGAGTCGAGCGAAGAAGGTCGGTCACTCGCTCTCGTGTGGTACTGACATGACGATAGCTTCGCCAGAGAGAGCCTGCTGGTCTTCGGTTTCGGCAATCGTCTCGACTCGAAGCCTGTCGTCGCCCAAGTCCTCCTCGACAGTCACCGTCGCGGTCACGGTCTGGCCGGGCCGGACCGGATTCTCGAAGTCGAGGTCCTGCGAGAGGTAGACGATGTCGCCGGGGAGGTCCGCGAGCGCGGCGCTGACGACGCCCGCCGAGAGCATCCCGTGGGCGACCCGGCCGCCGAAGAACGTCTCGGCGGCGTACTCGTCGTCGCGGTGGATGGGGTTGTCGTCGCCGGTCAGGTCGGCGTAGGCGTCGATGGTCTCCTCTGTGACTGTCAGACTCGCCTCCGCGGTGTCGTCGAGAGTTGCGACGGGCATGGTGGAACTCGCGCCCGCTGGTGAATCAATCCGGAGGTTAACATGTGAAACAGGGATTTCAAGGCGGACTCCTTCGTGGCTTCCATCATGCCTTACGCGGACAACGACGGGGTTTCACTCTACTACGAGACTACCGACCCGGACGGGAATCAGGAGGACGACGCCGACTCGGAGGACCGGGAAGGCGACGCCGAGACGGTCGTCCTCGTGGAGGGACTGGGCTACGGCCGGTGGATGTGGCGCTGGCAGCGAGACCGACTCGCCGAGGAGGGCTACCGGGTCGTCGTCTGGGACAACCGCGGGACCGGCGACTCCGACGAACCGGACGGCCCGTACACCGTCGCACAGATGGCAAGCGACCTCGAAGCGGTCCTCGACGCGGCCGACGCCGAGCGCGCCCACGTCGTCGGCGCGAGCATGGGCGGGATGATAGCCCAGCAGTACGCACTCGACTACGACCGAGCCGAATCCCTCGTCCTGCTCTGCACCAGTCCCGGCGGCGACGACGCGATACCGACCCCCGAGGAGACCCAAGCCCGGATGTTCGGCGTGCCCGAGGAGGCCGACGAGCGCGAGACCATCCGGTACAAGATGGAACCCGCGATGACCGACGAGTTCTGGGAGGCGAACGACGACCTCGTCGCGGATATCGTGGACTGGCGATTGGCGGGCGACGCGAGCGACGCGGGCCGCGAAGCGCAGGCCGCCGCCGTCGCGCAGTTCGACGCGAGCGACCGACTGGACCAAATCGACGCGCCAACGCTCGTCGCGCACGGGACCGCAGACCGAGTGCTTCCGGTCGGGAACGCCGACCTACTGGACGGGGGCCTGCCGAACGCTCGACTCGCTATCTTCGAGGAGGGGTCGCATCTCTTCTTCATCGAGCAGGCCGAGGACGTGAACGACCGCCTCGCGGAGTTCCTGCACGATGTTTAGCCACCGCGAGCGCCCCTACGACTGGGTGGGCGCGTGGAGCGAGAAGCGCGCGCAACTCTCGCCCGACGCGGTCGGACTGGTGGACGCGACGACCGGCGAACGCTACACCTACGCCGAGTTGGACCGGCGAGCCAACCGGACCGCGCGACTCCTGCGAGACGAGGGCGTGACCGACGACCAAGGCGTGACGGACGGCGAAAGCGTGACAGCCGACGAGGAGACCGGCGAGCGCGTGGCGGTCCTCTCGCGCAACCGTCCGGAACTCGTGGACCTGTTTTTCGCCACGGCGAAGACCGGCGGGGTTCTCGCGCCCCTCTCCCATCGCCTCGCCGCGGGCGAACTGGTCGAGATGCTGAACGACGTGGACCCGGCGCTCCTCGTCGTGGAGGAACCGTTTACCGACCTCGCGGCCGACGTGCTGGACCACGAGGCCCGCGCGTTCGACTGCTCGATACTGTCGCTGTCCGCGGACGATTCGGACTCGGACGCCGAGGCGTCGGCGTCCGGGTCGCGGGCGACGTTCGACCCGTGGACCGACGCGCTCCCCGAGGACTCCTCGCCCGTCGAGACCGCCGACGTGTCGATGGACGACCCGCATCTCTTTCTCCACACCGGCGGTTCGACCGGGGTTCCCAAGGAGACCGTCCTGACCCACGGGTCGCTCCTCTGGAACTCGTTCAACACCATCACGGCGTGGGGCCTGCGCCCCGAGGACGTGACGCCGATGGTGTTCCCCATGTTCCACACCGGCGGCTGGAACGTCCTGACGCTCCCGCTGTTCCACCTCGGCGCGACGGTCGTCATTGCCCGCGAATTCGAACCGAGCGAGGTCCTACACCTCGTGGAATCGGAGGGCGCGACGGTTCTCGTGGCCGTCCCCGCGGTCCTCCGGATGATGACTCGACACGACGACTGGGCGGATACCGACCTCTCGACGCTCCGGTTCGCCAAGTCGGGCGGCGGTCCCTGCCGCGAGTCCGTCATGGAGGAGTGGTGGGAGAGAGACGTGGACCTCTCGCAGGGCTACGGGCTGACCGAGTGCGGCCCGAACAACTTCACGATGCCCGACGGCTGGCCCCGCGAGAAGGCCGACAGCGTGGGCGTCCCCGTGATGCACGCCGACGCCCGAGTCGCCGACGACGAGGGCCGAGAACTCCCGGCGGGCGAAATCGGCGAACTCGAACTGGCGAGTCCCCACGCCGCCGACCGCTACTGGCGCAACGAGGCCGAGACCGCCGAGACGTTCGGCGGCGTCTCCGCGAGCGAAGCGGGCGAAGGCTCGGAAGACCCGGCTTCCGCCGGGTGGGTCTCGACCGGCGACCTCGCGCGCCGCGACGACGAGGGCTACTTCTACATCGAGGGCCGGAAGAAGAACATGTACGTCTCGGGCGGCGAGAACGTCTATCCCGCCGCCGTCGAGGACCGCATCGCCGACCACCCGAAGGTCGAGGAGGTCGTCGTCGTGCCGGTCGCCGACGACCAGTGGGGGCAGGTCGGCAAGGCGGTCGTGCAGGGCGACGAGTCGCTGACCCTCGAGGAACTGACCGACTTCTTGGACGGAAAACTCGCGCGGTTCAAGCGCCCGCGCCATCTGGCGTTCGTCGCCGAGATGCCGACCTCCGGCCCCTCGAAGATAGACCGACAGGCCGTCAAGCGGGAGTTCGGTAGAGAGTAGCGCCGACCGCCCGGCCGCCTCCCGGAGCGGGCGGTCCCCCGCAGGATATCCCAAAAAGTTTGACACACAACACTCGAGACGGAGTATGGAATCCGACGCCGATTCTTCGACCCTCCGCGAGCGGTTCGTCACCCGGACCCCTCCTCGGTTCGGGGCGGTATGCAGCGCCACTGGTGTCGCCCTCGGCGGCGCAATCGCGGGACTCGTCTCCGCCCTCCTCATGTCGAACGTGTATGGTGCGGTCGCGTCGCCGAACTCCGCGCTCGACGCCCTCCTCTCGGGGTATCTCGTCCAACCCGGAATGCTCGCGCTCGCGGGCGTCTACCTCGGGTGGCGGAGCGACCTCCGCGCGAGCATTCGGGTCGGGGTCCCGACCCGCGAAGGGGTCGGCTGGATACTCGTCGGCCCGTTCGCGTACGAGGCGCTGACCTCGCTGGGCAGGGTCGCGGTGTCGGCCGCCGGTCTATCGACGGGACACCACGCCGCTGGCCTCGCCACGTGGGAACTTCTGGCCGGGAACCCGGTTCTGATACTCCCCGGAACGGTCCTGTTGTTCGGGGTGATGGCTCCCGCGGAGGAACTGTTGTATCGCGGGGTGCTACAGGCCAAACTCCGGGACGCCTTCGGGTTCGTCGGAACGGTCTCGATCAGCGCGCTGCTGTTCGGAGGGATGCACTTCCTGCTGTCGGGCGGCGTGAGTTCGCTTCTCCTGACGGCGGTCGGCGGACTCTCCTTTACTATCCCCTACGAACGGACCCGGAATCTCGTCGTGCCGATACTCATCCACGGCCTCTACTGGCTGACGCTCTGAGACCGGGCGGACCCCGCTTCCAGTCGGCCGTGACCAACGACGCTTCTCCGCCCGAGACCTCAGAGAAGTCGTTCCTTGGCGAACTGCGCCAAGATGGGGATGTCGTCGGTGTGAATCAGCTTCAGGATGCCCCGGATGCTCCCGGTGTTGGCCTTCCGGAGCGCGTCGGCGTCCACGCGATTGAGGTCCCGGATGAGCGTGTCGTAGCGGTGGTTGGGCACGAGATAGAGCAGTTGGGTCATCAGGAGTCGCCGCCGCATCTTCGGGGCGACGCGTTCGTGCCAGAGGTCGTCGTAGATAGACAGCTTCTCCGCGGAGGTGTCCCGGTCGCTCGACATGAAACACCGGTCGGCGGTGACCGCCGCCATCCGGCCCGACTTCATGCAAGTGTGGATGCCCTCGCCCCACAGGGGGTCGATGGTCGGCACCGTGTCGCCGACGGCCATGAAGTTGTCCGTACTGAAGCCGTCGGGCATCTGGATGTGGGCCGACCCGCGGTGTTGCTTCCCTTCGATGCGCTCGGCGTCCGCGAATCGCGGGTCGTTGTCCAGCCAGTACTGGAGGTAGCCGTCGATGCTCATGCCGTCCTTGGCGTAGTCGCGGTGGGCCTCGTTCTGGATGTAGCAGAGTCCGACCTTCGCGGTGTCCTCGCCCGTGTGGAATATCCACGAGTAGCCGCCCGGCGCGAGTTCGTGGTCGAGTCGGAGCATCATCGCGTCGGTGAGGTCGGCGTAGCCGTCGGCGTCGATGTCGATGCCCTCTAGCTCGTACTCCACGCCGATGGCCTGATGCTCGCGTTCGAGACCGGTCACGCCGAGGTCCTTGGCCAGCGGGGCGGCCGGACCGGTCGCGTCGATGACGACATCGGCGTAAACCTCTCGGTCGCCGTTGAACCGGACGCCGACGATGTCGCCGTCGTCCATGATGGGCTTGGAGACGCGGGCGTCGAACCAGTACTCGGCACCGTCCTCGCGGGCGTCCTCCACGAGGAAGTTCTTGAAGTCCGCAAATTCGAGGACCGCACCGGGCTGGTGGCGCACGTAGTGGTTGTTGGGCGATTCTAGCACCACGTCGTCGGTGTAGTTCATCACCACGTCGTCCGGGATGCCGAACGACCCCATCATCGAGGGGAACGTCCCGGCCGTGGACTTGTTGCTCTGGGCGGGGAACTCGTCTTCGGCCTCGGTTTCGAGGACGACCACGTCGTAGCCCCGTTCGGCCAAGTCCCGCGCGCACTGTGCGCCCGCCGGTCCGGCACCCGCAATCACTACGTCGAAGTGGTCAGACATAGAGTCGCTCCTCGGAGCTATTCGGCGACGGCGTTGTTGTCCCGAACTCCCGGACCGACGCGTCGTCGGTCGGCCCGAGGAGTCGGTCGGGGTCGAAGCAGTCGCGCGAACCGGCCGGGAGGGCGGCCTCGCTCCCCGCCTCGCCCCCGACGGCGCGGTCACGACCGGCCAGCGGCCGGTCGTTCGGCGAAGTCCGCTCGCCGGTGTCGTATTCGTCCGCAGTCATCTCTACTGCGTGTATTCACCTCTCCCTTAAAAAACGGACGCAAACGTACTCGCACGGGAATTCTGTTGACCCGACGCGGGCAAAAGATGGGATACGTCGGCTATTTGCTTATACGTGACTGCCGTTCGGTTCACTCCGAGTCGCTAACGACTTCGGTCTCCTCGTAGCCCTCGCGGACGCCGCGAACCGTGTAAGAGAACTCGAAGTCACCGGTCCCGTCGCGGGACTCGACCACGATTCGGTCGGTCGTTCGCTCGGTGACCGCGAGACCGGGAACGTCGATTTCGTAGGGCGTCAGTTGCACGACGAGGTCTTCGTCGTCCGACGTGACCATGCCGAAGTGTTCGGGGAGGTCGATTTCTGCGCGACCGCCGTCGAGTTCGGCGACGCCGGTGGTCTCGGTCTGAGCTTGGTCGGCTTCGACGGCGGTGTAGGCGACCTCCTTCCGGCCGTCGGCCGTATCGACCGTCTGGACGAAGTTCTTCTGCCCGGTCACTTCGAGGTTACCGTCTACGTACACCTTCCCGCTCGCGTCGATGGCCTTCTCGTTGGCCGAGTACGCGAAGATAGCGTCCCCATCGTTGTTGATGACCTGCATGTTGTTTCCGTAATAGTCGTTCCGCAGAATCATCGTGTTCGAGCTTCCGACCTCGATTGTGAGACCGGTCTCGCCGAGGTTCGTGTCCTGCCAGAACTCGCCGAGATGGTCGTGGTCGGTAGCCGCCGAGGCGGTTCCCGACGCCGCGAGCGGAAGTCCCGCAAGCGCGGCCAGCTGGAGGAGGTTTCGGCGACCGGTACCACTCTCTTCCGTATCTGCTTGCGCTTTCTCCGACATACGCTCCTGTGTTTACATCGGCCCTACTTGTATTTTTCTTAATTTTATACTAGAAAATTAATAATACGGAGGTTGAATATATGTCTTCTAAATCTCATTCACTCGTCGTCACGTCGCCAGACGAACCGCCACGGGTCGCCGTCGCGACCACCGCAGACTCCCCGCCGCGCCGGTGGACCACTTCGACGGTCCGCGGCACGCTGTCGCGGAATCGAAGGTCGGCGGCGTACTCGACGCTCCCGACGCACTGGACGCAAACTCCGCCGCTCGGGTCGGTCGCGGCGACCGTAACCCGGAGGGTGTCGGCGTCCGGAATCGACACGTCGGCCAATCGTGCGCCATAGCAAGGGTTCGGCACTCGAATCGACCCCGAGACCTCGACCAGTCCGTCCGTGAACGAGACGCCAGCATCGTCGGCGGACCCGCAGGACCCCCGGAAGGCGGTGAACGTTCGGCCGACCTCCTCTGGCGGACAACCGATTTCGGTCGCGGTCGTGACCGACCGGACCGCGCCGTCGGACGCGACGCGCACGTCGGTCCGCGAGTCGTTGCAGTCGAACCGCGAGCGCGGAACCTCGATGGTCGAACCCACCGCAGTCGCTGTTGCGGTCGCCGTCGTCGCGACTCCTCCCATCCCGCCCTCTCCCGTGCCGTCGCCGGGCCGCACAGTCAGCGCGTAGTCGCCGGGTTCGAGGAGCCGAACCGTCAGATACCCGTCTGCGGGGAACTCGACGCGCCGGTCGAGCGCCGCGCTCGACTTATCCGACTCGCTCGACTCGTCCGAACCGCCCGAACCGCCACCTCGCGCCAGTCGAAGACGAATCGCTCGCGCCCGGTCGCTGTCGTTCCAGACCCGAATCGCGTGCGGTCGGTTGTTCTCCGACCTCACTACGTTCGCCCGCGTCCCGACCGAAATCGTCGCGAAGGGTCGGTCGGCCGACGACTCGATACCGTCGAATCCTCCATCCTCGCTCGTCGTCTCCGCTGTCGTCGTCGCGGCCGTCTCGGTTTCCTGTCCCGCGCCCCGCGCTCCCGTCCCGAGGAGGCCTGCCACTCCGACGGCTCCCGTCCCCACGGCCCCCAGTAGCTCCCGTCGATGCATGGACGACGCCACGACGCAACCGAAGTTACGCTTTGTGGGGCCGGTCTCGGATTTGGCTCAACGACGCCAGCGACCGGAACGTCACGGCGACACGGGGTGCAGAGAGGTGCGCCGTGACTCACCTCGAAAAGATATAGCGGGGAAGAATTTATCCGACCATCTCGCACTCGCGACCGCCGACGGTCGGCACTGCCGCTGGAAATCGAGGCGCGACTGCCCGGACGAAGAAGACGAGAAGAGAGTCCAGCAACCGAAAACCGCTCCGTCAGTAGAACTCGCGGACGAGGTCCATCGCGCCCTCGGGCGCGCCGTCCGGAATCTCGGCCATGTTGGAGTCGAGGCCGTGGAGGTCCGAGTAGGGGACGGACTCCTCGTTCTGGTAGAGGACGCCCTGATACTCCTTGTCGGCGTCGAGAATCTTCGTCTTCGCCGCGTCGCGGTCGGTCGGGTCGTGGTCGGTCTCGTCCAAGTCCACGATGGAGTCCCGGAAGTAGTCGTAGGTGTCCACGTCGTTGAACGTCACGCACGGGCTGAAGACGTTCACGAAGCCGAAGCCGTCGTGTTCGATGGCCTTCTGGACGATTTCGGTGTGCCGTTGGGCGTCCGTGGAGAACGACTGGGCGATGAAGCTCCCGCCCGCCGAGAGCGCCAAGGCGAGGGGGTTGACCGGCGGCTGTTTCGGTCCCTCGGGGGTCGTACTCGTCTCGAAGTCCTCGCGCGAAGTCGGCGAGGCTTGGCCCTTGGTCAGCCCGTAGATGCGGTTGTCCATGACCACGTAGGTCATGTCCACGTTCCGGCGGACCGCGTGAATGAAGTGGCCCGCGCCGATGGAGTAGCCGTCGCCGTCGCCGCCCGCGACCATCACTTCGAGGTCGGGGTTGGCCAACTTGACGCCCGTCCCGACGGGGAGCGCGCGGCCGTGGACGCCGTGGAGCGCGTAGCTGTGCATGTAGGTGCCGATTTTGCCGGAACAACCGATGCCCGCCACGACGAAGGTGTTGTCGGGGTCGTTGCCCGTGTTCGCCAGCGCCTTCATCATGCCGTTCATCGTGCCGAAGTCCCCGCAACCCGGACACCACGTCGGCTGCTTGTCGGATTTGAAGTCCGTGAATCTAACCTCTGAACTCATGCTGTAACCTCCTCGCTCTGGAGTGCCGCCTCGATTTCGTCTGCCAGTTCGTCGGCCTTGAACCTGACGCCGTTGTACTTGTTCACGCGCTTGACGCGGGTAAGTGCGTCGTGTTCCAGCAGGTCGGCGAACTGTCCGCTCTCGTTACACTCGACGACGATTACCTCGTCGGCGGCCTCGATGTCGTCGCTGAGGTCGGGCCGCGGGAAGATGTAGGGCACCGAGAGGAACCGAACGTCGATCTCTTCGTCGTCGAGGTAGTCGAGGGCTTCGCGCATCGCGCCCTCGTTCGACCCCCACGAGATGACCAGATTGTCCGAGTCGGGGTTGCCGAACTCCCGCGGACTCCAGTCCTCCTCTTCCTTGGCGGTCTCGACCTTCCGATTGCGCTTGTCCACCTGCTCGATGCGAACGTCGGTGTCCTCGGTCCGGCGACCCAACGCGTTGTGTTCGAGACCGGTGGACATGTGGGCGGCGTTCTCCGTGCCGGGGAGCGCGCGCGGACTGACGCCGTCGGCCGTCGAGAAGTGAGGCTGGAAGCGGTCGCGCTCGTCGGTCCACGCCTCGACCTCGTCGTCGTCCACGATTTTCCCGCGGTCGATTTCGACCGCGTCCATGTCGAAGACCTCCGGTTCGAAGGTCTGCTCGGTGACGGCCATCGAGAGGTCCGCCAGCAGGAAGACCGGCGTCTGGTACTTCTCGGCGAGGTTGAACGCCTCGATGGTCTTCTGGAAGCACTCGCCGACGTTGGTCGGCGCGACGACGAACCGCGGAATCTCGCCGTGGCCGCCGTACAGCGTCATGTTGAGGTCGCCCTGCTCCTGCTTGGTCGGCATCCCGGTCGAGGGACCCGAACGCATCACGTCGGCGATGACCAGCGGCGTCTCGCTGGTCGCGACGAGTCCGAACGTCTCGGTCATCAGGTCGATGCCCGGCCCGGACGTGGCGGTCATCGAGCGCGCACCGGCGCGGGCCGCGCCCAGCGCCATGTTGATGGCAGAGAGTTCGTCCTCGGCTTGGACGACTTCGCCGCCGAACTGCTCGATGCGGCCGGTCAGATACTCCATCACGTCGGTCGCGGGCGTGATGGGGTATCCGGCGTAGAAGCGGCATCCGGCCGCGATTGCGCCCATGCCGATGGCCTCGTCGCCGTTCAGCAGAACGTAGTCGTTGTCGGTCGTGTCGAGGTCGTAGTCGAACTCGTAATCGTACTCGTCGGCGACGAACTCTTGGCCCTTGCGGGCGGCCTCCTTGTTGTTCGAGACGATGGACTCGCCTTTGTTGCCGAACTTCTTCTCCAGCGCGGAGTCGAGGTTCTCGATGGGGAAGTTCGTGACCTCGCAGGCCGCACCGAGTGCGACGATATTCTGCATGATGGCACCGCCCGCCTCCTCGGCGAGGCGCTGGAGGGGCACAGACAGCCCGGTCATGTCGCCCGGAATCTCCACGTCCTCCATCTCGGTGCGCTCACCGTCGTAGATGATGACCGAATCGTCGTGGAGTTCGTCCAGATTCTCGTCGATGGTGCGCTCGGTCAGCGCGACGAGGATGTCGAGGCGGTCCACGACGCTCTCGACGCGGTCGGTCGAACTCCGAATCTTGTAGGCGGTGTAGCCGCCGCGGATTCGGGACGCGAAGTCCTTTGAAGTGAAAACGTGCCGTCCTGCGCGGGAAAGCGCTTGCGCGAAGATTTTCCCGGTAGAGTCGATCCCATCGCCGGCCTCTCCGCCGATGGCCCAGTTCAGGTCGTCTGGCATTCCTAACTAGCCGGTAACCCATGCCAAATCAAAAGCCTTCTGAAGCGACCCTGTCTCGGACAGTAACCTCCGGAGAGTCTTGCCGAAGTCGTCCCCGAAACGGCGACCGACCGAGCGACCTCCTCGGCGTCGGTCCGAAAGACGGCCCTGAAGTACTTGGTCCCGAAACCGACCTGCATGAACGAATCGACCAATACGACGGAAGTCGTCCACGCGCAGGGTCACGAGAACGTCTCGGCCGCCCACGCGAGTACCTTCGAGGTGACGACCGACGACTATCTGACGCCCGCGGGCGACTGCATCCTCGGTATCGAGGCCGACCGCGCGCCCGCCGACTTCGCCGAGGAGTTCGTCGCGGCCTGCCAGCACGCCGACGCGACCATCACCGCACACTTCGAGACCGAGGAGTACGTCGAGACCGTGGTCGGGCGCGGCCACCCGGACCTGACCTTCGAGAGCGACCGGAGCGCGGTGGGTCGGACCAGCGACTACGTGGACGACCGGACGATTCTGGTCGGCGCGGAGTTCGCGGCCGAGGGCTTCGACCGGGACCTCGTGGCGGCGCTGGCCGACGGGGCCGACCTGACCGTGACCCTGACTGTCGAGCGCGAGTAGCCGACAGCCGACCGTTTTAATCCGATTCGGTCCCCACTCCCGTCCATGACCGACGAGTCCGACGCCGACCCGGCGGAGAGCGTCGAATCCGGCGACGGGGCCGCCGAGAGCGCCGACGCCGCGGCGCGCGCCGAACCCGCGGAGAACATCAGCGGCGGCGACGCCGAGGCGAGCGCGGCCGCCGAGTTCGCCCCCGGCGAGGCCGCCACGCGCGCCGAGGAGGTCGTAGACCGACTCGGCGGCATGTACTGGCAGAAGACCTACGGCGGGCGCGACGCCTTCGAGTGTCTGGTTCGGACCGTCCTGAGCCAGAACACCAGCGACGTGGCGAGCCAACCGGCTCACGACGCGCTGATGGAGCGATACGATGCAACAGAGAGAGACCTCGCCGCGGCACTGGCCGCCGCGCGACACGACGAACTCGCGGACACGATTCGGTCCGCGGGCCTCTACAACCGGAAGGCGGAGGTACTGACTGCGGTCGCCGACCGCGTGCTAGACGAGTACGGGAGCGCCGCCGACTTCGACGCCTTCGTCCGCGAGGAGGACCCGGCGGAAGTTCGGGCGGCCCTCCTCGACATGGGCGGTGTCGGTCCCAAGACCGCCGACTGCGTGTTGCTGTTCGCTGGCGGGCAGGCGGGCGTCTTCCCCGTCGATACCCACGTCCACCGCATCTACCGGCGACTCGGCATCGCGCCCGCCGACGCCGACCACGAGGAGGTCCGGGCGGTGCTGGAGCGGGAAGTCCCCGGCGAGAAGTGCGGGTTCGGCCATACGGCGAGCATCCAGTTCGGCCGCGAGTACTGTTCGGCCCGGAAACCCGCCTGTCTGGACGGACTGGACGAGTGCCCGCTCTCGGACATCTGCGACAGGGTGGGCGTGAACGTCGAGTCCGGCGAGGTCGTGGACCCGGCCGACGCCGACTAACGGTCCTCGGTCCGCTGGCCGCGCTCGGCCGACGAGAGCAAGTGGTCTCTGAGGTGAATTACGTCCCGGCGCTCGCGGTCGCGCCACGGCAGGAGGAGTAGTTTCCGCGCTCGTTTGCGGAGGAACGACGAGAGATAGCGCATCTGTCGGTCGGTGAGCGAGACGGTCTCGGTGACGCCCGCGGTCTCGGCGGCGTCCGCAATCTCGGCGTCGCCCGTCGTCTCCGGGTCGTCCGTCGTCTCCGGGTCGTCCGCCGTCTCCGAATCGCCGCCGCGCTGGCGCTCGACTCCTCGCCGGAGATCGTGGACGAACGCCCACTCGTCGGACTTCGATCGGAGCGCGTACTGGAGGCTGTTCTCGCGCTCGCGGAGCCAGTTCGTCAGGACGTACCACTCCTCGGATTCGAGCGTCACCGCCACCGTCGCTTCCCCGCTCGTCTCCTCGTCGCTCGCTCCATCGTCGGCCACTCGCTGACTCGACTCGTCTCCACCCGCCTCCTCGTCTATCTTCCCGTCGCTCATCCTCGTACTGTCAGTTTTTCGAGGGCCGCACTTTTGAGGTTTCGGGCGTAAGGGGATGCAAATGTCCTCCCAACTCTCGGTGACGATAGACCCTCACGTTCACTCGGAGGGCTCCTACGACGGCCACGAGCCGGTCGAGCTACTGCTCGCACAGGCCAGCGACATCGGCCTCGACGGCATCGTCGTCACCGACCACGACACCATCCGGGAGTCGCTTCGCGCGGCCGAACTCGCCTCCGAGTACGGCCTCGTCGGCATCCCGGGCGTCGAGGTCTCGACCGCCGCGGGCCATCTGCTCGCCATCGGCGTCACCGAGCGCCCCGAGCCGCACCGACCGCTCGACGAGACGGTCGCGGAGATCCGCGAGGAGGGCGGCGTCGCGGTCGTTCCACACCCGTTCCAGCGCACCCGCCACGGCGTCCGTCGGGGTCGCATCACCGACTGCGACGCCATCGAGGTGTACAACGCGTGGATTTTCACGGGCTACCGGAACCGGCGCGCTCGCCAGTTCGCCGCCCGCAACGACTACCCCGGCGTCGCCGCCAGCGACGCCCACTCCGCGAAGTACATCGGTCGCGCGTACACCGAACTCACTATCGAGGCCTCCTCGAAGCGGGACCTCGACAGCGAGACCATCGTGGCGGCGCTGGCCGACGGCGACGCCGACGTGTACGGGCGACGACAACCACTCCACCGGAGCGTCCAGCACTACGCCCGCGGTGCCGGGCGGAAAGTCGGCCACGGCGTCGCGGCGAGTTTGGCGAGTCTGACTCGGCTGTGAACCGACGCCGCGGCGAGGCTTCTCGCGAAATCGGAACTCCTCGTCCGAGTCGAGCAAGCACGAGGGTTTTTAACGCCCGACCGTCTGGATTCAGATACGCGACATGAGTACGCTGGTAGTGTGCGTCGATCGGGACGACGACATCGGAACCAAGACCGGTCTCGACACGCCCGTCGCGGGGTGGGAGGCGGTTCGGTCGCTCGTGACCGAGGTCGGTCTCGCAGACCCCGAGGACGCCAGCGTCAACTGTCTGCTCGAATCCCTGCGGGTGGCCCGCGACCTGCGGGACGGCGACGAGGAGGTCACGGTGGCGGTCATCTCCGGCGCGGCCGAGACGATGGTCGGCCGGGACCGCGCGGTCGCCGACCAGATGGACTCGCTCATCGCCGAGTACGACCCCGACTCCGCGGTGGTCGTCATCGACAGCGCCCAAGACGAGCGACTGGTCCCCATCATCGAGAGCCGCGTCACGGTCGATGCGGTCGATAGGGTGGTCGTCCGGCAGGCCCGCGACATCGAATCGACCTACTACCTCCTCAAGCAGTTCCTCGCCGACGAGGAGTTGCGCCAGACCGTCCTCGTCCCGGTCGGCATCGCCATGCTCGCCTTCCCTATCCTGTTGATGGCGTTCGGCCCGGCGCTGGCGGTCGCGTCAATCACGGCGGTCATCGGCCTGTTCGTCCTCTACAAGGGACTCGGCGTGGACGACTACGTGGCCGACGTGCCCGGCGAGGCCAAGGACGCGCTGTACTCCGGGCGGGTCTCCATCGTCACCTACGTCGTCGCGGCGGGCCTGTCGCTCATCGGCGTCTTCGCCGGGGCGCTCCGGGTCTCTGACCCCTCCGCGCCCACGGGGGGCGTCCTGATGCCCGCGATGGCGTTCGCGTTCGCCAGCGTGCCGTGGCTGGCGGCCGCGGCCGTGACCGCCTCGACCGGCCGCCTGCTGGACGAGGTCATCCGCAACGACCGCCTCCGCCACTCCTACCTGAACCTCCCGTTCGGCGTGCTGGCGGTCGGGCTGGTCGTCCGCGGGTTCTCGGCGTACTTCCTCCAGCGCGAGGAGTACGTGCCGCCGCTGGTCGTGCCTCACGCCGAGTTGGGGAGTCTCACCGTCGAGCGTATCGTCCTCCTGCCGGGCACGCGACTGGCGCTGTTCGTCGTCGCGGGCGTAGTCGTGAGTCTGCTGGGCGTGCGAGTTTCGACGTACGTCACGGGCTCCTCGCTCGGTGACGAGTTCGAGGACGAAGAGTTGGTGGACTGACTGGTGTAGACTGCTTCGAGTAACAGCTACACCGGTTCGAGAACGAGAGGTCCGTCTCGGTACCGCTCCGTTCGATTCGTCGCAACTAAATCCGCTCGCGCCCGATGGACCGCCATGACCGAAGACAGTGCGGCCGGTTCGAGTGCGGGCACCGACGACGCGCCCGCCGAGACCGCGGCCGACGACTCGCCGACCCCCGCCGCCGCAACCGACGGTTCGTGGGTCAGCCTCTTCTCGGGCGGCAAGGACTCGTCGTGGGCGCTGTACCAAGCCCTCCAGTCGGGACTCGACGTGTCGCGCCTCGTCACGGTTCACCCCGAGGGCGACTCCTACATGTACCACGTCCCGGCGACGCGCCTCGCCTCGCTCGCCGCCGAGAGCATCGGTATCCCCCTCGTGGAGGTCGAACCCGACGACTTCGAGGCCGAGGAGGCCGAGGAATCCGGCGCGCAGGGCGACGCCGAACTCCGGCCGCTGGAGGCCGCCCTGCGGGACCTCCGCGACGACCTGCCGGGTGGCCTCGCGGGCGTGACCGCGGGCGCTGTCGAGAGCGAGTACCAGACCTCGCGCATCGAGGAGATGGCCGACCGCCTCGACGCCGAGGTGTTCGCGCCGCTCTGGCAGGAGAATCCCCGCGAACTCGCCGACGCGATGCTCGACGCTGGCTTCGAGATTACCATCATCCGCGTCGCGGCGTACGGACTGGACGAGTCGTGGCTCGGTCGGACGCTGGATGAGGAGACCATCGAAGAACTGGAAGCACTCAACGAGAGCCACGGCGTCCACCTCCTCGGCGAGGGCGGCGAGTTCGAGACGCTGGTCACGGACGGCCCGCACATGGACCGACCTATCGAACTCGACTACGAGACGGAGTGGGACGGAACGCGGGGCACTCTCCGGATTACCGACGCTCGACTCGGCGAGTAGTTACGGGCGCACGACTCGGCGAGTGACCACCGTGCGTCGGGAGAACGGCACGCTTATCGACCTGTGACTGACACGTCAGTTCGATGGTCTCCGACGAACGACCGGGCGCGAGAGAGGACTTGCGCGAGTTTCTCCCCGTCGTCTGCTCGAACCTCCTGCCGCTGGGCGGCGTCATCCTCCTCGGCTGGGAGGTCGTGGAGGTGCTGGCGACCTACTGGATAGAGATGGCCGCCATGCTCGTCGTCTACAGTGCGGCGGCGCTGTTCGCCGAGCGACGCATCGTCCTCGATGGCCGGAGCATGCTCCTTCCCGGCGTCAGCGACGAGACCGACCTCGGTCAAAAGTGGGAGGGCGAACCTCGCCCGACTCACCTGCCCGGTCCGCTCCCGCCGGTGTACCGACGAAACGCGTTCATGGTGTTCATGTCGCTCGTCTTCGGCGCTTTCTGGGTCGGGTTTCCGGTCTTCGGCGACTTCCCGTACATCGACCTCGCGTCGGCGGTCTCCCCGACGGTGCTGTTGGCCGCTTTCGGCATCGTCGTCTCGCAACTCGCCGAGATACGCCGCGAGTTCTTCGGGAAGCGCCGCTACGAGGAGATGTCGGTCCACATGGTGCTGGAGATTCCGATTCGGAGCATCGTGTTCATGGGCACCGTGCTGTTGATTTTGCACTTTTTCGGCATCCTGTTGCTCCTCGGGATACACGAGACGTTCGGTCCGTCGGTGTTCGACACGGTGCTGACCGGGCGGGTACTCGCCGTCTGCTACGCGCTCGTCGTGATGGTCGCCATGCTCGCCGTCGAGTGGTCCCGGTTCTGGGCGCACCGCGAACCGGACCCCGGCGGACTCGCGAGCTGGTTCACTCCGGAGGACCCGCTGGAGGAGTAGCCACAATCCTTCTCACCGTGGCTCGCCTTCGAACCGACTCCCGTGATTCCCGACGACTACCTCCGCGACGACCCCGAACCGGTCCCGCCAGAGCGAGTCTTGCGCTACTGGCTCGGCCAAGAAGTCGAGGACGAGGAGGGCGGCCCGGACCCCGACGCCCTCGGTACCGAGCCAGCACTCCGCGAAGAACTCTTCGAGCGCATCCCCATCGCCGAGCGCGCGTTCGCGCCCGACCCGGCCGACTGGTACCGGGTGAACCTCTCGGAGGAGGTCCTTCGGGACCTCCGGGTCGTCGTGGGCGAACCCGAGCAGGGGTGGCGGGAACTCGCTAACGACGACCGCATCGAGAGCGTCGCCCGGCGCATCCGCGAGACCGACGACCTGAGCGCGCTGGAAGAGCAGTCCGGGAAAGACCTCGAAAAAGTCCGCGGCATCGCCGACGACATCGAAGACGAGGGACCGCAGGGCCTCCTCGTCGTGGTCCGCGAGGGCGAGGACCCGGCGTACGTCGCGGACGGGAACCACCGCGCGGCGGCCTACCTCCTCTATCTCCTTCGGGGCGGCGAGTTCGAGGGGCAAGAGGCGTACCTCGGCCTCAGAGAATAGAGAAACTGCGCCGCGGCGGACGCGCTACTCCCCGTTCAGAATCTGGGTGTGGGCACCGATGAGCGCCCCGGCGAGGTCCATGTTCTCGACGCGAGTCTTCTCGTCGATGATGGAGTCGCGGATGTCGCAGTCCCGAATCGTCGCGTTGGGGAAGACGATGGAGTTGTTGACGCTGGAGTTGACGACCTCCGCGCGGGGCATGACGTGGACGTTGTCGCCGAGCGTGGTGTTCTCGACGGTGGCGGAGTCGGCGATCTGGTTCTCGCCGTCGAGTTTCCAGCCGACCGCTTCGAGGTAGCTCTCGGGCGTGCCGATGTCGAACCACGCCTCGTCGAAGGTGTAGGCGTACACCGAGTCGCGTTGCTGGAGCCACTGGACGAACCAGCCGGGTTCGTCGGGGTTGTTGCCGTTCTCCAGATACTCGTCCAGTAGCGGGATGGTCTCGGCGGTGAACGCGTAGCACGCGATGGAGACCAGCGTACTCGCCGGGTCGTCGGGCTTCTCTTGGAAGTCCACGACTTCGTCGCCGTCGAGTTCGACCAGCCCGTAGGACTTGGCCCGCTCGCGCGACCCCACGTCGTAGGCCGCGAGCGTCGGCGAACCCTTGTCTTGGAAGAAGTCCACGAAGTCGCTCACGCCGAAGCTGATGAGGTTGTCGCCCGCGATGACGAGGGTGTCTTCGGTGATGTTCTCGCGGTCGAACAGTTGGGCGAGCGCGCCGACGACGCCGAACTTCTCGTCCTCCTCGGTAGTGTCTTCGACAGTGAGGCGCGGCTTGTCGAACTCGCTGTCGGCGAGGTGGTCCCGGAAGTCCTCGGCGAACCGCTCGTTGGTCGAGACGTACACCTCGTCGATTCGGTCGTCCGCTTCCAGTTCCGCGAAAATCTGGTCGATGACCGTCGAGTCACCGACCGGCAGGAACATCTTGGGGCGGTGCTTCGTAATCGGCCAGAGTCGCGTCGCGTACCCACCCGCAAGAACGACGGCTTTCATACGACGAGCGTCGGCCCCGCGCGGTAAGTCCTTTTTCATTTCTCCGGTCAGTGGCCGCTGGCGGCGAGCGCGGTCGGTCTCGGCCGTCGAGAGCGCGGCGTCGGTAGTGCGGCAGCGTCGGTAGTGCGGCGGCGTCGGCAGTACGACGGCGAGTGGCGGTGAGTGGTAAAACGAAATTACGCCCGGTGCGAGCCGGATTCGTAGGCACGGGCCAGTTCGATCCAATCGCTGACGACCGAACTGCCTCGATACCGGACCGTCTCGCTCCGCGGGTCGTACTCCACGAGGTTCGCGTCCTCCAACTTCGGCACGTGATTGTGGTGGAGGTTCACGGCGACTCGCTGGCGGTCGTCGTTCGCTACCGCGTCTGACTCGGCGGCGACGTGTTCGACGAGGTCCGAAAACGCCGCAACGTCGTCGTCGGTGTCGTCGAAGTATCCGAGGAGACGACGCCGATGGCCGTCCGCGAGGACCTCGAAGAGTTCGTCTAAGTCCACGGCCGCTGTCTGTTGGTCGGTAATGAACGGGTTACCGTCCATCGTTGCCCCCTCTCCTCCCGTCGGTGCGTGTTCGTTGCTCATGTTGCGGCGTGCCGACCTCTAGTTTCTACCGGACCACAAAGAACAGTGGACCTAAACAGCTAGGGTCGGTCGCCGTTTCGGTCGAAGAACGCGCCGAGGAGTTCGTGCTGTGCTTTACGGATGTGCTGATGGAACGTCGGCGAGGAGACGCCGAGAGCTTCGGCTACCTCCTCGGCGGTGCTGTCGCGGGGCCACTCGTAGTAGCCAGCGAAGTAGGAGGCCCGGAGCGCGGTCCGCTGTGCGTCGGTGAGTCGCTCGTCCAAGTCCCGTCGGAACTCGCGGGCCGACTGGAAGTCCCGTTCGGTCTCGCGCTTGGCGACGAATTCGACGCCGGGGTACTTCGCTCGGACGCGCTCGACCACGCTCCGCACGTCGGTGTCCGAGGGGAGTTCCGCGACGACGGTCGCTTCGCCGCCCTCGCTGGTCGCTTCCTTGGTCTTCGCGCCGAACTCCGAGAGGGTCAGCACGACCGACGACCCCGTGACGGTGAACTCGAACAGCGCCTCGTCGCCGTGGTCGCTGACGAGTCGGACGTTCTCGATGGCGTCCCACTCGTCGGCGAACTCGAACATCGCGTCGGGGTCCGCGCCCGAGACCGCGTCGTAGAACAGGAGGCTCCCGTCGGGACCCGCCGCCATGCCTTCGAGTCGGAGGGTACAGCCCAACTCCTCGGAGGCGGCGACGTAGAAGGAGTCGCGGTCGGTGAGTCGGAAGGTGAGTTCGACCACGGTGTCCGAGAGCGCGAGCCGTCGGTGTTTGACCGCGCCGATGGCGAAGCCGATGACCTCACCCAACACTTCGAAGGCGTCCACCTCGCGCTGGCTGAACGCCGACCGTCGCTCGGTCCCGACGCCCAGCAGGCCGTACGTCGTGTCGCCGTACCGAACCGGGACGATGATGCCCGAGTGATAGCCGAGGTCCAGCAGTCCCGCCTGCATCTCCGCCGGGAGCGTCTCGTCGTCCTCCACGTCGTTGATGACCTGCGGTTCTCCCTCGTGGTAGGCGCTGGCCGCGGGTTCGGGACTCTCCTCGCTCACGTCGATGATTTCGATGAGCGAGCGGACCGCGTCGCTCAACCCCGCGCCGACGAAGTCGGTCACCTTCTCGTTGGCGGGGTCGGGTTCGCCGATCCACGCGGTCCGGTAGAGTTCGGTCTCCACGAGTCGGTCGCAGACGGCCTGCTCTATCTCCTCGCGGGTCGGTTCGCCGATGAGCGCCCGGATTATCTCTTGGGCTACCTCGCTGATGCGGTCGAGCGTGGCCAACTCGTCGCGCTGGTCTTCGAGCGTGCGCTCGCGGACCCTGCGCTCGGTCACGTCCCGACAGACCGAGACGGTCCCCGCGAGGTCGCCCTCGCGGTCGTAGTACGGCGAACACGTCGTCTCGAAGACGCGCTCGTCCCCGTCTATCGGGAGCGTTTCCTCGAAGGTCGCGGTCTCCTCGGCGTCGAGGACGCGACGCTCCTGTTCGCGGAGTTCTCGGGCGGCCTCCTCGCCGAAGAGTTCGAGGTCGGTTTCGCCGAGGAGGTCCGCGACTTCGCAGTCGAGAAACTCCGCCGCGGCCTCGTTGGCGAACTGATACCGGCCCTCGGTGTCCTTGACGAGGATGGCGTCGGTACTGCTCTCGACGATGGCCTCTAGTTGGCGGGTGTACTCCGGAAGCGACGCTCGTGTGTCAGGGTTACTCATTCGGCAGTTCGCAGAGAATTAGTCACCCACGCCACATAAATCCATCCCCGCGGGAAAGGGTTATGTCCGACCAGTGGCGACGAAACTGCATGCGCGAGGCAGACGAGACCACCCGCGAGCGAATCGCCGCCCACCTCCGCGAGACGGCCGCCTCACCGAGCGCGCTCGCCGTCGAGTTCGACGTGACCGCGAACGCCGCCATCGACCACGTGCGCCACGTCGCCCAGTCGCTGTCGGCCAGCGACGACGAGCAGTTGTTGGTCGCTCCTCCGGAGTGTCGCGAGTGCGGTTTCAGCGACTTCGACGACCCGGCCAACCGCCCCTCGCGGTGTCCCGACTGCAAGAGCGAAGCGGTCAAGGAACCGGCGTTCAGAATCGGATAACGGGGATTGCAGTTGCGGTGCTGTCGCGGTTTGCAGTGTTCTCGCGGCTTGTTGTGCTGTGAGTACCAACGTGCCGACCGCGAGCGAAAGAGCGAAGTGACCGAGCGAGCGGACCAAGGGAGGACTAAAGTGAGCGCCGGAAGAGCGAAGCTCTTCCGAGCAGTCGCGCCGAAGGCGCGACGACGAAGCGAACGGCAGGACGACCGCAGTGTTTTTCATGAAAGTTTTGCCAGCGAGAAATCGCGGCAGAGCCGCGATTTCGACCGCAGCAAAAGTTTCAGTCGAACCCGAGTGACCGATTCGAGGAGAGGTCGTACTCCTTCGTAGAGCCGACTTCTACGAACTCGTAATCGTCGTCGGTGAGATAGACCGTCCCGTCCTCGACGGCCACCTCGACCGCTTCGAGGACCGCGCCCTCGCAGGGACCGTAGGTGCAACAGCCGGAGTCGGCCTCGAAGAGAGCGCCGTGCTTGCCACAGACCAACTCGCCGTCGCGCTTGGTCGCGCCGCTCCCCTTGTCGAGTCTCACGTCGGTCCAGTGCTGGCAGTAATTTTCGAACGCGGTCACCTCGCCGTCGCCGTCTCTGGTCAGGATGGCCTCGCGCTCGTCCAGTCCGTCCCGGACCGTGAACAGGAGCGTCGAGTCGGCGGGGACCTCGGTCACGTCCGAAATCGCGTTCTCCTCGTCCATCGACTCGCGGTAGTCGGTCGGTACTCAAGAACGCTTCCGTTCGGAGATGGGAAGCTACAAACCGGGGTCGCCTGAACGTCGGACACGATGAGCGAATCGACGGAGATGGAGATACACGACGACCGCCTCGCCGCCCAGATGGAGCGGGGCGACTACGTTCTGGCGGTCGTGACCGCAACCAAACCGGATTTCTACAAACAGGCCCCGCTGGTCCCCGCGGCCGACGAGCGCGACCTGCCGTGTTTCGTCCTGCACACGGGTCAGCACTACGACGACCTGTTGGGGCACGGTCTCGCGGAGTACGGCATCGAGGAGCGCGTCGCCGTGGACCTCGGGATTCGGGGCGACCTCTCGGAGAAGACCGCGCAGGTGATGGCTCGGATAAAGCGGTTCGCGGAGGTGCTGGACGACCGCTATCCCGACACGACCGTCCTGCCGATAGTCCACGGCGACACGCTGGCGGCGGGGGTCGTCCCGCAGGCGTGGCTGTTCGCCACGAACCAGCGCGTCGCCCACAACGAGGCGGGACTCCGCGGGATGGCACCCGTCTCGCTCGACGCGGACGCCGACCCCGCGACAGTCGTCGCCCAGCAGTGGGACGGCGAGTGGGAACGCAACCGCGCCGAACCGTTCCCCGAGCAGTACGACACGTTCGTCGGGTCGGCGGCCTCGCTCTACCACTTCGCGCCGACCGAACTCAACCGCGACCACCTCGCAGACGAGGGCTACCCCGAGTCGGTCGGGGGCCGCGAGCGAATCCCGGTCGTCGGCAACTCCGTGGTGGACGCCATCGAGATGAAGAAGGACGCCGACCTCGACGAGAGCGTCTTCGACGTGTACCCCGTCTTGGAAGAGCGCGACGACTGGATTCGGGTGGACGTTCACAGGCGGGCGAACCTCCTGCCCGAACGCTTCGAGAGCGTCGTGGACGCGGTGGTCGGCCTCGTGGAGGACGGCCACAACGTCAACTTCGTGGAACTGAACGCGACCGAGGTCGCGCTCCGGGAGTACGGTCTCCGCGAGAAACTCGCCGACCTCGCCGACGAGAACGACAACTTCCTGTTCACCGGCCTCTGGAAGAAGCACGCCCACGTCTACGAGTTCCTCGAATCCGGGCAGTGTTTCGCCGAAGTCACTGACTCCGGGAGCATGCAGGAGGAGTTGAACCACATCGACGAGGCGCTGTGTTTCACCCTACGGTTCAACACCGACCGCCCGGAGACCGTCTTCGACGCGAACACGAATCTCCTCGTCCCGCCGATTTCGGGGCGCTTCGTGCGCGAGATGGTCGAACACGTCTACGAGGACGACGAGACCCGCGAGCGGATGGCCGCGGGAGCCAACCTCTACGGGAGCGACGTTGCCGACCGCATCGTGGACTTCCTCGCCGAGCGCCGCGACGAACACCCCTTCGAGTGGGCACACGAGCGCGAGGGCTACGGGACCGACGCCGACCGCGAATTCGACTACCTATAATCCCGCCCGTCTCGTCCTCTTTCGTCTTGTCTCGTCCTCTCTCGTCTCGTCCTCTCTCGTCTCGTCCTCTCTCGTCTCGTCCCGGTAGTCCTCACTCGTAGTGTTCCCGCTCGATTCGCGCGTCGAAGGCATCGGCGAGTCGGTCGGTAATCGGTCCCGCGCCGAGGTCAATCGTCCCATTCTCCGTCTCTACGACCGCGAGCGGCCGAAGCTCCCACGTCGAGTTCGTCAGGAACGCCTCGTCGGCCGCCCGGAGGTCGGCCGGGTCGTAGGTTCCTTCTTCGACCGGAATCCCGTCCGACGCGGCGAGTTCGAGGAGGACCCGGCGCGTCACGCCCGGCAGAATCGGCCCGTCGAGACTCGGCGTGTGCAGGACGCCGTCGCGGACGAAAAAGAGGTTGCTCGTCGCGCCCTCGGTCAGGTTTCCGTCGGCGTCCAGAACGAGGGCTTCGTCGTGGTCGTCGCCGAGTTCGAGGCGCGCGAGAATCCCGTTCAGGTAGTTGTGGGTCTTGGCGCGGGCCGGGAGCGCCGCGTCGGGAATCCGGCGGGTCTCGACCACCGCGGCGGTCGCCGGGCCGTCCCAGACCGGTTCTTTGCCGCGCTCGGGTCGCCCGCCGCGCGGGAGGTCGGCGACGTAGACGACCACGGTGGGGTCTTCGACGGGACCGGGCGAGAGCTTCCCCGGTTGGACGCCCCGCGAGATGGAGAGTTTGACGTACGCGTCGTCGAGGTCGTTGGCCGCCAGCGTCTCGCGGATGCGGTCGCGGAGGTCGGCGTCCGAGAGGCCGTGGTCGAGCGACAGCGCGTCGCAGGTCCGCCCGAGGCGGTCGGCGTGGGCTTGCCACTCGAAGACCTCGCCGCCGTAGGCCCGAAGCGTCTCGAAGGCGGCGTCGCCGTACATGAACCCGCGGTCCCGGACGCTGACGGTGGCCTCCTCGGCTGGCACCAACTCGCCGTCCACGTGGTACTGCATGTGCGTCCCGTCGGCGCTCGGCGTAGAGAAGCCTTCGGAAATCGGCTTTCGGGGTCCGCTCGCGCTTCCCGCTACCTTCTTTCGAGTGGGCGCTCTCGGTTTCCGTATGAGCGAGGAGACCGACCAGCCACCAGTCGAGGAGCGCGTCGGGGACGCCCTGCGCGAGCGCGACCAGACCGTCGCGGTCGCGGAGTCCTGCACGGGCGGACTCGTCGGGTCGATGCTGACCGACGTGCCGGGGTCCAGCGACTACTTCGACCGCGGGTTCGTGACCTACTCCTACGACGCCAAGTTGCAGGACCTCGGGGTCGCCCGCGAGGAGTTAGACGAACTCGGCGCGGTCAGCGAACCGGTCGCGCGCCAGATGGCCCGCGGGGTCCGGGACGCCGCCGGGACGACGTGGGGCGTGGCGACCACCGGCATCGCGGGACCGACCGGCGGGAGCGACGAGAAACCGGTCGGCACGGTGTTCGTCGGCGTGGCGTACGCTGGCGAGTGGGGCACGCAGGAGTCGTACAGCACGGTCTCGCGCTACGAGTTCGACGGCGACAGGGCGGAGATCAAGGCCCAAATCGCTCGGCGGGCGCTTCTGGACGTTCTGGCCGAAGTGGAGTCGAAGTCCGGGAAGGAGTGAGAGTCCGAGGAGCAGTCGAGGGTTCGAGGAGTTCGGAGTCGGAGTTACTGAACACGAAGACGGCGACAGAGTAGTTTCGTCTTCGAAAGCCCCCGCGCGCTCGCGGTCGCTCTGCGGGATATTCCTCCGCCTCTCCGCACCGCCCGGCGCAGGGATAGTTGCCCGCAGAGACGACTGAAGTGGACGCGAGCGCGCGGCCCCTTTCAGTCCACCCAAACTATGTCTGGTTTCGCTGACCATCTGTCGGTGGTCGGTGTCGTCAGGTGTTCGTCGGTGGTCGGTGTCGTCGGGCCTCTGCTGGTAGCCCGTGGCATCGAGCGTCGCCGTCGGTGGTCGAGGCGAGCGCAAGACGCGCGTCAGACACTCGACGGAAACGTTTGAGTCACCACCGGGTAACGACTCGGACGTGACCGAGGAGAACCCATGAACAAGGAGGGACACGTTCTGAACGCCGTGCTGTTGAGTATCGGGTTGGGGTACGTCTTCTATCCCGCGGGCGACGTGCCGACGTTCCGAGCCATCGCGGAGATGTCCGTGCCGATAGTCCTCGGCGCGCTGTTCCCGGACGTGGACACCGCGTTCGGCAAGCACCGCAAGACGCTCCACAATCTGCCCGTGCTGGCGATATTCTACGGCTACACGGTCTTCTTCAACAATCTCCACTTCGTCTGGATGGGCGTGGCGACTCACTACGTACTGGACGTGGTGGGGAGCAAGCGCGGCATCGCGCTGTTCTACCCCTACACCAAGGAGTACAACCTCCCGGTCGGCGTCGCGGTCGCCAGCGAGCGCGCTGGCACCGTCACGGTCGCCATCTCGATTCTGGAGGTCGCGCTCGTCGCGGCGGTCGTCCACCTGCAACTGCCGATTCAGGACCTCACGACGAGCGTGTCCGGGTTGATTTAGTAGACGCCCTCGAAGCGGTCGTCGTAGGCGATGTGGTCGGGGTGGGTCGGTTCGGTCCCCGAGAGAAAGAGGCGGTCTATCTTCTCGTAGGAGTTCTCCCAGCCGAGGTGGGCGAACTCCGCGGCGCACCGGAGTTCGTGACGCCACCCCGACCGGCGGACGATTCTGCGGGGGGTCTCGTCTTTGAGCGCGGCGACCAGTTCGGCCGCCGAGTCGAGCGCGCGGTCGAACTCGGTCCACGCCTCGCCGACGGAACTCCGGAGGTGGGCGTACGACGAGGTGAACGACGGGAGGTCCAACTCCGCGGCGAGTTTCCGGGCGCGCTGGTTGTGGTGGGGCCAGTGTTTCGGGTTGTACGTCTCGACGGCGTCGATGCGGTCGGCGTAGGTCGCCAAATCGTCGCGCGAGACGCTGACGTTGAGGAAGGTCGGGTGCGGAGCGAGGAGGGCGGCGTCCTGCCGGGCGAACTCCGCGACCGCCTCGTCGAGCGGGATGAAGTCCGGCACCGGGTCGTCCAACCCGAGCGCCAACAGGTGCGTGCGGTTCTGCCACGTCCCGGTGAACACCTCGCGGCCGGGGACCACCAGCAACTCGTCGTCGGAGAATTCGGCGGCCTCCTCGCGGACGGTCGGCAGGCGCTCGAAGTGGGGCGCGTAGACCAGCGCGTCCAGTCCGCGAGCCTTCGCTCGCTCGACTACTTGCCGGTCCAGCACCTTGACGTGCATATCGACGCGGAACGACTCGCCTGCTGTCACGACTAACTGTTGGTAGCTACACCCACCGGTTAACGATTCTGATTTCTAGTACTTTGGTTGGGAAAATGTAACAAACCCTAAGGCGTCGAGGTACGGACGACGTGTATGGGTGGAACTGACCCCACGCTTCGACCGTTTCTCTGGCGCGCGGCCAACCTGTACCCGGACACCGAAATCGTCTCGCGGACGGGGCAGGGCATCGAGCGGTACGACTACGCCGAGTTCGAAGAGCGGACCGGCCGGTTGGCGAACGCGCTCGATTCGGCGGGCGTCACGTCGGGCGACCGGGTGGCGACGTTCTGCTGGAACCACCACCGCCACTTCGAGACGTACTTCGGCGTGCCCAACTCGGGCGCGCAGTTGCACACCATCAATCCCCTGCTCCCGGACCACCACATCGAGTACATCGTGGAGAACGCGGACGACCGACTGCTGTTCGTGGACCCCTCCTTGGTGGAGAAGTTGGAGGGACCCGCCGAGTCTGACGCGTTCGAGAGCGTCGAGCAGTTCGTCGTGATGGGCGAGGAGGTGCCCGACACGTCGCTCGAACCGGTCACGGACTACGAGTCGTTCGTCGGCGACGAGTCCGCAGAGTACGACTGGCCGGACCTCTCGGGCGACACGAAGGCTGGGATGTGCTACACCTCCGGCACGACGGGCAAGCCGAAGGGCGTCGAGTACACCCAGCAGATGCTCTGGTCGCACACGATGGCGTCGCTGACGCCCCAAGGACTCGACTTCGACGAGTCCGACGTTATCATGCCGGTCGTGCCGATGTTCCACGTCAACGCGTGGGGGATGCCCTACTCCGCGACCGCGGCGGGAGCCAAGCACGTCTACCCCGGCCCGGCACCGGAGCCTGCCGACTTGGCGAAACTCATCGAGAAGGAAGGGGTCACGTTCACCGCGGGCGTCCCGACTGTCTGGCTCGGCCTCCTCGAATACTTAGAGGAGAACGACGCGGACCTCTCGTCGCTCGAAACTATCGTCATCGGCGGGAGCGCCGCGCCCGAGGCCATCATCCGGCGCTTCGACGAGGAGTACAACGTGGACGTGCTCCACGCGTGGGGCATGACCGAGACTTCGCCCATCGGGACCGTTTCGCACCTCAAGGACGGGATGGACGACTGGGACGCCGACGAACGCTACGAGAAGCGCGGCAAGCAGGGTCTCATCGTCCCCGGACTGGAGTTCAAGGTCGTGGACGACGACGGCGAGCAGGTACCGTGGAACGGCGAGGATTTCGGCGAACTCTACATCCGCGGGCCGTGGGTGACACAGGAGTACTTCGAGCGCCCCGAAGCGAACGAAGAGGAGTTCGAGGACGGGTGGCTCAAGACCGGCGACGTGGTGACGGTCGATACCGAGGGCTACGTCAAAATCGTGGACCGCGCGAAGGACGTTATCAAGAGCGGCGGTGAGTGGATTTCGTCGCTCGAACTCGAAAACGCGCTGATGGCCCACGACGACGTGGCCGAGGCGACGGTCATCGGCGTCCCCCACGAACGCTGGCAGGAGCGCCCCGTGGCCTTCGTGGTCCCGGTCGAGGGGGCCGACGAGGAGGCCATGCGCGAGCAAATCATGGCCGACATCCGAGCGGAGTACCCGCGCTGGTGGGCACCCGACGAACTCGTCTTCATCGACGAGGTGCCCAAGACCGCGACCGGGAAGTTCGACAAGAAGGTCCTGCGCGAGGAGTACAGCGACGAGTCGCTGGTCGAGGGCCGGGTGCCCGAGGAGGCCGCGCCGGACGAGGAGTGAACAGAACGACGCAGGCGAATTTCTACGCGTTCCGTTTCGGGACCCCACCGACCACCCGGTGCGTGCTGGCGCGGCGCGCTAACGAGCGCGCCGCGCCGACACGCGCGAGGGCCGAGGACCACAGGCCCGTGGCCGAGGACCGCAGGCGGTTGGGGAGGACGAGGCGCGGTGGGCGCGGTCGCGGTGCTGTGCGGGAGACTCCGTTTTGTCGGCGATAGCGCGGTTCAAGGTGCTGTCGGCGGCCACAGTGTGGTTCGCGGCGTGAGTTATCGTGATCGGCGGTCGGAGTGTGGTTCCCGGTCCCCGGTGGCTCCCGAACTCGAAGCCGAAACCGAATCTCCTCGACAGCCCCGAAATATAACCCAGTACAGCCCTACCTCCTCTCATGGAACTGCTGGCAGACGACATCGTTCCGGAGTACGCCCGCGAAGTCAAGCACGAGGCCCGCGAGTTCGCCGAGGAGTACATCGCGCCCAACGCCGAGGAGTACTTCCGCGAAGCGAAGTATCCCGAGGACATCCTCGAAGCAGGCCAAGACGCCGGACTCGTCGCCCAAGACCTCGGCGAGGAGTTGGGCGGCCGCGGCCTCGACGTGGTGCAGATGCTCGCCGTCGCCGAGGAGTGGTTCCGGGCGGACGCCGGAATCGCGCTCTCGCTCCAACTCGCCAGCTTCGGCGCGGAAATTGTGGAGAAACACGGCACCGACGAGCAGAAAGAGGAGTACCTGCGGCCCGTCGCCGAGGGCGACCAGATAACCGGCCTCGCGGTGTCGGAACCCGACACGGGGAGCGACCTCTCGGGGATGCAGACCACCGCCGAGAAGGACGACGAGACCGGCGAGTGGGTGCTGAACGGCGAGAAGTACTGGATCGGAAACGGCGTCGAGGGCGACTGGCTCACGGTGTACGCCCGGACCGGCGACGACGAGGACAACCGCTACGGCAACCACTCGCTGTTCATCGTGCCGACCGACGCCGAGGGGTACGACGCCGAACACATCCCCGAGAAGATGGGGATGCGCGCGAGCAAGCAGGCTCACATCGTCTTCGACGACTGCCGGATTCCCGAGGAGAACATCGTGGGCTACGAGGGCGCGGGATTCATGCTCCTCGCCGAGTTCTTCAACTTCGGCCGGGTCGTCGTCGCGGGTCACGGTCTCGGTCTCGCGGCCGCCGCCTTCGAGGAGGCGTGGGAGTTCGTCCACGGCCGCGAGGAGTTCGGGCGCACAATCGCGGACTTTCAGGCGGTCCAGCACGGCCTCGCGGACATGCGCACCGAGTTCGAGTCGGCGCGCGCGCTGACCTACCGCGCGGCCGAGAAGGTCCGGGACGGCGAGAACGAGGGTCTGTGGGCCGCGATGGCCAAGACGAAGGCGACCGAGACCGCAACCGACTGCGCCGAGCAGGGGATGCAGTTCCACGGCGGGCGCTCCATCCTGACCGACCGGCGCATCGCGCGGGTCTACCGCGACGTTCGCATCCCGGTGGTCTACGAGGGCGCGAACGAGATTCAGCGGAATCTCGTCTATCGGCAGTCTTGAGCCACATTTACAAACCCTAAAACCACATATAGGTTTCTTTCACGAGTATACGGCTGTCTTCTGATAGCATTTATGCGGCTGTCGGCCGTGAGGGAAGCCGTGACTCCCACCGAACTCAGGGCTGCGATGCCAGCGTTGGACGGGACGACGTACATGAACACCGGCGCGGCGGGGCCGAGTCCGACGAACGTCGTGGAGGCCGTCGAGTCCTGCGTCGAGCGCCACGAGTACGACGCGCCGGGCGAGGAGGGCATGTACCCCTGCGCGTTCGACGTGTTCGACGAGACGCGCGAGACCGTCGCGGACCACTTCGGCGTGGACAGTGACGAAATCGCGCTGACACAGAGTACGACCGACGGCATCAACCGCATCGCGGCCTCCTTCGACTGGGAACCGGGCGACACCGTGGTCCGGACCGACCTCGAACACTCGTCGGGCATCCTGCCGTGGAAGCGCCTGAAGCGTCACGGCGTCGAGGTCGAGGTAGTCGAGACCGAGGAGGGCCGCCTCGATATGGACGCCATGAAGTCGGCGGTGCGGGACGCGAAACTCGTCTGCCTGAGTTCGCTGACGTGGAGCCACGGCACGCACCTACCGGTCTCGACGGTCGCCGAACTGGCCCGCGACGCCGACGCGCGCCTCCTCGTGGACGCCGTGCAGTGCCCCGGCCAGATGCCGGTGGACCTCCGCGAGTGGGGTGCGGACTTCGTGGCTGGCGCGGGCCACAAGTGGTTGCTGGGACCGTTCGGCGCGGGGTTCGTCCACGTCAGCCCCGGCGCGGAGGAGGCCCTCGAACCGGCCCACGTCGGCTATCGGAGCGTCGAGGACCCCAACGCCGAGGAGTACGCCTACGAACCCGGTGCCCACCGCCTCGAAGTCGGCACGGTCTCGCCCGCGCCGTACGCCGGACTCGCGGAGGCCATCGAGACCATCGAGAGCGTGGGCTACGAGACGATTCAGGGGCGAATCGAGGAACTGACCGACCGACTCAAGGAGGGCATCGAAGACTCCGAGACCGCGCGACTGCTGAGTCCCCGCGAGTACGAGTCGGGTCTCGTCACCTTCGCAGTCGCGGACCCCGACCCCGAGGCGTTCGTCGAGGAGTTAGCCGACGATAACGTCCGGATTCGGTCGCTCCCGTTCCCCGAGAACGCGGTCCGGGCGTCGGTCCACGTCTTCAACACCGCCGAGGACGTGGACGAACTGGTCGGGTGGCTCTGAGGACGAGTCGCTACGGACGTTCGCGCAGGTTCCGGCGACCGCAAAAGGCGATTGGCGGGCGATACGACTGAGTCGGGTCGTTTCAACAAGTGACGTAGGACGGCGGACACTTGACCTCGGTCGGGAACAGGAAGAACATCTTTGTCACCTCCTTGCTAGACTACAGAGTCTTTGAATTAATAATTTTTCTAGAGTATTTTACATTGGGGTAGAATCCGCTATTCAGTTCTCACGTTTCCCAGAAGGCCAAAGCCGGGAACCCGATGGGCTTGCTCGTCGCTGGCTTCTCGTGAACACCGATAAACAGCGGTACGAGAGCGAGGCGGCCGGGCGACAGCGAGGCGTCTACGGAGATATTCGGGCGACCGTCCGCGCGTCGATAGTCAGTTAGATTTTCCGGACGGTAATGGCCAACAACCCCGAGTTCACTCGGTGCCTCTGGGGACAGGTCGAGTCCGCGTTCGAGACGCGGACCTTCGGTCGGCAATCGGTCGCTCTCCTCGGAGAACGCGGTTCCGGCGTCAATCCACGTCTTTACCACCGCCGAGGACGGGGACGAACTGGTCGCGTGACTCTGAGTCGAGCCGAACCCCTACAAAAACCGGTCGTTTGCGAGCGATACCAGACTGCTGGCCAGCGGCGGACTGCTAGCGCTAACAACCGTTGTCGATGTACGGATCACAGACGTGGAGCGGATTGAATCCAAACATGGTCTCACCTCCGCAGGAAATTTCGAGGCGGATAAATATAATATCAATGGCTAGCTTGTCGCATTTAGTAGCGCTCAAGCGAGCGGAGCCGTCGGGGAAGCGGGACTACACCGCCGCGCCGGGCCGGTACTCGCCGAACACGTCGCGCATCACGCCGCAGATTTCGCCGACCGTCGCGTAGGCTTTCACCGCGTCCACGATATAGGGCATCAGGTTGTCGTCGCCCTCGGCGGCCTCGCGGAGCGCGTCGAGTTTCGCCTCGACCGCCTCGTCGTCGCGGTCGTCCTTGACGGCGTTCAGGTGGTCTATCTGGCGCTGTTCGTCCTCCTCGGTGACTTCTTGGATGTCCACCTCGGGCTCCTCGTCCACCTCGAACTCGTTGACGCCGACGATGACGCGCTCTTTCTCCTCGATTTCGCGCTGGCGCTCGTAGGCCACGTCCTGAATCTGGCGTTGGACCCACTGGTCCTCGATGGCCTGCAACATCCCGCCCTTCTCGTCTACCGTGTCGAGAATGTCGAAGGCGTCCTCCTCGACGCCGTCGGTCAGACTCTCGACGTAGTAGCTTCCCGCCAGCGGGTCGATGGTGTCCGCGGCACCCGACTCGTGGGCCAGAATCTGCTGAGTCCGGAGGGCGGTCCGGACGCTCTCCTCGGTCGGGAGCGCGAGCGCCTCGTCCTTCCCGTTGGTGTGGAGGCTCTGAGTTCCCCCGAGGACGGCCGCGAGCGCCTGATACGCCACGCGGACGATGTTGTTGTCCACCTGCTGGGCGGTCAGGGTCGAACCGGCGGTCTGGGTGTGGAACTTCAACTGCTTCGATTTGGGGTTCTCGGCACCGAATCGCTCGTCCATGATTTGGGCCCACATCCGGCGCGCGGCGCGGAACTTGGCGACCTCCTCCAGAATGTTGTTGTGAGCGTTGAAGAAAAAGGAAAGTTGGGGCGCGAAGTCGTCCACGTCGAGTCCGGCGTCCATCGCGGCCTCGACGTACTCGATGCCGTTACCGAGCGTGAACGCCAGTTCCTGTGCCGCGGTCGCGCCCGCCTCGCGGACGTGATAGCCCGAGATGGAGATGGTGTTGAATTTCGGCGTCTCGTCGGCGCAGAACTCGAAGATATCGGTGATGATGCGCATCGACGGTTCGGGCGGGTAGATGTAGGTGTTGCGCGCGATGTACTCCTTCAGCAGGTCGTTCTGGATGGTTCCCCGAAGCTCCTCCCTATCGACGCCCTGCTTGTCGCCGACCGCGACGTACATCGCCAGCAGGACCGAGGCGGGCGCGTTGATGGTCATCGACGTGGACACCTCGTCCAGCGGGATGCCGTCGAAGACGGTCTCCATGTCGTGCAGCGAGTCGATGGCGACGCCCGACTTGCCGACCTCGCCCGCGGCCATGTCGGCGTCGGAGTCGTAGCCCATCTGGGTCGGCAGGTCGAACGCCATCGAGAGGCCCGAGGAGCCGTTCTCGATGAGATAGTGGAACCGCTCGTTGGTCTCTTCGGGCGTGCCGAACCCGGCGTACTGGCGCATCGTCCAGAGCCGCCCGCGGTGCATGGTGGAGTACGGACCACGGGTGTAGGGCTCCTCGCCGGGGAACCCCAAATCCTCGTCGTAGTCCAAGCCCGCCACGTCGTTGGGGGTGTAGATGCGCTCTACCTCTTGGCCGCCCGTGTCGGTCGTGAACTCGTCTTTGCGTTCGCCGAACCGCTCGACCGTGGGACCGACCGTCTCCTCGTCCCACTCCTCGCGTGCCTCGCGTATCTCCTCGAGGTCGTCGGCGTCGAACATTGTGTGAATCGACGGCCGGGGCGGTCTTAACACTTGTCGGAACGGTCGCGGGTCACGCAGACCGTGGGAAATCACGCGGGCCCTGCGGGTCACGCGGACCGTCGCGCGTCGCCGAGAGCGTATCCGGGGTCGAACCGTTCGCGGTCGAACGAATCGGAGGAGTCGGCGGTGAATCGGTTCGGCTCGAAATACTGTCGGCCGCCCTAACTCGTCACAAAAGTTGTACGGATAACATATATGTGTAAGGTGCGACTCATTGGGCTACAACACTTGTAGTAAAAACACCAAAATTATTTATAGTCTATGTTTGTCTAACTCTACCTATGGCGGACGACCAATCCGAGAAAGCAGTTAGTTCAGTTTCACGACGACGCTTCGTTCAAGCCGCCGGAGCGACCGGGACCGCCGCGAGCCTCGCCGGTTGTACCGGTGGCGGCGGTGGCGACTCGACGGCGACGACCACCTCGTCGGGCACCGGCGGCGGCACGACGACCATCCAGATGGCGACCGACTCCGACTTGGCTGGCATCGAGACCAAGTTCAACAAGTGGCTCCACGAGGCTGGCCTCTCGAAGGACGTGAAGGTCGAAACTATCGCCGGGTCAGACATTACCGGAAAACGACAGGACAAGTACACCCAGTGGCTCTCGTCGGGCCGCAAGAAGCCCTCGCTGCTGATGATGGACAACGGATGGACGCTCCCGTTCATCGTCCGCAACCAGTTGCTCAACCTGAGCGAGGAGATTCCGGAGACGACCAAGATGGTCGAAGACGAGTACTTCGGCGCGAGCGTGAACACCACGAAGGGACCGAACGGCGACATGTACGCCGTGCCGCTGTTCCCGGACCTGCCGACGATGCAGTACCGCAAGGACCTCGTGCAGGACGCGGGCTACGACACGTCCGACTGGGCGACCAACTCGATGACGTGGAAGCGCTTCTCCGAGATTACCGCCGACGTGAAACAGCAGAGCGACGTGGACTACGGGTTCACGTTCCAGTTCAAGTCCTACGGTGGCCTCTCGTGCTGTACCTTCAACGAGTTCCTGTCGAGTTTCGGCGGGACGTACTTCGGCGGCCTCGACAACCTGTTCGGCCCGGTCGGCGACCGACCAATCACCGTGGACGAGAAACCGGTCGTCGATTCGCTCCGGATGGTCCGGACCTTCGTCAACGGCCAAGACGACGAGTACAGCCTCGACGGCATCACCGGCGACATCTCGCCGCAGGCCGTCCTCCAGTGGTCCGAGGAGCCCTCGCGAAAACCCTTCACCAGCGGCAACGCCGTGATGCACCGCAACTGGCCCTACTCGGTCAACACCAGCGGTGCCGACGAGAACCTCGGCGAGAACCTCGGCGTCATGCCCATCCCGCACGGCGTTTCCCCGGAGAACGCCAAGTACGAGGGCACCGGCGGCGCGGTCGCCGCGCTCGGTGGCTGGCACACCACGGTCAACCCGAACACCGAGAAGAAGGACATCGCGCTGGAGATCGTCAAGCTCCTGACCAAGAAGGAGATGCAGTACAACCTCCTCGAGGAGATCGGCTGGATGCCGCCCCGCCCGCCGATGCTCGAATCGGACAAGGCGAAGAACATCCCCGTCATGGGTCGCTACATGGAGACGTTCCAGAAGGCCGGTCAGAACGCGATTCCGCGGCCCGTGACGGCGGTCTGGCCCCAACAGCGGAGCAAGATCGCCCAAGAGGCCAACGCCACCGCCGCGGGCCAGAAGGCCCCGAAGAAGGCCATGACCGACCTCAAGAAGACGCTCAAGCAAATCGAGGACAGCGTCTAAGCCCCTCAGAATGGCCACCGAACAATCGAGCGACGACTTCGAGCGCGAGAGCCGCCGGAGCGGCCCGTACGTCCGCGCCGTCCGCTGGATGGAGAATCTCGGCGACGCGGCCTTCGCGTACCTGCTTCTAGCTCCGGCGCTGCTCATCCTCGGCGTCATCGCGTTCTGGCCGTTGGTCCGGACGTTCGAGCTGTCGCTCCACGCCGACCAACTCGTCGGAACCGGCACGGTCGGCGAGTACGTCGGACTGACGAACTACGTCGAGTTGCTCACCGGCCAGCGGTCGGCCCTGCTGGTGCGACCGCTGATTCCGACCGTGACGTGGAGCGACCAGTTCCCGTTCTTCCACGGCATCCAGAACCCCTTCACGGCGGCGCTGACGGTGACGTTCATCTTCACCATCGTGAGCGTCTTGGTGGAGACCGTCATCGGGTTCGGACAGGCGCTGGTGCTGGATCAGGACTTCCGGGGCCGACGCTGGGTCCGGGTCGCCATCATCCTCCCGTGGGCGGTCCCCATCGTGATTCAGGGGATGATCTTCTTCCTGCTGTTCCAGCCCAACATCGGGTTCCTCGTGGACCCGCTCCAGAATCTGGGCGTGTTCAGCGCGACGCCGCTGTCGAACAGCGTGGACTCGTTGCTCATCCTCGTGGTCGCAGACGTGTGGAAGACATCGGCGTTCATGGCCTTGCTCATCCTCGCGGGCCTCCAGAGCATCGACCGCAACCTCTACGACGTGGCTCGGGTCACGGGCGCATCCAAGTGGCAGCAGTTCAAGATGATTACGCTGCCGCTGGTCCTGCCGACGGTGCTGGTCGCGATGCTGTTCCGCACCATCGGCGCGCTCCGGATATTCGGCCTCATCGAAACTGTGACGAGCTGTAGCACGGTGCCGTCGCTGTCGTGTCTGGTCGTCTCGGCGTTCAGTTCGCGCCAGTACGGGACCGCGGCCGCAGTCGCGTTCATCACCGCGGGCATCATCGCCGTCGCGGTGTCGGTCTACATCGCCAAGTTCGCCGATACGCAGGGAGGTGGCGTCTGATGGCACAACAGTCGGACACCGCCGGACTGGACGCCGACGCGAACTCCTCGCAGGGACCGTTCGGTCGGTGGGCCTCGAAGGCCATCCAGAATCCCAAGCGCGTCTACCGGGCGATGTTCTACGTCGTGACCGCGTTCTTCCTGTTCACGACGCTGTTCCCGTTCTACTGGCTGTTGGTGCTGGCGGTGACGCCCAACGAGGCCATCACGAGCTTCGGCTTCCCGCCGGTGCCCCACGGGTTCAACCCCGGTGCGTTCATCACCATCTTCGAGACGGTGCCGTTGCACATCTACGTGCTGAACAGCTTCGTCCTCGGCCTCGCCACGACCGCCATCGTGCTGGTCATCGCCAGCCTCGCTGGCTACGTGTTCGGCCGACTCGACTTCCCCGGACGGCGGCCGCTGATGTTGCTGATACTGGCGGTGTCGTACTTCCCGCCGGCGGCGTTCCTGCTGCCGCTGTTCCAACTGTTCACCGGTAACGTCGATATCGGTCTGTTCGGCGTCGCGGTGTCGAGTCCGAACCTCTACAACACGCCGATACCGATGGTGATGCCGTTCACGGCGCTGTTCATGCCGCTGTCGATCTTCATCCTGACGACGTTCTACGGCCAGATTCCGGACGGGCTGGAGGACGCCGCGCGCATCGAGGGAACGACGCGACTCGGCGCGCTGTTCCGAGTCATCATGCCTCTGTCGGCACCCGGCGTGGCGACGGCGGGCGTGCTGACGTTCATCTCGGTGTACAACGAGTTCTTCTTCTCGTTCCTGATGAACGACGGGCAGGTCGCCTCGAAGCTGACCCAGTTCTTCGCCTCGCAGAACAACTGGGCACCGCTCGTACAGGGCATTCTGGCGTATCAGGGCCAGTACTCACAGATGTACAACTTGATGGCGGCCGCGAGCATCGTCGGCGTGCTTCCGGTCGCGGTGCTGGTCGTCATCGCACAGGAGAAGATCGTGAGCGGACTGACCGCGGGAGCGCTCAAGGAGTGATTCCACGATGGGAGACGTAAACTTAGACGACGTGACGAAAGCGTACGGCGACGTGGTGGCAGTGAACGAGATGAACCTCGAAATCGAGGACGGCGAGTTCGTCACCTTGGTCGGCCCGTCGGGGTGTGGCAAGTCCACGACGCTGGAGACTATCGCCGGACTGACGAAACCGACCTCCGGCACCATCTCCATCGCCGACCGCGAGGTGACCGATCTACCGCCGAAGGACCGTGGGATAGCGATGGTGTTCCAGAACATCGCGCTGTTCCCGCACATGGACGTGTACGACAACATCAGCTTCGGCCTCCGCCTTCGGGACTACCCGAAAGACGAGATAGATCGACGCGTGGACCGCGCGGCCGACATCGTGCAGTTAGAAGGGATGTTGGACCGGATGCCCGACGAGATGTCGGGCGGTCAGCGCCAGCGGGTGGCCATCGCGCGAGCCATCGTGCGGGAACCCGAGGTGTTCCTGATGGACGAACCGCTGGCGAATCTGGACGCGAAACTGCGCGTCCACATGCGGACGGAACTCCAGCGCCTCCACAAGGAACTGGACACCACCATCATCTACGTGACCCACGACCAAGCCGAAGCGATGACGATGTCCGACCGCATCGCCATCATCGACGGCGGCGAACTCCAACAGATCGACCCGCCGCTGGTCTGTTACAACGAACCGGCGAACCTCTTCGTCGCCGGGTTCATCGGCTCGCCCTCGATGAACTTCGCCGAGGGCGAAGTCACCGCGACGGGCCTCTCGACGCCCGACTTCGACGTGGCCTTCGACCCCGAGGAGTTCGGCGTGGAACCCGGCGACGACGTGACGCTGGGCATCCGGCCCGAGGACGTGCATCTCGCCGACGCCGCGGCGGGCGTCCCCAACCGGACCCAACCCATCGACGCGACGACCGACGTGTTGGAACCGATGGGCGACGAGATATTCGTCTACCTCCTCACGGGCGAGGGCGGCGAGGACACCGCGATGGGCGGCGACGCCGCGGACGTGGACCAGTTGCTCATGTCGGTTGACCCCGACAGCGACCTCGACGAAGACGAGTCGGTCGATGTCGTCTTCGACCGCGAGAACGTCCACCTCTTCGACACGCGGACCGGCGAGGCCATCACGCACTCGCTGGTCGCCGACGAGGCCGACGCGGCGACCGACGGCGAAGCGACTCCCGCGGAGGGCGACGACTGATGTCGGAGGCGGCGCTGGTGTACTTCGGCGCGGGGTCGCTCCTGTTCGTCTTCTGGGCGTACGGCATCGTGTCGTTCGTCCTCGACTGTAAGAACAAGTTCTTCCCGGCCGCCGCGCAGTTGGTCGCCAACTGGCGGGCGCGTCGGCGCGAGCGGTCCAGCGACGACGAGCGAGAACAGCGCGAGAAACAGCTCTACTGACAGCTTCACCCCAATATTTCGAGAGAGTTACGATAGAGATGACGAGAGACGCTTCACAACGTACGATTCGAGTCGGTATCGTCGGACTGGGTGGCATCGGCCACCATCACGCAGAACGCATCGCGGACACGGCGGGGCGACTGGTCGGCGGCGTGGACATCAGCCCCGACGCCCGGAGTCGCTTCGCGTCGGCCTACGACGTGCCCACGTTCGAGACCTTCGACGCCCTCTACGACGAGGGCATCGACGCGGCCATCGTCACGACGCCGAACAAGTTCCACGAGGAGTACGCCGTTCAAGCCTTGGAGTCGGGCGTGGACGTACTCTTGGAGAAACCGCTGGCCAACACGCTCGAAAGCGCGGAACGCATCGCCGAGGCGGCCCGCGACGCCGAGGCGTTCTGCATGGTCGGGTTCAACAATCGGTTCAGCCCCGCCGTCGAGGTGTTCAAGTCCTACCAGCGGGAGGGTCGGTTCGGCGAGTTGAGCCACGTCGAGGCCAACTGGGTCCGGCGGCGCGGCATCCCCGGTCGCGGGTCGTGGTTCACCGCCGAGGAGGTCTCTGGCGGCGGTGCCCTGCTGGACATCGGGGTCCACGCCATCGACCTCGCGCTCCACTTTCTGGACTTCCCCGAAGTGGTCGAGGTCACGGGCGACACCCGTTCGGAGTTCGGTGACCGCGACGACTACACCTACCTCGAAATGTACGGCGAGGACGTGGACGACCCCGAGTTCGACGTGGACGACCACGCCTCGGCGTACATCCGGACCGCCGACGGCAAGTCCGTCTCGCTGGAAGTCGCGTGGGCGACCAACCGCCCGCCGACCAACGAGTTCGTGGTGCAGGGGACCGACGGCGGTGCCACCTTCGACCGCGAGTCGGGCGACTTGACGCTCCATGAGGTGAGCGACACCGGCGCGCCACACTTCGTGGACACCGAGGTCGATACCCGGAGCAACGACACCCACAAGCGCGAACAGCGGGCGTTCTTCGAGGCTGTCCGCGCGGGCGAGGCCCCCGAGCGCAACACGGTCGAGGAGGCCCTGACCGTCCAGCGCGTCATCGACGCCATCTACCGGTCGGCCGAGACCGGTCGCGCGGTCGCGGTCGCGGACGAGAGCGGTGCCGAGACGCCCGAGAAGGTACGGCAGTAATCACCCAGACTTTCACCAATCATGGACGTAGGAGTACTCACCGTTCCGTTCGGAGGAGATTCGCTCGAAGAGACCGCGGAGTACCTCGCCAGCATCGGCGTGGACGCCGTCGAACTCGGCTGTGGCGGCCACCCCGGCGAGGACCACCTGCCGCGAAGGGAGTATCTGGACGACGACGAGGCCCAGTCGGAACTGCTGAACTTGCTGGACGAGTACGGCTTGCGCATCTCGGCGCTGGCGACGCACAACAACCCGCTCCACCCCGACGACGCGACCGCCGAGGAGGCCGACACCGAGTTGCGCGAAGCCATCGAACTCGCCGCCCAACTGGACGTGAACACGGTCACGTGTTTCTCGGGGCTTCCCGCGGGAGGTCCGAACGACGAGACGCCCAACTGGATTACGGCACCGTGGCCGACCGAACACGCCGAGGCCCACGAGTACCAGTGGGAGGAGGTCGCCATTCCCTACTGGCGGGACCTCGCGGACCACGCGGCCCAATCCGGCGTAGACGTGGCTATCGAGATGCACCCGAACATGCTGGTCTACGAACCCTCGGGGATGGCTCGCCTGCGCGAGGCGACCAACGAGCGCGTCGGCGCGAACTTCGACCCCTCGCACCTCTACTGGCAGGGTATCGACGCGACCGAGGCGATTCGGTTCCTCGGCGAGCGCGACGCCATCCATCACGTCCACGCCAAGGACACCCGAGTCTACGACGCCGAGGCCCGGACGAAGGGCGTCCTCGACACCACCTCCTACGACGAAGTCGAGGACCGCTCGTGGCTCTTCCGCTCGGTGGGCTACGGCCACGACGAGGACCACTGGAAAGACGTGGTCAGCACCCTCCGGATGGTGGGCTACGACGGGGCGCTCTCCATCGAACACGAGGACGCGCTGACCAGTTCCCGCGAGGGACTGGAGAAGGCCGTGGACCTTCTCCAGCGCGCCGTCTTCCGCGAGCAACCCGGCGAGGCATACTGGGCGGAGTGACCAGCGCGGACTGACCTCGACGGCGCTTTTTGCGAGTTCCCGATTTCTCGAACCAGTCGATTTCCGTTCGGTCCGAACCACCCGAAAACTGCGTTCTGAGACGACCCTCTCACACGAGAGCCACCGAGTTTACCCGCGTCGCTGGCCTTCTCCTCTACGTATCATGAGTACGAACTCGCTCAGTCACCTGTTCCAGAACGAACTGAAAGACATCTACGACGCCGAGCAGCGCATCGACGAGGCGCTCGGCGAGATGGCCGACGAGGTCGAACACGACGAGATAGCGCAGGCGTTCCGCGACCACCAGCAGGAGACCGAGGGCCAAATCGACCGCCTCGAACAGGTCTTCGACATGATAGACGCCTCGCCCGGCGACGAGGAGTGCGAGGCCACGCGGGGCATGATAGAGGAACACGACGAGTTTCTCTCCTCGAACCCCGAGCAGGGCGAAATCGACGTGTTCGACGTGACCGCGGGCCAGAAGACCGAACACTACGAGATAGCGACCTACGGCAACCTCGCCAAACTCGCAGACAGACTCGACTTGGACGAGGCGGGCGACCTCCTGCACGAGAACCTCGAAGAGGAGGAGGCGTTCTTGGACCGCCTCGTCGACCTGACCGAGAACTACGACTACGACCAGTTGACCTGACGACGGTCGAGTCGGTCGCCCGTTCTATTTTACTCAGGAGATGAGTGCGTCCGGGACGAACGCGGACGCGACGATTGCGTCGGCCAAGAAGAGGACGAACGCGAATCCCTCGTCGAACTCGTGTCCCTCGGTCGTGACCGAGGCGTAGACGTACGCCGCAAGGCTGAGGACCATACCGGCGACCTCCCACTGCGAGAACATAAATTTGGATACATCGGCCGAAAGCCCGCGGGAGTCGCGTCGCGCTCCGACGGGACTCGGGAGCGTCGCCCGTCGCGCTACCCGGTGTCGTACTTGTAGGTCGCGCTGTTGGGGTCGATACCGAAGTCCTCGGCCGATTCTTCCGGTTCGGGTTCCTCCTCGTGTGGCTGGGCGCGCTTGAACCGCTCGCGCAGGCGGTCTGGCATGACGAACTCGCTCGCGTCCAGCACCATCCCCACCGCGTCGGGGTCGGTCCCGTCGCGCTTGGCGTCGAGGCGCTCGCGCAACTTCTCGGGCAGGTCGCTCGACTCGACGCCGCGGAAGCCGAACTGCGAGAGGTAGTCGGTCGCGCCAGTTAGCGCGAACACGGCATCGAAGCCGTGGTCGCGGGCCTGCTCGACCAGTCGCTCGACCACGTGCGCGCCGACGCCCTGCCTGCGCCACGACTCCAGCACGCCGATGCTGGTGAGTTCACAGAGTTCCCGGTCGTCGGTCTTGTGGATGCGGATGCGACCGAACCCCGCCTTCTCGCCGGAGGTCTCGTCGATGGCGACTACGTAGTCGCGGGAGCGGAACGCAGTTTCGTCGAGACCCATCTCCTCGATGTGGTCCAACAGCCAGACCTCCTCTCTGTTTTTCGCGTCCCGGACGTACATGGGCGTGAGTTGGCCGTCAGAGCGTAAAAAGCTGTGGCGCGAGGAGTTGAAAGCACTCCACTCGACGAGCAAAGCGGCTTTCACTCGTGTACGTTGCCCAGTTCAGATAGAATATGCAGAGTCAAAACAGCGGCTACGAGAAGTTGTATTCCCTGCAGTAGTCGATTCTGGTATCTCCCCGTTACGAAATTGTATCCCGAGATTACGGCGACGCCGACGAGTAAGAAGACGGCGACCACCGCGAACGCGCTATTTGCTTCGACCCATCCGGCGGTCTCTTCGTCCATCGGTCGTAGCAACGAGGTTACAGTCCACCCGTCACTTCGTCCAGTCGGTTCACGACCTGCTGGAGGTCGGCCTCGTCCTCGATGGCGTCCCGGACGCGCTCGCGCTGGCGGACCTCCGCGGCGCTCGCGCCGTAGGCCCGGACGTACTCCGCACGCGAGTGTTCGTCGAAGGCGTGGCGAATGGCGAAGTAGCCGTCGGGGACCACCGAGCCACAGACCTTGCACTCGCGGCGCTTGTGGTCGGTCGTCTGATGCACTATGGCCTCCTCTACGTCGTCGAACTCCTCGTCGCAACCGTCGATGCCGCACTCCCAGTCGCTCATTAGCGGGTGGTCGAAGGCCCGCGACAACAACCTTTCGGCACCGCAGTCGGGGGCGCTCCTCGGGCGAAACGTCCCGCGGCCACCGAACGGATATTTAATATAAATGGGGTTCTTTGATGGCCGTGGGCCTTTTTCCTGAGAATAGCTATCACCATCCATGGGTGAGGATAACCCAGAGTTCGATTCCGGTCGGCGCAAGTTTCTTCAAGCAAGCGGAGCAGGGGCGGTGGCGCTCTCGTTCCCCGGCGCGGCGGACGCCGCGGACGGAGCGACCGAGGAGACCGCGACGGTAGTCCAAGCGACCGACGCGACCGCCCAAGACGTACAGAGCGGCGGCATCTTCACGATGGGGATGGGCCAACAGCCCAAGGGACTGAATCCGCTCTCCACGTCGTCGGCGTACTCGTGGGCGATTCTGGACATGGTGTACGACGCCGGGACCGTGGTGGACCCGGTGGAGTTCGGCGTTCGGCCGAACCTCTACACCGATTGGACGGTCGAAGTCCCGGACGGCAAGGCGAACCCACAGCCCGACGTGTACTTCGACGTTCGCGAGGGGGTGACGTGGACCGACGGCGAGGAGTTGACCGTCGAGGACGTGATTTTCACCTACAACTACCTGAAAGAGCAGGAGCCGGGGCGCTACGCCGCGACCATCCAGCCCATCAAATCGGTCCAGAAGGCCTCGAAGGGCGACTGGGACGTACACATGAAGCTCAAGAAGCCCATCGGGACCTACGCGAGCAGTCAGCTCGCGGTGCCCATCCTACCGAAACACGTCTGGTCGGACGTGAACAACTATCAGCAGTACACCCCGACGCAGAACGGCGGGCCGGTCGGGACTGGGCCGGGCACGGTCACGAAGTACGCCGAAGCGACCGCGATAGAGGTCGAGTTCCGCGACGACTACCCGCTGGGCGACCTCGGGTGGCGTGACGAGGTGGACAAACTCATGTCCGGCGGACCGTTCCTCGACGCGGTTCGATTCAAGATATTCGGGAGCGACTCGGCGCTCCAACAGGCGTTCCTTCGGGGAGGCATCGACAGCGTCTACAGTTCCATCAACGTCTCGAAGATTTCGAAGGTCAAGAGCAATCAGGGCCAGAAGCTGGTGCCCGGCTACGACACCGGGTACAACTACTTCGCGTACAACATGCGTCGCCAGCCGTTGGACGACGCGACGTTCCGGCAAGCGACCTCGATGGTGTTCGACGACTACTACTGGACCGAACGCCTGCAGGAGGGCTACGAGTACATGGGCGACTTCGTGATGCCGCCGGGCTTCTCGGCGGTCAGGCCCGAGCAGGCGGTCGAGAACGCGGAACTCCTCGAATCGCCCGCGACCAACGCCTTCGAGTTCCGCCAGAAGGAACCGGGCGTGCCCGACTACGACGCCATCAAGTCGTTCCTCACCGAGGGGCGAGTCATCGACGGTGACTCGGGCAACTACGTCGGCAAGCAGTACCCCGGCACGCTGACGGGCGTCACAGGTGGCCAATCGAAGGGGAAACACGACTACAGCTTCGGGCCGGTCCGGTCGCAGGTCCTCCGACAGAAGCAGGGCGTCCAAGAGGAGATTCGGGTCAACGGCAAGACGATTCCCGAAATCAAGGGCGGCCCGCTGCAGGTACTCATCTACCCCGCCAAGGACACGCCGAAGATGTCCAAGATGGCGGCCCGGTGGGTGGACATGATGCAGAAGCTCGGCATCCCGGCGGTCACGAAGGTCATGACGTTCAACACGATGCTCGGCCGGGTGTACGCCCAAGAGGACTTCGACATCTACCCGATGGCGTGGAGCGACCTCTCGCCGTTCGCGACGGGGACCCTCTACAACATTTTCCACAGCGACAACGCCGACGACCACTCCGAGAAGGAGGGGTACGACCAGCAGAACACCACGACCCAACTCAACAACGCGATGGGCTACGGACTCGGCGACGCCGGGGCCGACGACCTCATCTCGCGCGCTCGCTCGACCATGGAGTCCGAGAAGCGTAACCGAATCGCGCGGAAGGCGATAGAGCGCATCTACCTCGACTTCCCGTACATGGTCATCGGCTACGACAAGCTGACGTGGCCGGTCAACAGCGCGAAGTTCGGCGGCTTCGTCCCCGAGATTCCCGGTCCGGGAGCCGCGAACCTCTCGGTCCAACTGATGCAGATTCACCAGACGGGCGATGGCGGCAACGGTGGTAGCGGTGGCGGCGGCAACGGTGGTAGCGGTGGCAGTGGCAACGGTGGCGGTAACGGCGGAAACAGTACCGGTGGCGGCAACAGCACCGGCGGCGGAAACTAACCGCCGAGGAGACCCCGACTCTTACTCGAACAGCGCGGGCACCTCGCGGAGCGACCCGACGCGGTGGTCGGGGCGCACCGGGTCGTCCGCGCTCGCAGTCCCTCCGTCCGCGTTCCCGTCTCCGTCGCGCTCGCCGACGTAGACGCCGGTGAACCCGGCGCGTTGGGCGGGGCGCACGTCTCGGTCGAGGTCGTCGGCGACGAAGGCGTACTCGTCGGCCGGAATCGCGTCCCGCGCGGCCGCGAAGATTTCGGGGTCGGGCTTGCCCGCGCCGACCTCGGCCGAGACGACGACTGCCTCGAAGTAGTCTGCGAGTCCGTGGACCGCGAGTTTCCGGCGCTGTCCGCGCCCGCCGCCGTTCGTCAGCACGCCGAGCGCGACGGGACGCTCGCCGCCCGCGAGCGCGTCGAGAGCGTCGCGGGCACCCGGCCGGAGTTCGGTCGCGGCCGCCTCGCGCTCGGCGTAGCTCTCGGCCAACTGCTCGGCGGGCGGGCCGAGGGCGAACTCCTCGCGGAGGTCGGCCATCGCCGCGCGGTAGGGGTCGGCGCGGCAGTCGCCCAAGTGGTCGAAGAACGCCTCGGTGAAGTACTCGTGGCGCTCGGCGTCGGCGCGGACGCCGTGGGAAGACAGGGCCTCCTCGAAGAGCGCGCCGAAATCGTCGGGGAGCGCGACCAGCGTGCCGTCGAGGTCGAAGAAGACTGCTTGCACGTCGTTGTGAATCCGGGCTTTTGAATAAAGAAGCTAACGGGTCTACCTATACGAAACATAATAAGTACAATACTCACATGTTTTTATAAATAAAATAATCATTCTATAGTTAGATTTAATAGTGAATGTTGTGAATGGGCGTGTGGAGGTAAAATCATGATTAACATCAGTCTCTTCGACAACACCTGGTGCCCCCACTGCAGGCGCCTCTGAGTCAGGAGCGTACTCGCGGAGTGTTGGGTTTAAAATACCGCGGTGGCGGTCCTACGCGCCGCGGAACGACGATACTTTTTGAGTAACACTAAACCCTGACGGAGCGGTATTTCCTCACATGTACATCGACCACGTTGGAATCGCGACCGAGGAGGCCACCGACCTCGCGGACCTGTACGCCGACCTGTTCGACGCGCCGGTCGCCCACGAAGAGGAGTTCGACGGACTCCGAGTCGTCTTCCTCGAATTCGGCGACAGCTACTTCGAGTTGCTCGAACCGCTCGAAGACGGGACCGTCTCACGATACCTCGACAGCAACGGGCCGGGCATCCACCACGTCGCCCTCGAAACCGACGACATCGAGGCGGCGCTCGACACCGCCCGCGACCACGGCGTCGAACTGATAGACGACGAACCCCGGCCCGGCGCGTGGGGCCACGATGTCGCGTTCCTCCATCCGAAATCGACCGGCGGCGTGTTGATAGAGTTCGTAGAACACTGAATCGTTACTCGGGCGGCGGGGTCGTCGTCTCCGGCGACCACGACTCGGCCCGGCGCTCGTTGGCGGGAAGCAGACGCTCCGGCGGTTCGGCGAACCAGCCTGCGCCGTCGAGTTCGCCCGGTTGGACCGTTATCGACCCGCCCTCGTAGGTCGCGTCGAAGAAGGCGTAGAGGAAGTGAATCCGACGGTCGTCCTCGGCCTCCGAGACGACCGTGACGTGCCGGACCAGAAAGCAGTCGGTCGGTTCGCACTCGACGCCGGTCTCCTCGCGGACTTCCCGGCGGACGGCCTCCTCGTGGGTCTCGTCGCCCTCTAGTCCGCCGCCAGCGAGGCCCCACCGGTCGGCTCCTCGACCGAGAATCATCAGCGCGCGCTTCCGGTCGTCCTCGGCCTCGGGCGGCATCGACTCGGTGAGGTCGGCGGCCTCGTCCGGTCGCCGGACGACCCACGCGTAGGCCCCGCCGACGTAACCGTCTCTCGCCTGCTGGACCTCGCGCTCGAACCGCTCGGGCGACCGGTTCCACGTTCGCTCCTCGACGGGCACGTCGCCGTACCCGTCGAGCAGGCGGTCCATCCGTCGCTCGACGGTCCGCTCGTTGATTTCGGTCCGCATAGATTCGCGAGAATGTGTCGGGCGTTGATACGGTTTCGGGTTCGACTCCGAGAGTCGCTACGCGTCCGGCGCGGGACCGAAGTTCTCGGTCTTGGCGTCGTCGGCATCGACGTTCGCCGCGTCGAGGGCCGCCATCGCCCGGTCCAAGAAGTCGGCGAAGCCGTAGACGAACGTCTGGCCCCGCGCGTCCGCGAGGAGTTCCAGTACCTCCTCGTCGCTCACGTCGTCGGTGACGACGACTTCCGCGCCCGCGTCGGCGAGCGCGGTCAGGCGCTCGTCGTGGACCGGGTCGGCGTCCTCGTAGACGACCGTCACCGTCGCGCCGTCCTGCTGTGCGCGCTCACCGATACCCACCGCGGGACCGACGCCCGGCCCGCCCGCGAGGACGACGACGCTCTCCTCGTCCTCGTAGTAGGCGTCGCCGAAGGGACCCGCGACTTGGACCGTCTCGCCGGGTTCGAGGGCCGCGAGGTAGGGACTGAGCGACCCTTCCGGGTCCACCTCCACGGTGGTCTCGAACGTCTCGCCCACGTCGGGCGACGAGAGCGTGTAGTGGCGCGTGACCTCCTCGCCGTCTATCGTCGCGGCCAACTGGACGAACTGGCCCGGACGGGCGTCGAACTCCGGGGGCGTCTCCAGCGTGAGCGCGATGGTGTCGGTGCCGACCGTCTCGACCGAGCGGACCGCGACTTCGGTTCCGTCCATGCGTGTCGCTTGCCGAGGAGAGAACAAAGAGTCTGCGACTCCGCGGTCCGGTTCGGCGTTACCGGTCCACCGGCGTCGGCGTTACCGAACCTCCGGCGTCGGCGTTACCGGACCGCCGAACCGCTACCGGACCACCGTCACCGTGACCGCGCCGCAGGCGCACTCGTAGGCGCGGCGCTCGCCCGCGTCGGTCGTCATCCGGAGCATCAACTCGTTCTCGCCGAGGGTTCGCTCGCAGTTCCGACCGTCGCAGACGCACCGTAGGTCTTCGAGCATGACGGAGGGTCGTCCCGCCATCCTACTTAAATTGTGCCAAGGCCGCGGTGAAAGTGAAAGTGGTCGTCCGCGGGACGCAAAACCTATCTGGTGTGGGTTTCGTTCACCGAGTATGTCCCTGACCGACTGGACGGGCGCGGCAGTCGCCCCGTCCGCGGGCGACGAGCCACCCGCCCCCGACGAGTGGCACCCCGTGGACGTGCCGGGCCGCCCCGAGCGGTTCGCCGACGCCGACTGCGTGGCCTACCGGACCGAGTTCGGCGACCCCCGCGACGGCGACGAGCGCGCGACCCTCGAACTCCGCGGTCTGTTCGCGCAGGCCCGCATCTGGCTGAACGGCGACCTGCTTGGCGAACACGAGACGTACTTTTGCCCTGCGAGATACGAGCTGGACCTCGACGCCGACAACGAACTGGTCGTGGAGTGTCGCGCTCCCGACGAGTTCGGCGGCGTCTACGCGACCGACCGCGTGCCCGACGAGCGCGCCGTGCCCGGCATCTGGTGGGGCGCGGACCTCGAAACCCACCCCGAGACGTTCGTTGACGACCTCTCGCTCACTCCTCGGCGGACCGACGAGGGCGCGGTCGTGGACGCCGAAATCGCGGTCGAGGCGGGCGAACCGCTGGACGACCGCATCTCGCTGTCGGTCCGCCCGCAGGGGTTCCGGGGCGGCGGCGTGATGGAGCGCGCGAAAGTCGAGACCGACGGTCCCGAGCGCACCACGGTCACGAAGACCCTCGAACTCCGCGACCCGGCCTACTGGTGGCCCGCGGGGTTCGGTCCTCAGCATCAGTACGCGGTCCGGGCGAAACTCGGCAACTCCGAGCGTGTCGTCCAGACCGGCCTCTGCGATGTCAGCGACGGAGACGACCACGACGGTCTCGTCGTCAACGGCCAGCGCGTCCCGGCCCGCGGGTTCTCTCTCCTCCCGACGGGCGACCCGACGTGGGACGTAGAGCGCGCCGCGAACGCCAACGCGAACCTCGTGCGCGCGTACGGTCACGTCCCGTCCGCGGAGTTCTACGAGGCCGCGGCCGACGCGGGCGTGTTGGTCTGGCAGGACCTCCCGCTCGTGGGACCCGCCGCGGCCGACCCCGACGAGGCGTCGGCGCTGGCCGGGGCGGTCTCCTCGGCGGTCGAGCGCCACCCCTGCGTGGCCGCGTTCGGCGTCCGGGCCGACCCGACCGACCACCTCGCTGGCGTCGGCCCCTCGCGACTCGCGCGCTACAAAGTCCGCTGGCGGGCGTGGCGCGCGAGCTACGACGACGCCGCGGACCACGAAATCGCCGAGAAGTTCCCCGACGGAACGCCGGTCTTCCCGGTCTCCGGCGAACCGGGGATCGACGCCGACGCGACCCACGTGTACCCCGGCTGGCAGTTCGGTACGCCCGGCGATACCAACTGGGTACTGGACAAGTACGACTGCGACGGCGCGGTCGGCGCGTTCGGCGCGGGGTCGCTCGTCACCGACGACGGTCACGACGCGGCCGGGTTCGACGCCGACGCACACGGGTCGTACGTCGGGTCCGGTGGCGCGTCCGGCGGAGCGTCCGACGACGAGTCGCCGGTCGAGGCCTCCCAAGCCTATCAGGCTCGCGTCCTCAAGAGCGTGACCGAGACGCTTCGGCGACGGCGGAGCGGTCTCCTCGCGGCCGACGCGCTCCGAGACACCGACGACGGCGCGGGCATGGGCGTGCTGTCGGCCGACGGGACCGAGAAGGCTGGCTACGAGGCGATGGCCTCGTCGCTGGAACCCGTACAGGTCGTCTTGGACGCCTACCCCGCGCCCGGCGACACCCGAACGCTCGTCGTGGTCAACGACACGCCCGAAGCCGTCTCCGGGACCGTCTCGTGGACCGCGGGCGGACAGACCGGCGGGAGCGACGTAGCGGTCGACGCCCTCGGCAACGAGGAGGCGGGCACGCTGACCGTCCCCGGAGACGCCGACCGCGTCGAACTGTCGTTCGGCGGGACCGACGGCGGCGTCCGGAACGTCTATCCGCTGTAGCTCGCTTCGAGGCGCTGTCGCTCGGAGCGTCGTCGGTCGGTCCACCGTCGGTCGTACCGCTCGCAAGGAACCGTCGGCGGGCGATTCGGTCGGGGGCTCCTCGGCCGTTCGTCCGGCGTTTCGTCGGCGGTTCTTTATATCCCCCTGAGAAGTGTGGGAACGGCTTACACGGCCGTTAGCGGGCGTGTGAACCGTTTCCACTACACGACTAGGCGGAACATTTATATGGCCACGGCGAATATTTGCTGATACCAGAACGCCACGAGCGTTCGGCAAGCATCGTGCGACAAATGACATGGGACTATTGTCACCGGTCGATTGCCAGTTGCATACAGCGATTGCTGTCGCTCTGGACTGCCGAACGCCACGGCGGGCATGGAATCGAGGTTTAACTAAGCATGGTAAGTGTAACAGAAGAGGAACTCCAGAACAAGTCGAAAGGCGAACTAATCAAACTCGCAGGCCAGCTCCGAGACCGACGAAACGAGCTGAACCAGAAGGCCAGCAAGCGCGCGTCCAAGCGTGACGACCTGAACGCCGAGACCCGCGAGAAGGTCGACGAGGCTCAGGAACACCGCGAGAAGCGCGACGAGCTCAACGAGCAGGTTCAGGAACACAAAGAGCAGCGCAACGAGCTCAACGCCAAGGCCAACGAGCTGTTCGACGAGGTCGAGGAGAAGAAGTCCGACCTCGAACTCGACGAGGGCAAGGACATCGAGGAGCTCGAATCCGAAATCGAAGACCTCGAGTTCAAGCAGCAGACCGAGGTCCTCTCGACTGAGGACGAGCGCGAACTCATCGAGAAGATCGAAGAGAAGCGCGAGAAACTGGCGGCCCGCAAGGAGAAGCTCGAGGAGAGCGAGGACCTCGAAGGACTCGTCGAGGAGGCCGAGGAGGTTCGCGCCGAAGCGAGCCGTCACCACGAGAAGGTCACGGAACTCGCGGACAAGGCCCAAGAGCATCACAACCAGATGATCGAGGCCTACCGCGAAGCCGACGAAATCCGCGACGAGGCCGACGAGATGCACGAGAGCTTCGTCGAGGCTCAGGAGTCGGCCGACCAGCACCACGAGGACTTCGTGCGCGTCCAGAAGCGCCTGCGCGAACTCGACAAGCAGGAAGAAGAAGAGCGCAAGTCCGAGAAGGAGAAGGAGCGCGAAGAGGCCAAAGAAGAGGCCGAGGAGATCTACCAGCAGTTCAAGGAAGGCGAGACCCTCGACACCGAGGACCTCATGAAGCTCCAGAAGACGGGACTCCTGTAGTCGGTTCGTAGTTCTGCGATTCTGAATTCTCAGTTCTTCAGCGATAGATAGCGTCGGGTGTGAAATCGCCCGGTGGAGCGTTGGCAGGTGGAACGTTCGGAGTTTGTTGTCCGTGAGTTGGCCCAAGAAGCTAGCTTCGAGCTTGAGCATCTCAAACCGCACGACACCGTAACCGCGAACCGCACTCTCGCCGACGCACAGGAGTCAACCGCCACCGCACAGCACCGCAACCGCGGGCCACGCCCTCCCCAACCGACTGCGGTCCTCGGCCGCCGGAAGACAACCCGCGTCTTCCGTGCCCTCGTTCGCTTCGCTCACGAGGACTCCGGCCTGCGGTCCTCATCCCTCGCGTGCTGATGGCGCGGCATGAAGCCGCGCCAGCACGCGCCGACTGCATCCAGCGTGTGAGAAGGTAGCAACCCAGACGAACCCTTAAATATCGAGCCGCCAAATCCAGAATCGTGTCACGCACGGTCCGGGGCCTCCGTCGAAGCTCCTCGTACTCCTCGGCACTCGCCCGCGCTATGCGCATGCGGAGCGATGCGTAGCGTCGGGAGGAGTCGCCCGGACCGTGGCCCGCGGACGGGTTTTGGCGGCGAAACCCGACTCCTCGGTCGAATCGCCAGCCAGTCGTTCCTGCGAAATCACGCGACCACAGTCATGCACGAACACGGAAATCGGCGGGTTTTACACCCGCCACGGAGGAGAAGATAGTATGAGCCACGACGACTTCCCCACAGACGAGCCAGCGGTGGTGACCTGCGGGTTGCCCTACGCCAACGGCGACCTGCACATCGGTCACCTCCGGACGTACGTCAGCGGCGACGCCTACGCGCGCTCGCTGGAGAAACTCGGCCAAGAGACCGCGTTCGTCTCCGGGTCGGACATGCACGGGACCCCGGTCGCGGTCAACGCCGAGAAGGAGGGCGTCTCCCCCGAGGAGTTCGCGCTCCGTCACCACGAGACCTACGAGGAGACGTTCCCCCGGTTCAACGTCGAGTTCGACAACTACGGCCACACCCACGACGAGACGAACACCGAGTTGACCCAAGAGTTCGTCCGGTCGTGGATAGACGAGGGCCACGTCTTCGAGAAGGAGATTCAGGTCGCGTGGGACCCCGAGGCCGACCAGCCCCTCCCCGACCGCTACGTCGAGGGGACCTGCCCGTACTGCGGTGCCAAAGCCCGCGGCGACGAGTGCGACGAGGGGTGTCAGCGCCACCTCGAACCCGGCGAAATCGAGGACCCGCGCTCGACGCTGACCGGGAACCCCGCCGAGTACCGCACCCGCGAACACGAGTTCCTGCGCCTCTCGGACTTTCAGGAGTATCTGGCGGGCTTCATCGACCGCCTCGAAGGCACCTCGAACGCGCGCAATCAGCCCAAAGAGTGGATAGAAGGCGAGCTACAGGACCTCTGTATCACCCGCGACATGGATTGGGGCATCGACTATCCGGGTGAAGGCAAGGAAGACCTCGTCCTCTACGTCTGGGTTGACGCGCCCATCGAGTACGTCTCCTCGACCAAGCAGTACACCGAGCGCGTCGGTGCCGACACCTACGACTGGGAAGCGGTCTGGAAAGACGGCGCACCCGCGCCCGACGACCCCGCGGCGGCCGACGACGAGACGTGGGCAGACGCCGACACGGGCGAAATCGTCCACGTCATCGGTCGGGACATCATCCAGCACCACACCGTCTTCTGGCCGTCGATGCTCCGCGGCGCGGGCTACAACGAACCGCGCGCGGTCATGGCCAGCGGCTTCGTCAACCTCGACGGGCAGGCGTTCTCGACCAGTCGCAACCGCGCGGTCTGGGCCGACGACTACCTCGACGAGGGCTTCGACCCGGACCTCGTGCGCTACTACCTGACCACGACGGGCGGCTTCCAGCAGGACGTGGACTTCTCGTGGGAGAAGTTCCAAGAGCGCGTCAACGGCGAGTTGGTCGGGACGCTCGGCAACTTCGCCTACCGGAGCCTGCTGTTCGCGGCCCGGAACTACGACGGCACCCCGGACGCGACCACCTCCGAGGAGGTCGCCGACCGAATCGACGAGGCCATCGCGGAGTTCGAGGCCGCGGTCAACGACTACTCGCTGAAGCAGGCGGGCGAGGCCGCGGTGTCGCTGGCCGGGTTCGGCAACGAGTACATCCAGCGCAACGAGCCGTGGAACCTCACGGGCGAAGAACCCGAACGCGCCGAGCAGGTCATCTACGACTGCGTGCAGGTCGCCAAGGCCGTCGCGGTCCTCTCGGCTCCCATCCTGCCCGGCAAGGCCCAAGAGCTGTGGAACCAACTCGGCGAGGAGGGGTCGGTCCACGACGCCGCCCTCGACGCGGCCCTCGAACCCCCGGCCGACGAGTTCGGCGAACCCGACGAGCTGTTCGAGAAAATAGAGGACGAGCGCGTCGAGGAACTGAACGAGAAGTTAGAAGAGCGAATCGAAGCGGCTACGGACGACGAGGACGAAGCCGACGAAACCGACGAGGAATCCATGACCGACGAATCCGACATCCAACCCATCGCCGAGGACCGCATCAGCTTCGAGGAGTTCCAAGACCTCGACGTTCGCGTCGGCGAAATCGAAGTCGCCGAGCCAATCGAGGGGGCCGACGACCTCGCGCGCCTCGAAGTGGACATCGGCGTCGAGACCCGCCAAATCGTCGCGGGCATCAAGCAACTCCACGACTTGGACGAACTGCCGGGGACGAAGGTGGTCGTCGTGGCGAACCTCGAACAGGCCGAACTGTTCGGCGTCGAGAGCAACGGGATGGTGCTGGCGGCGGGCGAGGAGGCCGACCTGCTGACGACTCACGGCGACAGCGTTCCGGGCACGAAGGTCAAGTGACGACGCTCCGGAACTAACGTCGTTCCCCCGCAAAAATTACTCCCGGACTAGTTAGTCAAAAAGTATTTTACGTCGAACTATAAAGAACCCACTGCGGTGGGTTACGGTCGTACTCACCAGACAGAGCTACCGGTAGCGGGAAGCCGTTCCCTCCGCGACCCGAGATGGGAGCTATCGCGTGAAGTTATCTCCTCACGCCATCTCGGCCTTCCCCTGTTCGAGTTCGCCGCGTTCGTTCTGCCTCCGACGCTACGACGCACGTCCGAGAACCGACTCAGAGGTCGTCCACGACGTTGGCTAGCTCCTCGGTCGGAATTATCTCCATCGTCTGGGCGTCGAGACCGTGACGTTCCAAGGCGACCCCGGCCTGATACGCCGCGTCGCGGTCGGGTGCCTCCATCACGACGAGGAAGTCGTACTCCCCGAGGATGGCGTAGGTGTGCTTGAGGTCGGCGTCCTGTTCTTCGAGGTCCGACCGGATGTTCCCCCAGACCGACGTGAGTTCTTGGGCGTTCTGGAAGTCCATCCGCACGTCCACGAGGGAGGCGTACTCGGGCATATCTCCTCGTTGGGGAGCGATACAATAAGGGATTGTGGCCCGCGAAACGACGGCCGACTGCGCGACGCCACCGGGACGAGAGGGACAACTCGGAGCCGAGTGAATCCGGGCGAATCACCGGGGGTTTTTAGCGCGGTCGGACCTACCCGGACCCATGAGAAACGCGAAAATCGTCTGTACGCTGGGTCCGGCCTCGGACTCCCAGCGAACAATCCGGGAACTGGCCGACGCGGGGATGACCGTCGCTCGACTCAACGCGAGTCACGGGTCCCGCGAGGACCGCGCCGAACTCGTGGACCACGTCCGGCACGTGGACGAGACCACCGCCGACCCCCTCGCGGTGATGGTGGACCTGCAAGGCCCCGAGATTCGAACCGCCGAGACCGACGAACCGGTCCACCTCGAAACCGATTCGACGGTTCGCTTCGTGAAGGGCGACACCGCCACGCCCGAGGAGGTCGGCCTGAGCTACTCCATCACGAACGTCGAACCCGGCGACAAGGTGCTGTTGGACGACGGTCGCATCGAGACCGTCGTGGAGGAAGTCGAGGACGACGACGGCGAGGGCGTCGTCGTCGCGCGCGTCGCGAGCGGCGGCGACCTAAGCAGTCGGAAGGGCGTCAACGTGCCCGGCGTGGACTTGGACCTCGACGTAGTGACCGAGAAGGACCGCCGCGACCTCGAACTCGCCGCCGAGAAGCAGGCCGACTTCGTGGCTGCGAGTTTCGTCCGGAGCGCCGCGGACGTGCTGGCGGTCAACGAGGTGTTAGAGGAGTTGGGCGCGGACATCCCCATCGTCGCCAAGATAGAGCGCCGGGGCGCGGTGGAGAATCTGGACGAAATCGTGGACGCCGCCTACGGCGTGATGGTCGCGCGCGGCGACCTCGGCGTCGAGTGTCCACTGGAAGACGTGCCGATGATTCAAAAGCGCATCATCCGCGAGTGCCAACAGACCGGCACGCCGGTCATCACCGCGACCGAGATGCTCGACTCGATGGTCCACGCCCGCAGACCCACCCGCGCGGAGGCCTCTGACGTGGCGAATGCGGTGTTAGACGGCACCGACGCGGTGATGCTGTCGGGCGAGACCGCCATCGGCGACGACCCGGTGCGGGTCGTGGAGACGATGGACCGCATCGTCCGCGAGGTAGAAGAGAGCGGCGAGTACGACGAGATTCGCGAACAGCGCGTCCCCGCCGCCGAGGACGCCCGGACCGACGCGCTGGCCCGGTCGGCCCGCTATCTGGCGCGGGACATCGGCGCGTCGGCCATCGTGGCGGCCAGCGAATCCGGCTACACCGCGCTCAAGGTCTCGAAGTTCCGGCCACAGGTCCCGGTCGTCGCCACGACGCCCAACGACGAGGTGCGCCGGGAACTCGCGCTCTCGTGGGGCGTCAACCCCCAGTACACGCCGCTCGCGGAGGGCGTGGACACCATCATCGACGACTCGGTACAGGCCGCCCTCGACGCTGGCGTGGCCGACAGCGGCGACACGGTGGTCGTCGTCTCCGGCATGATGTCGGAACTGGAGGGCACCAGCACGACCAACATGCTCAAGGTCCACGTCGCGGCCGAGACCATCGCCACGGGCCGGAGCGTCGTCCGCGGGCGAGTCGCCGGGCCGGTCGCCCGGACCGCCGACGGCGACCTCTCGGAGGTGCCCGAAGGGTCGATTCTCGCACTCGACCCCGAGTTCGACGGCGAGTTCGACGGCGACGCCTCGAAACTGCTGGGCGTCGTGGACGCCCGTCCGGGGATGACGGGCTACCCCGCGATGGTCGCCCGCGAACTCGACATCCCGATGATCAGCGGCGCGCCGCTGGACCCCACTATTCGGGACGGCGACACCATCACGCTCGACGCCGAGCGCGGCGTGGTCTACGAGGGCGACGTGACCCACGAGGAGCGCGAGCGAATCTGAAGCTCGTCGTTGCGTTGCTTCGACGCTGGTAGCCAGCCTTTTGGCGGTGGCCTGCGTACGCTCGGCTATGTCGGACTGGAAGTACGATACCGACGAAGTCGGCGAAGACGGCTACGAACCCGAGCAGGCGGACGACGTTCCGCCGATAGAGCCGGGGTCGCCGACGCTGGAGAACACGTTCTTCGTCCTCCTCGGCATCGCTACGACGCTGTTCATCTTCGCTCGCGTCGTCCTCTCGGCGGGTGGATAAGCGGCGCTGTCGGCGCGAAGGCGAGGGGCGCGGTCGGCGGACGGGCAGTGCTGTCGGGAGACGCCGCCGACGTACTTCTATAATGCCTTCGACAACGTATAGATTTCTTAAAGAACGACAGCAAAGTTCCTACGGGCGGCCCTCCTCTCGCTCGACTCCCGGAACACTCGGCGGTCGTCGTCTCCGAGACTGCAAAACGTTAACCGGTCCGAATCCCAAGACGTTGGTATGGCACCGCTGTTGGACTCGCTCCCGCTGTTGCTCCTCGTCGCTGGCATCGGACTCGCCATCGCCGAGGCGCTGATTCCGGGCGCACACTTCATCGTCCTCGGGGTCGCGCTCGCGCTCGCGGGAGCCGTCGGACTACTGCTCGGACCGGCCGCCTCGCCGCTCGTGTTGGCCGCGCTGGTATTGGGCTTCGGCGCGGCGTCGCTGTACGCGTACCGGGAGTTGGACCTCTACGGCGGGAAAGGCGTCGCACGCACCCGCGACTCCGACTCGCTGAAGGGCGAGACCGGTCGCGTCACCGAACGCGTCACGCCCGAGGAGGGCCAGATAAAGCTCCACGAGGGCGGGTTCAACCCCTACTACGCCGCCCGGACGATGCGGGGCGAGATTCCCGAGGGGACCGAGGTGATGGTCGTGGACCCCGGCGGCGGCAACGTCGTCACCGTCGAGGCGCTGGAGGCCATCGAGGACCCCATCGACCGCGAGTTGGCGAAAGGTCGGGACGACGACCCCATCGACCGCGAACTGGCGGAAGACCGCGAGACCGACACCGAAGAGATTTGAACTCGCGCCCCAACCGTCACCGCCGATTGACAAAATTTCGCCGCCCTCCCACCGACGATGAGGGGAACGCTTAACATTCGTTCTTGCTAACAGTCCGAGTATGTTGGTTCCACTACAGGCCTCCGCGGTCGGGGGCTTCACGGTAGTCGCGCTATTGGTCCTCGCGCTGGCGGTCATCACCATCTGGCAGTCGGTCGAGATCGTCGACGCGACGGAGAAGCGTGCGCTGACGGTGTTCGGCGAGTACCGGAAACTCCTCGAACCCGGTATCAACTTCGTACCGCCGTTCGTGAGCGCGACCCACCGCTTCGACATGCGAACGCAGACGTTGGACGTGCCGCGCCAAGAGGCCATCACCCGCGACAACTCGCCGGTGACGGCCGACGCCGTGGTCTACATCAAGGTCATGGACGCCAAGAAGGCGTTCCTCGAAGTCGAGGACTACAAGCGCGCGGTCTCGAACCTCGCCCAGACGACGCTCCGTGCAGTGCTGGGCGACATGGAACTGGACGACACGCTGAACAAGCGCCAAGAGATAAACGCCAAAATCCGACGCGAACTGGACGAACCCACCGACGAGTGGGGCATTCGCGTCGAGAGCGTCGAGGTCCGGGAGGTCAACCCGAGCAAGGACGTTCAGCAGGCGATGGAGCAACAGACCTCCGCAGAGCGCAAACGCCGCGCCATGATTCTGGAAGCGCAGGGTGAGCGCCGGAGCGCCATCGAGACCGCGGAAGGTGACAAGCAGTCCAACATCATCCGCGCGCAGGGTGAGAAACAGAGCCAGATTCTCGAAGCGCAGGGTGACGCAGTTTCGACCGTCCTCCGCGCCAAATCCGCCGAGTCGATGGGCGAGCGCGCCGTCATCGACAAAGGCATGGAGACGCTCGAATCCATCGGTCAGGGCGAATCCACGACCTTCGTCCTCCCGCAGGAACTGTCCTCGATGCTCGGCCGCTACGGCAAGCATCTCACCGGGAGCGACGTGAAAGAGGACAACGGCGAACTCGACAGCCTCGACTTCGACGAGGAGACCCGCGAACTCATCGGTCTCGACAACATCGAGGAGATTCTCGGCCAGATAGACGAGGAGGCCGAGATGGACGTGGAAGCGATGGAGCAGGAGGCCCAAGCCATCAAGGAGGGCGAGGACCCCGCGAACATCAAGAGCGCCGACGAGGTCATCGAGGAGATGGACGAAGACGCCCCGGACGTAGACGAGATGGAAGCCGAGATGGACGCCGAACTCGAAAAGTAACCGAACCCGCCCGCTTTTTCGCGCCGCTCGCCTCGATAAGACGAATCTCTCTGGAGATTTCGGAAACGTACAAGTAGGTGGTCCGAGACGAGACGGTCGTGCGGCGGTGCCGAGTTGCGCCGGTTTCCGACCGCCGGCACACGCTTCGAGGCGCGAATCGAGTACCGAAAGGCCGACTATCGAGCGACGGCCGCGCCGACCTATTCCGAAAATTTCTGTCGGATGTTCGTCCCTCGACGCCGACGCGAATCGTGATAGCTCCCGGAGACGACGATTCCGAACCGCTCCGCGACCGACCGCACGGCGACGCTTCCGACCGACGCCGACCTCTCGGCCGTGCGACCGACTCGCAAGCCGAAGGTGTTTTAATCCTCCACACCGACCCTTCTATCGTAGATGGTTGAGCGTTCCGAAGTGGATGAAAATAAGCGGGCGACGCTCCGCCGGTTCGCGGTCTTGGGGGCCGCGACGCCGTTGGCTTCGTTCCGCGCCGAGGCCGACAGCGGCGAGAGCGAAGCCCGCGACGCGATAGCGGGCTACGTCGCGACGACGCCGGGCGCGCACTTCTCGAAGGTCCGCGACGACCTGAAACTGGGAACGGGCGAAGCACAGCACCACCTCCGACAGCTCCTCGACGCGGGCGTGGTCGAGAGCCGACGCGACGGTGACTATCGGCGGTTCTACCCGGCCGAACAGTTCTCCTCGTTCGAGCAGGTCGCACTGGGCTACCTCCGCCGGGAGACGCCGCGGGGGATGCTCGTCGAGCTACTGCGCGACCCCTCGGCGACCGGTAGCGACCTCGCCGACGCGCTGGACGTATCGAGACCGACCGTGAGCAAGTACGCCGCCGACCTCGAGGACGCGGGCCTGCTGGACCGCGAGGAGGGCTACGCGGTCCAGAACCCCGAGACGGTCATCACGTTGCTCGTCAGGTACGCCGACTCGTTCGGCGAGACCGCCGCGGAGTTCGCGGCCGAAGCCGACGGGTTCATCTCGTTCGACCCGTAGTTTTTCGGTCGCTCCCCGTCCGTCTTCTCTCATGGACACCGTGGCAGTCACCGGCGGGAACGGCGAGTTAGGCGCGGCGCTCCTCTCGGCGCTCGCCAACCGGGGCTACCGAACCGTCAACCTGAGCCGAGGAGACCGCCGAGAGCGAGTCGCCGACCGGTACCTCCGGACCGACCTGCTGGACCCCGGCGAGGTCTACGGGTCGCTCGCCCGCGAGGACCCCGACGCCGTGGCCCACTTCGGGACGATTCCCCGCCCCGACCAATCGCCCGGTCACGTCACCTTCCGGAGCAACGCCCAGACGACGTACCACCTCCTCGAAGCCGCCCAGAACCTCGGAATCGAGACGGTGGTACTCGCGTCTAGCCTCTCGGCGATGGGTGCGGGCTTCGAGGACGAAGTGAGCGTCGAGTACCTACCCGTGGACGAAGCCCACCCGCTGACGCCCTCGAACCCCTACGGTCTCGGCAAACAGGTCGCGGAAGTCGTCGCCGACGGGTTCGGTCGCAGGGAGGGCGCGCCGACCACCGTCGCGTCGCTCCGGTTCCCGCTCGTAGTGACCGACGACGAGTTACGGACCGTCTTCGCCGAGGCCGACCGCTCGCTGGCCGGGATTCGAGACGCCGGGTTCTTCGAGAAGGCGCGCAAGACGCTGTTCGCGTACCTCCATGTCGCAGACGCGGTGGACCTCACACTGCGGGCGCTGAAAGCCGACTTCGCGGGTCACGAGGTCTTCTTCGGTGCCGCCGAGGACACGACCGTCGAGGCACCGAGTTCGGAACTGGCCGAACTCTACGACGCCGAGGTCCGTCGGTCGTTCGAGGGGTACGAACGGCTAATCGACGCGAGCAAGGCCGAGCAACTGCTCGGCTGGTCGGCAACGCGGTCGTGGCGCGAGTAGTCGCAAAAGCAAAACGGGGACCGAACCGACGGCGGAAATCCCACTCCCCGAGCACGTGCCAGCAGCGTTCGCGTCTCGGGCGTGGCGGCGCTCTACGACGGGCAACGCGGCGCAGTGTCTCGGCGCTCCTCGTGGCGCTCGCGTCGTGTCGGTGTCCGCGTCAGGCCGTGACCTTCCACGTCGTCGAGGACGAGTAGCCCCACTTCTCTACGTCCACGTCGAACTCGCCTTCGGCGATGGCGGTCATGTTCGCGCCGACCTCCTTGGCGGTCATCCCGAGTTCGTCGCCGATGAGTCGGGACTTGAAGTACGTCTTCATCTGCCCTTTCTCCCGGAGGTACTGGAGGATGCGCTGTTGTTTGTCGGTCAGGGTTGTCGTGCCAGCAGTTGCGGTCGTGCTCATACCTTACTCACACCTTCGACCGAAGCCACCTTAGGGGATTTGGTACGTGGAGTTAACACCGCGCCGTCTTGCGATTTCAATCAGTTTTTACTTGAACTAAACCACCCCCGAGGGGACTGTTGGTACGGCTGGTTAATCTGGAGTTTCCAGAGAACGTTCGACCGACTCGCCGGTACGACCGGCCGGACCCTCGCGAACTGCGACGAGTTCGCGGCGGACCGCGACGGACGGCGAGCGACCACGGCGAACTCGGCGGCCGACCGACGTTCCGCGTCCGCTCGTCGGTAAGCCCGGATTACCGAGCGTAACGTCGGCACGACTCGTTTCCACGAGAGCTTTTCGGCGTGAACGACGCCACAAGGTCCGGCCTACGGGCGTGTACTGGCTGGAACGGAGCAGAAGGTACTTACGAGGCCGGACAGACTCTCTTCGATAATGAGCGGTCGTGGAGTAGAGGTGAGTGTCGTCCTTCCGGCCTACAACGAGGAGGCCACCATCGAGAACACGGTCGAGACGACGCTCGCCACGCTAGACGAATTCCTCCCCGCGGGAACCTTCGAAGTCATCGTCGCCGAGGACGGGTGCGAGGACCGCACCCCCGACATCGCCGACCGGATGGCGGCAGAGGACGAGCGGGTCCGCCACTACCACAGCGACGAGCGGTTGGGCCGCGGCGGAGCTTTGAATCGCGCCTTCGAGGCCGCGGACGGCGAGACGCTGGTGTACTTCGACACCGACCTCGCCACCGACATGCGCCACCTCGAAGAACTGGTCGAGAGCGTCCGGTCGGGCGAGTACGACTTCGCCACCGGGTCGCGCTGGATGCCGGGCGAGACGGCCGACCGACCGGCGAAACGCGACGTTGCCAGCAGGGGGTTCAACGGACTGACCAGAACCTTCCTCGGGTCGGAGATGCGCGACCACCAGTGCGGATTCAAGGCCTTCGACCGGACCGCGCTCTTCGACGTGTTGAGCGAGGTCGAGGACGAACACTGGTTCTGGGACACCGAGGTCCTCGTGCGCGCACAGCGCCGGGGCTACGACATCCACGAGTTCGCGGTCGATTGGGAACCGAAGGGCGACTCGAAGGTCGATATCGTCCGGGACGTGTTCGGAATGGGAAGCCAAATCATGCGCTGTTGGTGGGAGTTCTCCGTCCAACCGCGCATCACGAAACGGGTCTCCATCGCGGCGGGCGTCTTCCTGACCGCCGTCGCGGTCCTGCTGATGGGCCAGTACCTCCCGCTGAACAAAGTCCTGAACCAGATGAGTCAGGCCGACCCGATGCTGGTCGGTCTCGCCGCGCTGGTCTACGTCCTCTCGTGGCCCCTGCGCGGGACCCGTTACCGCGACATCCTCGAAGAACTGGGCTACACCGAGGACGCGAACTTCCTCACGGGGGCGATATTCGTCAGTCAGACCGGCAACCTCGTGTTCCCCGCGCGAGCCGGTGACGCGGTGCGGGCCTACGTCGTGAAGGCCCGCCGGTCGATTCCCTACCCGACGGGCTTCGCCTCGCTGGCGGTCGAGCGCGTCTTCGACCTGCTGACCATCACGATGCTCGCGGGCGTCGTCCTCGTCGGTCTCGCGCTGACCGGCGCGACCGGCGGCCTCGAATCGACGCTGTTCGGGTCCGCACCCGCGGGAGCCGAGTCGAGCGGCGAGTACGGCGCGGCCGGACAGACCGCCCTCTACGTCGCTGGCGGCGTCGGTCTCGCGGCCATCCTCGCGGTGGGCGTCATCGTCCTGAGCGCGCGCTCGGACCGCAACCTCGTCCGCGGCGTCGTCTCGGGACTCAGCAACGACTCGTACGCCGACTACGTGGCTGGCGTCATCGAGCGGTTCACCGGCGACGTGCAGACCGTCGCGGGCAACCGGAGCGCCTTCCTCACGGTCGGCGCGTCGAGTCTCGCCATCTGGACGCTCGACGTGCTGACGGCCTTGCTGGTGTTGGTCGCGTTCCCGAGCGTCTCGCTCCCGATTCCGCTTCTGCTCGGGGTGTGTTTCTTCGCGGTCAGTGTCGGCAACCTCGCGAAGGTCCTGCCGCTGTCGCCCGGCGGCGTCGGTCTCTACGAGGGAGCCTTTACGCTTCTCGTGGTCGGCCTGACGCCCATCGGCTGGAGCATCGCGCTGGGCGCGGCCATCCTCGACCACGCCGTCAAGAACGTCGTGACGCTCGTCGGCGGGGTCGCTTCGATGTTCTGGCTGAACGTCTCGCTGACCACGGCCGTCGAGGAGAGCAAGGACGCGCGGGCCGCGGCGGAACCGACCGACGACTGACCCCGCGCGGCCCGCTTCTCGGCGTCGGCTTCGACGGTGCAGTCACAATAATTATCATTCTCGTCCGACAACCGAGAGGCATGTCCAGCGACTTACCGGCTCTCCTCTCCGGTCTCGTTGCCGTCGCCACGCTCCCGCTCGGTATTCTCACAGCCCTCTTCGTCGGCTGGAAGCTATCGGCCGTCGTCTTCGTCGTCGGTTGGTTACTCCTCGTTCCGACGATAACCTTGGTCGGCGAGGAGATACTGCCCGCCGTCCGGGGGTCGAGCGACGAACGCGAAGCGGAAGACTCGACGGCCGACCCGCTGGCCGAACTCAAGGGACGGTACGCTCGCGGGGAACTCACCGACGAGGAGTTCGAACGTCGAATGAGCAATCTGGTCGAGACCGAGGACGTGACCCTCGACCGCGACCTCGATTTCGAGCAGGTCGGTGAGCGCGAGACCGAGCGCGCCCACGAGTGAGTGGCCACCGACCTCGCTCGGTCGGCGTCCGCCGACGTTCGCTCACTCGTACAGCTCGGTCACGAACGGACCGAGCGCACCCGCCAGCGCCTGCTCTAACGCGCCCTCGCGGTCGATGACGTGGCCGGTCAGCGCGCCCGCCGCGCCCTGCTTTTTAGCCACGTTCGCCATGTCCAGCACGTCGTCCATGACCGGGCCTAACTCCTCGCCGTCGCGGACCCGACCCGCGATGGACTCGGGAAGCCGAAGCCGCGGTCCCGCGCCGTGGCCGACCTGCTCGCCGTCGGTCGCGGCCGCCCACATGACCAGAAAGAGGCCGTCCGTGCCCTCGACTTCGGCGACGCCGCCCTCCAGTCCGACGCCGAGGTCGTAGTCGCCCGCGTCGAGGACGTTACGCGCGCGGTTCTCCGCCCCGGCGACCGTCTCGCGCTCGCCGACGGGTTGCTCGCTCACGCCCGACTCGACGGCGACCGACTCGACGACCGCACCGGAGAAGTCGGTCAGGGCGGACTCGGTTGCCGCGCGCTTCACGGGGTTCGTGCTTCCGACACCGACGCGCATGCGTGGGTGGAGACGCCCGGCCGACTTGGCGATTGCGTTCTCCCGGACGGCGCGCTCTCGGCCGACATTTATCACCGAGGAGGGAAACCACCGAACATGGACGAGCGGACGGTCGTCGCCGCCGGACTCGTCGCGGCGCTCGGAGTCGCGCTGGTCGCCGACGTGTCGGACCGAGTTCTCGGGACGGCCACGGTGGTCGTCGCCGCGGGCGCGTGCGTCGCGCTCGGCTGGCTGATTCGCTACCGCGACCGGCGAGACCTCCTGACGACGCCCGACGTGGACCGCGAGACGGGCGGCCGACTCGGGGCGGCCGCGATGCTGTCGGGACTCCTTGTTCTCCCGCTCGCTCCGGCCCTCTGGGTCGGTGCGAGCGACGCCCTCGTCGTCGGTATCGCGCTCGGCGGCGGGGTCGGGAGTCTCCTCGCCGTCGCGGTCGCGTACCGGTGAGTCGGTCGTCGGTAGCAGACGAAACATACTCTCTCGATGCACTCGGTTTCGACGGATTCGGCCTCGACGGATTCGGCCTCGACGGATTCGGCCTCGGCGAATTCGGTTTCGACGCCTGCGGTCTCGACGCGCTCAGGCGTCGAATACGTCGGGGTAGAGGAGCGCCGCGAGTCGTTCGACGCCCGCCACGAGGAGCGGACTGGGCTGGTTCAGAAGCGAGTCGTCCACGACGTGAACGTCGTCGCGGGCAACCGCCGAGAGGTCCCAGTCGCGGTCGGTGACGGCCTCGGGGTCCGCGCAGGCCCCGTGGCCGCAGACGTGGATGACCACGTGGTCGGGGTCGGCGGTCTCGACTTCGGTGCCAGAGATTTCGCGGGAGCGTTCGCCGGGGGCGACGAACGGGTAGCGCCCGCCCGCGACTTCGACCACCTCGGGCACCCAGTTGCCCGCGACCATCGGCGGTTCGGACCACTCCTCGCAGTAGACCACGGGCCGCTCGTCGGGGTCGGCGTCCGAGACGCACCGCCGAACGCGGTCGAGGCGGGTTCTGGCTCGTTTGGCGAGTTCCGCGCCCTCCTCGGCCATCCCCATGGCCGCGCCGAGGTCGGCGAACGATTCGATTACTTCGTCCAGCGTGGTCGGGTCGGCGTGGAACACGTCGTAGCCCCTGTCGCGCAGGTCGGCGGTCACGTCGGCCTGTAGGTCGTCGGCGGTCAACACGAGGTCGGGGTCCCGTTCGGCGACGGCGTCGTAGTCGGGGTTGAGCCACCCGCCGACTGCCGGGACCTCGGCCTCGCAGTGGTAGGTCGCGCCGACGAGGCGGTCGGTCGCGCCGAGTTCCCGGAGGGTCTCAGTCGCGCTCGGAGCCAAAGAGACGACTCGGGCCGCAACGCGGTCGGTCTGGACTGCCATCGACCGAGCCTTCGAAGTCCGGCAGGTTAAATCGTCCGCCCCGGACTCGGACCGACGAGACCCGACTTAAATTTTTCCGACGGTCGCCCGAGACCGCCGTCTCATCGGGGTATGTGTACCGTTCACGATACCCGGTGAATACAAATCCGAAAATACTAAATACCTTTCGGAAGAATCGAAGGTCAAGGAACTGAGGCCGGGTTTTTCAGGTTTTCCCTGCCCGGTAGCCCGCGCCATCTCCGTAACGAGGAGTAACAATGTCAGACGTAACTACGCGAGTCAAGCGAACGGAAGCAGAGGAAGAGGTAGAAGAAGAGTCCGAGCAGTCGACCGCCTGCCCCGAGTGTGGCGGCAACATCATCTCGGACACCGAACACGGCGAGACCGTCTGCGAGGAGTGCGGTCTGGTCGTGGACGAAGACCAAGTCGACCGCGGGCCCGAGTGGCGCGCGTTCGACTCCAAAGAGAAGAACGAGAAGTCCCGCGTCGGCGCGCCGACGACGAACACGATGCACGACAAGGGCCTCTCGACCAACATCGACTGGCGGAACAAGGACGCCTACGGCAACTCGCTGGGGTCGCGCCAGCGCGAGAAGATGCAGCGCCTGCGCAAGTGGAACGAGCGGTTCCGCACCCGCGACTCCAAGGAGCGCAACCTCAAGCAGGCGCTCGGCGAAATCGACCGCATGGCCTCCGCGCTCGGTCTGCCGAACAACGTCCGCGAGACCGCCTCGGTCATCTACCGGCGCGCACTGGACGAGGACCTCCTGCCGGGTCGCTCCATCGAGGGCGTCTCGACGGCCTGCGTCTACGCGGCCGCCCGACAGGCTGGCGTCCCGCGCAGTCTGGACGAAATCGCCGACGTGAGCCGCGTCGAGAAGAGCGAGGTCGCCCGGACGTACCGCTACGTCGTCCGCGAACTGAATCTGGAGGTCAAGCCCGCCGACCCCGAGAGCTACGTCCCGCGGTTCGCCTCCGGACTCGAACTCTCGGACGAGGCCGAACACCGCGCCCGCGAACTCCTCAAGACCGCGAAGGAAAAGGGCGTCCACAGCGGCAAGTCGCCGGTCGGACTGGCCGCGGCCGCCGTCTACGCCGCCGCGCTCCTGACCAACGAGAAGACCACGCAGGCGGAAGTCAGCGAAGTCGCGGACATCAGCGAGGTCACCATCCGCAACCGCTACCACGAACTGCTGGAGGCCGAAGAGGCCCCCGCGATGGCCTGATTCGTCGGGTCCGCACGGCACAGTCGGTGTGACGGCCGCCCGACTCCGAAAACGTTTCTAGTTACACACCGTTTCGAACCGAAAGAGAATTGTATAGCCCACAGAGACGCCTTACAGAGCGGATGGAGACCGAACACCGGATTCACGTCGGCGACGCCCGCGAGATGACCGCGCTGGGCGACGACTCGGTCGAACTCGTCGTGACCTCGCCGCCGTATCCCATGATAGCGATGTGGGACGACCTGTTCGCGGAGTTGGACGACGAAATCGAGGAGTTACTGGCCGACGGCGACGGCGAGGCCGCCTTCGAGGCGATGCACACCGCGCTCAACCCCGTCTGGGACGAACTCTCGCGCGTCCTCGTGGACGGCGGCGTCGCCGCCGTCAACGTCGGCGACGCCACCAGAAGCGTCGGCGACGGCTTCCAACTCTACCCGAACCACGCCGAACTCATCACCAGATTCCGCGAGCGGGGCTTCGACCTCCTGCCGGACGTGCTGTGGCGCAAGCCGGTCAACAGCCTCACGAAGTTCATGGGGTCGGGGATGGTGCCGCCCAACGCCTACACGACGCTGGAACACGAGTACGTTCTCCTCTTCCGGAACGGGGGCGACCGACGGTCGTTCGAGACCGGGGCCGAGCGCCGTTACGAGGCCGCCTACTTTTGGGAGGAGCGAAACGACTGGTTCTCGGACCTCTGGACCGACGTGCAGGGCGAGGGCCAGCAGTTGGACCACGACGACCTCCGGACGCGCTCGGCGGCGTTCCCCTTCGAGGTGCCCTACCGACTCGTGAACATGTACTCGGTGTACGGCGACACGGTGTTAGACCCCTTCTGGGGGACCGGAACGACCACGCTCGCGGCGATGGTCGCCGGGCGCGACTCGGTGGGCTACGAACTCAGCACGGAGTTCCGGGAGGTGTTCGACGACCGCCTCGCCGAAATCGAGGAGTTCGCCGACGAAAAAGCCCGCGACCGACTCGACGCCCACCGGGAGTTCGCGGCGGGCCAGCAACTCGGCTACGAGGCCGAGAACTACGACTTTCAGGTCAAGACCAAGCAGGAGCGCGAGTTGCAGTTGTACACGGTCGAGGAGTACCGCCGGGACGGCGACCGCTACGTCGTCTCCCACCGGCCGTTCGACGGGTGAGCGAACTGACGAACTCGATTCGCGTGCGTCGGTGACGGCGCGCCGCGACTACGGTTCTCCTCGATACGCCCCGCTACTACCTACAGAAATCCCCCCAACGAGTACACTTTTCCACGCCCCCGCCAACGCCTACACATGGACTTCGAGGAGTTCGTCCTCACCGCCAGTCTCGCCGACCTCGACGCCGAACCCCGCGCCCGCGACCACGCCGACGCCGTGGAGTTCCGGATGGACCTCGCCAGCGACCCGCTCGCCGAACTCCGGGAGTACGACGGCGAGCTACCGGTTCTGGCCACCAACCGCGCGGTCTGGGAGGGCGGCGAAGCCGAGGACGACGAGGACCGACTCGCCGTCCTCGCCGAGGCCGCCGAACTCGCCTGCGTGGGCGCGGTGGACGTGGAACTGAAGAGCCTCACCGCGGGCGAGGGCGAGCGCGTCGCCGAGCGCGCGCGCCGGACGGGGACGAGCGTCGTCGCGTCGGTCCACGACTTCGAGCGCACGCCGCCGAAACCCGAGTTGCGCGGCGACCTCGAAACCGCCACCGAGGTCGCGGACGTGGGGAAACTCGCGGTCACGGCCGAGAGTCGGAGCGACGTGCTGGACCTGCTGGCGGTCACCCACGAGTTCGACGCCGCGGGCGAGTGCGTGGCCACGATGGCGATGGGCGAACCCGGACGCCACTCGCGGGCGGTAGCACCGCTCTACGGCTCGAAAATAGGTTATGCGCCGGTCGAGCCCGCGGACGCCACCGCGCCGGGGCAGTACGACCTCGAAACGCTGTCGCGGTTAGTGGAATATTTAAAATAGAGCGCCTGTATTGATGAATTGCGGTGGTCTCGTGGGACAGCATTTATTAACGTCGGTCGGTTAGCGCCGAGTAGTGACTCGCACGAACTCCCAGAAGCGCCCGTGGCTGGGCGCACTGCTGTCGTTTTTCCTCCCCGGACTCGGACACGTCTACGTCCGGGAGTGGCTTCGCTCGGCGATGTGGTTCGCGTTCGCGGTCAGCGCCGTGCTGCTGTTCGTCCCGTTGCCCGAGACGGGAGCGGCGGCCTCGGGAAGCGTCTCGGCCGCGTTCGACGCCGCGATGGAGGCGACGCAGGGGCTGAGTTGGCAGGAACTGCTCCCGATCTGGGTCGTGCGCCTGTTCAGCGCCGTGGACGCCTACTGGCTCGCGCTTCAGGACGACCCCGAGGAGGACGAAGGCGAGCAGTGTCCCCACTGCGGCAAGCCCGTGGACGAGGAACTGGACTTCTGTCAGTGGTGTACGACGCCGCTGCCCGAGCGCGAGGGTCCCAACGGGCCGACGGAAGGCAACGCTATTTCGCGGTAACTCGGACGCCGACTGGCCGAAAATCAGTCCGAATCGAGCCAGCCGCTACTTCTCGATGATGCTCTCCTCGACCGCTTCGCCGAAGTGCCGAGCGCCGCCCTCGCGGTAGACTCTGAGGTCGTCGCCCGCTTCGAGGTCCGTGACCGCCTTGCGGCCCTCGCCGGTGGCGACCTTGATGGTCTCTGCGTTCTGGAGGAGCGTCTCGACTCTATCGCCGTCCTCGAACTCGGCGACGACGCGGAACATCGGGCGCTTCTCTATCTTCACGCGGCCGACCGTCGCCTCGCGGGTGTGGCCCTCGGTGTCCACGACCTGTACGGTGTCGCCCGACTGGAGTTCCGAGAGGTACTTCGTGCCGCCGTCGGGCGTCCGGACGTAGGCGTGGACCGCGCCAGCGTTGACCCGGAACGGCCGGGAGGCGACGTAGGGCGACTCGGCGGTCTCGGCGTGGACGAAAAAGAGGCCGCGGGACATCGACCCGACCAACATTCCCTCGTCGTGGTCCATCAGGCTCCCCGTATCGACGCAGACGCGGTCGGCGCTCCCGGTGCGCTCGACGGTCTTCACCTCGGCCCACTCGAACTCCAACTGCTCGCGCTCGGCCTCGTCGCGGACCTCGACTGTCCGGCGAATCTCGTCGGGGTCGTCGGTGTCCAGCAGGACCGCGTCGCTCCCGATTTCCAGCGTCTCGAACGCGGTCTTGGCCTCGTCGGCGGAGGTGACGCCAGCGACGAGTTCGGTCTCGTCGCCGATGCGCGCGATGAGGTTCTCCAGCGGGATGATGGTCCAGTCCTCGCCGACGACGATGGTGTAGTCGGCCTCCTCGGCGGCCTCCTCGGCGAACGCCTCGTACTCCTCGCTCAAGATACGGACGTACGCGCCGTCCGCCCGGTCGTCGCCGCGCCGGAGCGTCGTGAGGTCCGCCGACCCCGAGAAGTCGTTCGGAAGGTCCACGGTGCCGTCGCCCTCGCCGTCCTTGCCGACGACGTAGGCGTCGGCCGCCGGACGCTCCTCGGCCTCGTCGATTACCTGCGCGTCGCCGTCCGAGAAGGCCGCGACGTTCACGTCGCCGAGTTCGCGCACCCGACCCACGTCGGCGGCGTCTACCAGCACCCAATCGACCCCCGCTTCGAGTCCTGCCGTGATTCGCTTCCGGCGGTCGTCCCAGTCGCCGACCGCGTCGTCGGCCTTGAGCCAGACAGAGCGTGTCATAATTGCAGGCTCGCATCGTGACGGCTTGAACGTGGCGGATGTGTCGAATCGTGCGACGGCGAGGAGCGATTCGACTCGGAGGAAAATTCGGCTCAGCTCTCGGTCGTAGCCGTCGCGGCTGTCGCGTTTTCTGCGGTCGTCTTCGCTGGCACTGTCGTCGTCTCACCCGGCACCGTCGTCGTCGCGTTCTCCGCGGTCGTGGTCGCCGGTCGGGTCGTCGGCGGGGTCGCGGCACCGACCCACGTCGGGCGCTCGACGGAGACGTTGCCGACCTCGGTCAACTCGAACTCGTAGTGGATTCTGGTCTCGTTGTCGCCCTCGTAGGTCGCGGTCAGCGACAGCGAGTGGACCCGGCCCGACGAGTCAACGCGGACCGTCGAGCGCAGGTCGGTGTAGTTGGCGGCGGCGACCGGTTCGGTCGCGCGTAGGACCGTCATCGTCCGGTCGTCGCTCGTTCGGTCGTCGCTCGTCCGGTCGTCGCTCGTTCGGTCGTCGGCGGTCCGGTCGTCCGCCGCCCGGTCGGCGGTGGTTCGGTTGTCGGTCGCCCGGTCGGCGGCCTCGTCGGTCCGGACGCGCTCGTAGTCCCCGGCGGTCAGCGCGAGTTCGAGGAGCCACGCTTGGGTGACCTGCGAGTCGAGGTCGGCCCGCGGGAGGTGGGCCCACGTCTCGTCGCCGACGTTTCCGCCCGAGCGGTTGTACCGCCGGAGTTCGGTCCGGTTCTCGCCGCTATACTGGACGACTACCGCGGTCTCGTTCGCCCAGAGGTCGGTCGCCGTCGAGGAGGTCCCGCCGTCGAACTCCCGGACGCTGTTGGAGTGGACGACCAGCGGCGAGAGACCCTCACCGACGCTCCCGTACTGGAGCGTCCACTGGCTGGCGGGGCCGACCGAGACGTTCGCCCGGAACCGGAACGCGAAGCTGGTGTCGTTCAGCGCGCGCTGGTGAGCGCCGACCAACTCCTCGGCGTCCTCGACGCCCGTGGCGTTCACTCCCGGCGGGAGCGACGAGTTCGCCGTCGAGTCGTTCCTCGCGCCGCCCGCGGTCGTCGCGGTGTCGGTCGCCGCGCCGTCCGCAGCCGACCCGTTTGCGGCCGACCCGTTCGGGGGCGAGGTCGTCGGCGAATCGACTGTAGGCGAGGCCGTCGTCGTACTCGGCGCGGACCCGCCGCCGGTGCATCCGGCCAGAAGGACGAGACCCACGACGACGAGCGCGACTCTGCGTGACGCCATTTCTCTTCGACTCCGACGCCCGGACCCATAAACAGACGGCTTCGTGCCGCCACGTTTTCGGGATTAGCAACCAGTTATGAAAACTAAGTGCCGCCTACTCCGGCGGCGTCCCCGAAACGGAGCGTTCGGAGGAGCCAGTTCGAGGAGACGAGTTAGGGTGAAACGGTCGGCGCGAATCGGTCACGCCGAGGCGTTCTCGCGGGTCAGCGCACCGAGTCCAGAAGCAAACTCTGCTCGACGCGCTTGACCTCGTGCTGTACGTCCCGAACCGCGTCGATGTTGGCCGAGATGGACGAGACGCCCTCGTCCACGAGGTGCTGGACCATCTGGGGCTTCGAGCCAGCCTGCCCGCAGATGGAGGTGTCAACGTCGTGTTCGCGGCAGGTAGCGATTGTCTGGCTGATGAGTTGCAGGACCGAGGGGTGGAGTTCGTCGAACCGGTCGGCGACGTTCCCGTTGTTCCGGTCCACCGCGAGGGTGTACTGGGTCAGGTCGTTCGTGCCGAACGAGGCGAAGTCGATGCCCTGCTCGGCCATCTTCCCGACGCCGAGCGCCGAGGCGGGCGTCTCTATCATCACGCCCCACGTGCGCTTGTCGGGGTCGATGCCCGACTCCTCCAGCAGGTTGCGCGCTCGAATCACGTCCTCGGCGTCGTTGACCAGCGGGAACATGATTTCGACGTTGTCGTAGCCCATCTCGTAGAGGCGGGCGAACGCTTCGAGTTCGTGCTTGAACACCTCGGGCCGGTCGAGGCTCCGGCGGATGCCCCGGTAGCCCAGCATCGGGTTGTGTTCGTCGGGTTCGTCCTCGCCGCCCTGCAACTGGCGGAACTCGTCGGTCGGCGCGTCGAGGGTCCGCACGCGGACCGGCCGGGGGTAGAACTCGTCGGCGACGCCGCGGACGCCCTCCACGATTTCGTTGACGTAGGCGTCCACGCCGTGGTCTTCGAGGTACTTCGCGGGCGTCTTGTTGGTCGAGAGAATCATGTGTTCCATCCGGAGGAGACCCACGCCGTCCGCGCCCGTGGCGGCGGCGCGTTCGGCGGCCTCCGGGATGGAGACGTTGACCTTGACCTCGGTCGCGGTCATCGGCTTGACCGGGGTCTTCGGGCGGGCCTCCTCGATGGGTTCGCGCTCCTCGGTGGTCTCTTTGCGACCCTCCGTGATGGTGCCCTTGTCGCCGTCGATAGAGATGCGCTGGTCGTCGGTCAGCGTCGTCGTGGCGTCGGTACAGCCGACGACCGCCGGGACGCCGAGTTCGCGCGAGACGATGGCGGCGTGGGAGGTCATCCCGCCCTCGTCGGTGGCGATGCCCGCCGCGCGCTTCATCGCGGGCACCATGTCGGGGGTGGTCATTTCGGTGACGATGATGTCGCCCTCGCTCACCTTGTCGAGTTGGTCGAGTTGGTCCACGATGCGGACCGCGCCCGAGGCGATGCCGGGACTCGCGCCGAGTCCCGAGACGAGGACATCGCCGTTGGCCTCGTTCGTGTCGGTTCCGCCACTCGCACCGCTGGCGGTCTCGACCGCGCCGCTCCCGTCGGCGATGCCGTCCGCGCTTGCGCCGCTCGCGTTCGCGCCGGGGCCGCTGGCGTCCGCGCTCGCGCCGTTGGTACCCGCGCCGTCGTCGGTCTCGATTTCGCTCTCGTCGTCGATGGTCGTGATGGGCCGGGACTGGAGCATGAAGACCTCGCCGTCCACGACGGCCCACTCCACGTCCTGCGGGTTCCCGTAGTGGTCCTCGACACGCTCGCCGAGTTCCACGAGGCGCTCGATGTCGCGCTCGTCCAGCACTTGCGCCTCCCGCAGGTCGTCGGGGACCTCGCGCTCGACGGTCTCGCCGGTCGCCTCGTCTTTCTCCATCATCGTCTTCTTGTCGGCGATGGTGACCTCCTCGACCGCGCCCGACTCGCGGTCCACGACGTAGTTGTCGGGCGATACAGAGCCGGAGACGACCGCCTCGCCGAGACCCCACGCCGCCTCGATGATGATCTTCGACGCGCCGGTCGAGGGGTGGCTGGTGAACATCACGCCCGATTTCTCGGCGTCCACCATCCGCTGGACGACGACCGCGATGTCTACCTTGTCGTGGGCGAAGCCCTTCTCCTGTCGATAGTAGATAGCGCGTTGGGTGAACAGCGACGCCCAGCATCGCTTGACGCGGTCCACGAGGTCCTCGCGGGTGACGTTGAGGAACGTCTCCTGTTGGCCCGCGAACGAGGCGTCCGGCAGGTCCTCGGCGGTCGCGGAGGAACGAACCGCCACGAACTCCTCGCCGTCCCCCAACTCGTCGTAGGAGTCGTAGATTTCTTGGCGAATCTCGTCGGGCATCTCGGTCTCCAGAATCAGTTCCTTGGCCCGAGACTGGGCCTCCGCGAGCGCCTTCGAGTCCTCGGTGTCCACCTCAACGGCCGCGAACAGTTCCTCGTCGATGCCGGTCTCCTCGATGAACGAGCGGTAGGTGCCAGCCGAAACCACGAACCCCGAGGGGACCGGCAGGCCCGCGCCGGTGAGTTCCCCCAGCGACGCGCCCTTCCCGCCGACCAGTTCGAGGTCGTCCGCGGTGATTTCGTCCAGCCAGAGTACAGCCATTGGTGCATGTGGGAGAACAAGAAGGCGAATAAAGAATGTTCCGACCGGTTAGCGGGCTGAATATTAACTCGTAACCGGATTTGGTTTTGAGCCGTCGGATTCGGGACGCGCTCGGTGAGACGTTCGACGGGATGCACTCGGTGACGCCGACTGCGGATGGACGCTCGGCGACGCCAACCACGGACGAACACTCGGCGACGCCAACCACGGACGAACACTCGGCGACGCCAACCACGGACAGACGCTCGATGACACAACCCAGAGGATGCGCCGTGTCTGCGCTCGCACTCGCGGTTCCGCGCGAGCGCAGACGCACGCGGGGAGGTTCGGGGCGCGGATGCGGTGCTGTGCGGTCGGCGGTTGCGGTCTGATGGGCGTCGGCATCAGGTCGCGTTGCGGATGCGGTGGCGGTGCTGTGCGGTTCCGAGTCGTACCGAGACGAACCGACAGCTACTGGTCAAAGCAACCTATGCCCCACTTAGACAACGATAAAAATATTTTAAAGACAACTATCGGAATGTAAAAAGCCGACGAGGAGCCACGAAACTCCCACTCGGCTACACTTCGACATCGAGGACGAGGCGGTCGTCGGTTATCTCGGCGACGCTCTCGTCGTGGACCGCGTAGGTCCGGTCGTCGATGCCGCCCTGTGGGAGTCGGGTCTGCATCTTCTCGACGGTCTCCTCGTCGGCGCTGACGTGGGCCGCGCCGTGGTGAATATCGACTACAGTCCCGATGTCGTTGCCGTCGGCGTCCACGACTGTCTTGTCCTCCTCGTCTTCCGTGAGCGCGACTGTCATGCCCGCACGGTAGGACGGTCTCGTCCTTGAGCGCAACGGCCGCTGGCGGGCGACTGGCGACGAGCGGTCACTGCTACGGCGCGGGGAGTTCGTCGCGGTCGCCATCGTCGGACTCTTCGTCGGATTCGTCACTCGGCGTTGGCTCCTCGTCCCGCTCGGTCTCGTCCCGGCCGCTCTCGTCTTTCTTGCCCTCGTCCGACGCGTCGTCTGTCGCCACGTCGTCGGCGACGATTTCCTTCGGATGGAGTTCGTCCGCATCCGCGGTTTCCGGGTTGGTGAGTTCGTCGCCAGTCGCTTCGGTGTCAGTATCGCGGGTCGTTTCGACCTCGGTATCGTCGTCGGTCGATTCAGCCCCGCTATCGTCGTCGGTCGTTTCGGTCCCGGTACCGTCGTCGGTCGTTTCGCTGTCGCTCGTCTCCGTACCGGTAGGCGTGGCGTCGGTGGTGTCGGAGTCGGAAGTCGCGGTGTCGGTGGTGTCGGAGTCGGAGGTCGCGACCTCGGTCGGCTCGGAGTCGGCCGTCTCGGTAGCTGTGGTCTCGTCGTCCGAGTTCTCGTCGTCGCGCCCGTCGCCGTCCGCCTCGTCGTCGGTCTCGAACGATTCGAGGAGACCGCGCAACTCGTCGGCGCGCTCGGCCAACTCGGTCACGCCGTCGGCCGCCTCGCCGAGGGCGGCGGTCTGCTCCTCGGCGGCGGCCGCGACGGTCTGGGCCTCGGCGGTGGTCTCGTCGCTGATGGCCGCGACCGCCTCGACCATCGAGACGACCTCGCGGGCCGACTCGGCCTGTCGCTCGGTCGCACCGCTCATCGCTTGGATGTCCTCGTTGGTCTCGGTCACGCCGTCCACGACCACCTCGAAGGCTTCGACCGCTTCCGTCACCGTCTCCGCGCCGTCCGAGACCTTCCGGCGGGTCTCGTGGATGCCCGCGGCGGCGTCGTCGGTCTGGGCGCGCACGCGGTCGATGGACTCCTCGATGTCCGCGGTCGCGTCGCGGGTCTGGTCGGCGAGTTCCTTCACCTCGTCGGCGACGACCGCGAACCCGCTTCCGGCCTCCCCGGCGCGGGCGGCCTCGATGGAGGCGTTGAGCGCGAGCATGTTGGTCTGCTCGGCGATATCGGTGATGAACTCGGTCACGTCCTCGATGTCGGCCACCAGTTCGCGCAACTCCTCGACCGCCTCGACGGTCTCCTCGGTCTGCGTCTCGATGGCGTCGAGTTCTTCGACCGCCGAAGCGGCCGATTCGCGGCCTTGCTCGCCGCGCCGGGCGACGCGCTCGGCACGGTCGGCCGCGTCGTCGGCGGCGGCCGACACCTCCTCGACCGTCGCGGTCAGGTCGTTCATCTCGCCGACGACCGACTGGAGGTCGTCGCTCTGCTCGGCCGCGCCCTCCGAAATCCGTTGGACCGACTCGCTCACGTCGGCGCTGGTCGCGGTTACGTCCGAGACGGTCTCGTCCACGAGTTCGCTCTCGTCGGCGACCGTCTCGCCGAACGTCCGGACCGACCGCAGGGTCGCCTCCCACTCGTCCACCATCTCGTTGAACGCCCGCGCGACTTCGGCCATCGCCTCGCTGTCGGCCTCGTCGTCCAGTCTGCGGGTCAGGTCGCCGTCGGCGCAGTCGGCCATCGTCTCGCCGAACGCCGCGGCGGTCGCTTCGAGGCGGTCGCCGAGGCGCTCTGCGTCGGCGCGGGCGCGCTCGGCCTCGCGGCGCTCGCGTTCGACCTCCGCGCGGGCCTCCTCGGCGTCCTCCTTCGCCCGCTCGGCCTCCTCGCGGGCGGTCTCGGCGGTGGCTATCTGCTCGCGCAACGAGTCTCGCATCGCGCCGAAGGCGTCGTAGAGACGACCGAACTCGTCGATGCGCCGGGTTTCGAGCGTCACGTCGAGGTTGCCACGCTCCATCTCCTCGGCGGACTCGGTGAGCGATTCGAGCGTCCGCGTCTGTCGGCGGCCGAACCCGACCGCCGCGACCCCCAGCACCGCGATGGTCGCCAGTATCATCGCGGCGAGGCTCGTTCCGACGCTGTCGCGCATCGCGTAGGCGGCCCGCTTCGGCGCGTGACTCAGCACCACCCAGTCGGTGCCCTCGACCGGCGCGTAGCCGACGACCGACGACTCGGTGGACGCGAATCCCGACGCGGTGGCGTTGGCGGCGTCGCCCGCGGAACCGTCCGACTCGCGGGACGCGTTCCTATCGGCACGCTCGGCCAGCGCGGCGGCGTCGAAGGACTCGGAGGCGTTCTCGCTGGTGTCCAACACCGTCTCGCCCGCGCCGTCCACGACCAGCGTCTCGCCGCCGTCGATGGTCTGGTGGAAGTTGTTCGCCCGCACGCTCAGGCTGGCGACCACGACGACGGCGTGCTGGGTGTTCTTGGGCGGCGAACTCACGAACGCGATGGCCTTCTCGCCGGAGACCGGACTGACGTACGGGTCGCTCGTGACGTGGACGTAGGACTGTTCGTTCGTCTTCGCGTCCACCGTGGCCACGTCCCACGTCGCTCCGAGGTCGGACATGTTCCGGTTCACGACCTCGCGGGACGTGCTGGCCAACACGGCCCCGGAACTCACTTCGACGTAGTGGACCGCGACGATGCTCTCGCCGAGCGACCGCTGTTGGCCCAGCAGGTAGAGACCGATCTCCTCGACGTTCCCGTTCTGGAACTGCTTTGCCTGCGAGAGCGTGCGCGTCTGGCGTTCGAGTCCCCGAATCCACCCGTTCAGCCCGTCGGCCTGCAACTCCGCCGTCGAGGTGAGTTGGTTGCGGACCTCCGACTCCAGTTCCCCTTGGGTACTCGCGTACCCGAACGCACCGACGCTCCCGGTGACCAGCATGACGACCAGCACGCCGACGAAGAACTTGCGTGCGTATCGCTTTCGTATCGAATCGGGTACAAAATTTGATATACCGAGTCGCTGGTACCATCTGTCGGTATCCTTCATCGGCCGGAACTCTCCACCCACCCTTCTTAAAACCTAAGACTATATAGGTAACGTAAGAGAATGTATCTGAAATTTGGTCGTTCTATCCGCGTATCCGTCACCGCGATTCCGATTTCGACCTCAGACGTTTAGTTCTCGGCGGTCGTACGAACCGACATGTCACGCGACGCGACCGCCGCGGCACAGCAGTTCTACGGCCGGTGGGCCGACTTCTACGACCTCCTCGCGCGTTCGACGCCCGGTCTCGGGAACCTGCGAGCGCGTGCAGCCGACGCGCTCGCGCTCGACCCCGGCGACACCGTGGTCGAGATGGGGTGTGGCACGGGCGCGAACTTCCCGCACCTCCGCGAGCGCGTCGGTCCGACCGGTCGGGTCGTCGGCGTGGACTTCACGCAGGGGATGCTCGCCCGCGCCCGCGAGCGCGTCGAGCGCGAGGAGTGGCCCAACGTCCACTGCGTCCGCGCGGACGCCACCGAAGTCGAGTTCCGCGAGCCACCGGACGCCCTCCTCGCGACGTTCGTCGTCGGGATGCTCGCCGACCCCGCCGCCGAGGTCGAGCGGTGGGCCGACCTCCTCGCGCCCGGCGGGCGACTCGCGCTACTGGACGCCGCGCAGACGACGCGGTGGTTCGGCTGGCCGGTGAATCAGGCGTTCCGCGGCCTCGTCGTCGCCTCGTCGCCGACCGGGATGGACGCCTACGACGAACCGCCGTGGACGATGTTAGACGACCGCGTGGCGGCGGCTCGGCGGGCGCTCAGAGCGCGCGCCATCGAGACGACCCACAGCGAACGCGCACTGGGCGTGGTTCGGATTACGGGCGGACGCGTAGCTTGACGAGCGGTCTCGCGCCAGAAGGGTCCAGTTTGGGTAGTGGTGGGGGATACCAGCCCCGGACGACAGATACTGACTGCCAGAGTCGCAATGTCGTCACTTCGATAGTGGTGCGCCGATAGAATAAACCGAGTCCATCAGACACCGTGGTCTGTCAGACCGGGGCGAGAGCCATAGCTCGCACTTCGTGGTTCGGTCTGCCGAACAGAAAGCCTACAACTCGCGTCGCCAGTTTTTCCGGACGATGCCGACCGACTCCTCCACCGGGTCGGCCGAACCCACGGTAACTCCGCCAGCGACGCGGACCACCACGAGGAGCCTCGCGGGACTCCTCGGCGTCGCGACCGGCGGGTACGCGCTGGTCGGCGCGACCGGCGAGATGGCGCTCCTGCTCGAAGAGCGGTTGTTCCTGCTGGTCGGCCTCGTCGCAGTCGGGCACGGCGTCGCACTCGCCGCGGACGCGGCCGCACTGGACCGACTCGGTCGCGCGAACGGGCCGCTGGGTTGTTGCTGGGCGGGCGCGCTGTGGTGGCTCGCGGTACGGTCGCGCTCGACCGCGGGCTTCGCCGACGGGAACGTCTGGGCGAGCAACCTCGGCGACTGGACGTGGTTGGCGAGTCTCGCGGCGGCGTCGCTCGCCGTCGGCCTCGTCGTGACGGTGCAGGACCTGCGGTCCGAGGAGTGACCGCCGACCCCACTCGTCGCGCTACTCGTAGGACTCGGCGTGGGCCTCGCAGAACTCGGGGTCGCGGAGTTGGGCCTCGACCACTCCCGGTTGGCGATGCGGGTTCGAGAGCCGACAAATCTCCTCCTCGCAGAACCCCTCGCCGGTCCGCCAGCAGTGGACCGCCTGCAGGACGTAGCCTTTCAGCGCCTCGGTCGTCCGCGGGTCGTCGGCGACCAGAAACTCGCCCTCGACTTCGCTCTCCAGCACCTCGCGGGGCGGCGCGTCGCCCGACAGCAACGCCGTCTTCTGTTTCTCCTCGTAGTACTGCTCGGGCTTGGCTGGCGCTTCGTACAGCCCCGGCACCGAGACGATGGCTGGCTGACCGAGGAGGTTCACCCGCTTGTGCCACCTCGCGTCGTGGTCGCCCCACGTCCCGATAGCGCGGTCCAGCAGGGCGACGTGGAGGTGGTCGAGCGGTCGCTCGCTCTCGGGAATCGCGGCGTTGAGCGCGCGCTGGACGCCCACGCCGTCGTAGAGGACGCCGCCCGCGCGCTCGGGGTGGTCGAGTGTGCGCTCCTCGTACCGGCGGATACCGAGCATCGTGTTGCCCGTCTCGCGCTCGTAGGGCGAGGAGACCCGCGCCTCGGCGAACTGTTCGGCTAGCTCCTCGGTGCTGGGAGCGCCGCCGTCGTCGGAGCGATGCGCGTCCAGAAATCGCTCGCGGACCGCCACGTCGGCGGCGAGGCGCTCGCGGAGCCAGTCAGCTATCTCCTCGGCGTCAGCGACGGTGGTCGGCGCGCGGTAGAGCGTAATCTTCCCGGCCATATTCGTCTGTTGTACCACTCGATAAAACACGTTGTGGTTGTAGCGACCACGACGACCTGCGGTTCAAGCATCCGCGCGCCGGAGGCGCGTGGTTCACCGGACGCGAGCGGAGCGAGCGTCCGGGAGGTTTTTCCCCAAGTTTTTGCGAGGAGTGGTTCCCGTAGCGAACGAAGTGAGCGAGGGAACCCGACGAAGTAAAAAGTGGCTAGTCGTCAGCGGAGGCCGCTTTCGTGGTCATGTCAACCGGTTCGGCATCGACTTCCAACTCGTCGAGGGCGCACTGAGCGGCGCGCTTGCCCGACAGGAGCATCGCGCCGAAGGTCGGCCCCATCCGCGGGAGACCGTAGGTGGTCGCAGTCGCCATCCCGGTCGCAATCAGGCCGTCGTGGACGAGACCGGTGTGTTCGACCACGGCGTCCTCGCTCTTGCCGACCCACATCGAGTCGTGGCCCGGCGAGTCGTGGCCGGGCGCGCCGTACGAGTCGTCGCCGGTCTTGTCCATGCCGGTCGCGCTCTCTTTCGCGTCGCCGATGCCGGGCGCGTCGAGGACGCCGCGCTCGTCCAACTTCGAGACGGCCATCGCGTCGTGGCCCGTCGCGTCGATGACCAAATCGGCCTCGACGGCGATGGGGTCCACGCAGGTAATCTCGCGGGGCAGGGCGTGGACCGGCGTCCAGTTCATCACGATGCCGCCGACGCGGTGGTCCTCCCGAATCACGATGTCGGTGAACTCGGTCATGTTCTGCATCTTCGCGCCCGCGTCGCAGGCGGCCTTGATGAGCGCCGAGCAGGCGTGGGGACCGTTGGCGACGTAGAGGCCCTCGCTGTCCTGTGATTGCTTGAAGTCCACGTCGAGGTCGTCCAAGACGTGTTGGGCCGGGTCCCGGACCGTCACCTTGTTCATCAGGAAGCCGCCGAGCCAGAACCCGCCGCCGAGGTAGTTGTTCTTCTCGACGACCATCGTCTTGACTCCGCGCTCGGAGAGTTCCTTCGCGGCCATCAGTCCGGATGGGCCGCCCCCGACGATTAGCACGTCGGAGTCGCTGAAGTCCATGAACTCCTCGGTCCACTCTTGGCCGATGGCTCGGGTCACGTCCGCTTCGCCGACATCGCTGAACTGGTCGAATTCGCGCATACAACTCGGTAATACCACGAGGTTGTTGAAAGAGGTTGCGGAATGGCCCGTCGGTCACGGACGCTTCGCGTCACCGTTTCGACTCGGACCCCGATTCGATTCGCTGGCGACGAACAGTTCGTGTTACGCCAACGCGGTTGGAGAATGGCGACGCTCAGGCCGTCGAAGTTCCGGCTCTCGACCGACTTCCTTCGTCACTGACAGTGAATCGGACCGTCTCGCCTTCTTCGAAGGACGGGTGAATCACCGTTACGATCGCCGTCGAGGGCGCTGATGCGCCCATCACGCGCACTACCACCGTCTTCGTGGTCTCGGCGCTGGGTCCGGGTAGGCTCTCGGCCTCGGCGACCGCCCGAACGGTCTCGTCGTCGGTCCTCTCTATCCCTTCGAGGAGGAACCGTCCGGCACTGGGAAGCGTCGTTCGCAGTATCAACAGGTAGCTGTCGTCGAAGTTCGTCTCGCGGACGAAGCGCCCGATTTCCGTCTCGGCGACCTCCGCTCGAACCCGACGGAGTTCGTCCGTCGAGGTCAGGAGCGCCCCGCCGTGAATCCTCTCGGCCGAGGCGTATCGGAGGTCGGCGACGACCTCGCGTCCCGTCTCTCTCGCCGTGTACTCCATCGTTCGGCTTCGAGCGGTCGTCTCGGCGGTAGTCGTCACGGTATCGCTCCGACTCGTCCTCACTCGACTCGTCGTCTCGGGCGTTCGGGTCGCGGTAGGCTGAGTCCGCTCGGTCCCCGTCTGGTCGTCGCGGGGGGACGAACAACCACTCGCCGCGCCGAACCACGCGACCGCGCTTCCGAGAAGGACGCGGCGCGTGTACGCTCTCTTCATAAACTGTGGGTATTAGTTGCGATTCTAAGAAGTGTCGAACTCGGGCGCGAAGAGCCTCGTCACGTTCGACTCGTTTCCGCGGAATCGACGCGAACACCCGACTTAAAGCCGAACGCACCCGTACGCGGTAGAATTTTAGGTTTAGAGCGGCCGACAGCCGTGATACCGCGACCCTCGGAAGTGTTATCCGTGACGGGGGCCATTAGATAATTGTAATGGCAAACGGAACTGTTGATTTCTTCAACGACACAGGCGGTTACGGCTTCATCGCGACCGAGGACTCTGACGACGACGTATTCTTCCACATGGAGGACGTTGGCGGCCCCGACCTCGAAGAAGGCACTGACATCGAATTCGACATCGAAGACGCCCCCAAGGGCCCGCGCGCGACGAACGTCGTCCGCGCTTAAATCGAAACTCACGTCGCACAGCGCGACGCCAGATTGCGATTTTTGCGAGAACTAACACGACGACACCGAGGAGCCTCCGCTCAGCGCACGCTCCGCAGGTCCGAGCCGTACTCGCTGTCGGCGTAGCGACTGCGCTCGTTCCAGTCTTCGACGCTCCGGCCGACCGTCGCCAGCGCCGAGCGCAGGCGGTCGGTGTCTACTTCCTCGTCTTCCCGGAGCGCGCTCCGGGCCGCGCTCTCCGCGACCAGTCGGAGGTCGCCCACGGTGTCGCCCGCCGACGCCTCGACCACTTCGTCCCAGTCCACGTCGCCGAGGAGCCTGTCGTCTAACGTCGCCCGCAGGACCGCCTCGCGGGTGTCGGCGTCGGGGAGCGGGACCTCGACGCGCTCGGCGAAACAGTCGGCGTGGCGGACCGAATCGGCAACGTCCTCCACGAGGTGGGTCGCGCCGACGACGAACACGTCCGGCGGCGTCGCGGCGAGTTCGGCGACGAGCCGATGGGTCAGCGCGCGGTCGGCCGCTGCCGGACCGCCCGGCGTCAGCGCGTCCAAGTCGTCCACGAACACGACGCAGGGCGCGTTGGCTCGCGCGATTTCGAAGGCGTCGGCGAGGTTTTCTGTGGGCGAGCCGTCCCACTCGACGGCGAGTTCGGTCGGCGTCACCCGGAGGTACGGCCGGTCGAGTTCCCCCGCGACAGCGCGGCTCAGGTACGTCTTCCCGCACTCGGGCGGGCCGTACAGGAGGACGCCCTCGGGCGAGTCGAGTCCGTAGTCGGCGTACTCGTCGGCATTGCGGAGTTGGTCGAGGACGCGCTCGCGGAGGGCGGTCGCCGGTCCCGCCATGCCGGGCATCGCCGCGAAGTCGCGGTCGGGGGGCGCGTCCAGCAACTCGCCCGCGTCCAGCGAGACGCCCGGCGGTTGCCGGACGCCGTCCTCGTCGGCCTCGCCGGTCGCCGCCACGTCGTACTCGTCCAGCCACGCCGGGATGCTCGTCTCGACCTCCTCGGCGGCCGCCAGCAGGTGTTCCGCTCGGATGTCGGCCTCGTCGGCGAGCGCCGCCCGCGCCGCTCGCTCCGCGACGAGTTCGAGGTCGCTGGCGGCGTGGCCCGCGGTTCGTTCGACCGCCTCGGCGAGCGCGAGGTCGTCGGCCGTCGGTCGCCCGTCAAGGTGGACCCCGAGGATGGCCTCGCGCGCGTCGGCGTCCGGCGGCCCGACTTCGACGCGCTCGTCGAACCGGCCCGAGCGCAACACCGCGTCGTCTACGTCTTCGAGGAGGTTCGTCGCGGCCATCACCACCACGTCGTCGTCGCTGGACCCCTCCAGTTCGGCGAGGAGTTGATTGACCATCTGCTGTTCGGTGTTGGTCATCTCGCCGCTCCGGTCGCTGGCCACGGCGTCTATCTCGTCGATGAACACCAGACAGGGCGCGTTCGCTCGCGCGACCTCGAACAGGTCGGCCACGTTGTCCGCGGCCTCGCCGACGAACTTGCTCGTCAGGTCGCTCGGCGAGATGGAGAGGAAGTGGCGGTCGAGTTCCCCCGCCAGCGCGCCAGCCACGTACGTCTTCCCGCACCCCGGCGGACCGTAGAGCAACACGCCGTCGGTCACGCCGAGACCGTATCGCTCGTAGGTCTCGGGGTCTTCGAGCGGGTCCACGACCAACTCCGTCAGCGTCGTCTTGAGGTCGGCCATCCCGCCCACGTCGGCGAAGTCGCGGTCCGGGTTCGTCTCCACGATGGACCGGACCGACAGGTCCACGTCGTCGGGGACCGTGATTTCGTCGGGTTGCGCGTCGTCGCCGGTTCCCTCCTCGTCACCCGAATCGACCGCTTCGCTGGAGTTGGCGGAGTCACTTGGTTCGACCGACTCACCGGATTTGCCGGATTCGACCGATTCGTCGGCCGAGGAGAGGGCGTCACGAATCGGACCCCCGGAACTGTCGCCGGTTCGGGTCGGCGAGTCGGACGCCGCGGTCCCGTCGCGCGGTCCGCGGCGCTCGCGCCACGTCGCCAGCGTCGCCACGTCCCGAACTCGCCCGAGGAGCGCGTCGTCTCCCGCGACGTGTTCGGAGAGCCACCCGCCCTTGCGGGTCTCGTCGTCGGTTATCCACTTGGCGTCGCGGAACGCGACCAGTCGCCCGCCGCCCGCGTCGCCGCCGAACTCCGCGAGCCAGAACGGGAGGTAGAGGCGAGTCACGTCCGCGATTTCGACCGCTCCCTCGGGGTCGAACTCGTCGGGCAGGCCGTAGCGGTCCCTGAGTCGTCCCACCGAGTCGGCGTCGGCGTCCCGGAGCCGTTCGGCGACCTCGCCTCTGACCGACCGCTTGTCGCGTTCGAAGTCGAGGGGAATCGCCGACTCGGGCCCGGCGTGGGTGCCGAGTCGGTAGCGTCCGACCAGCGAGACCGGGACCGGCGAGGCGCACTTCTCGGCGAAAGGGGCGAGGTCGGCGTCGCGGCCCGCCCCGCGGCCGTCCGCCAGCACGTCGGCGCGTCCGGCGACCGCGCCGGGGTCGCCGGGCGGCGTGTACGCGATTCGGACCCTGTGAACCGGATAGAGGAGCCGACACAGCCTGACCAGTCGCTCGTCTCCGAGCGCGTCGTCCACCGTCGAGAGGGCGTCGCGGACGGTCTCGGGGTCGGGGAGCGTCCGGTCCACGTACCGCACTTCGTACTCGGTCACGGCGTCGTCACCCGCGCGAGCGAACTCCGTCGAGTCATGCAATCGTGGCGTAGTTCTGTTCGGAAAATAAAAAGATAGCGGAACCGCGGCGGTCGGTCAGTCCAACTCGCCCTGCCGAATCGTCTCCTCGGCGGCTCGGAGGGCCTCCTCGCGGTCGAAGTCGGCGACGATGGCTTCTAACTCGTCTCGGCTCGCGCCCCGCTCGCGCAACTCCTCGGCGTGTTTCGTCACGTTCGGAATCGCTCGGACGATGTTGTCGATGATGGGAATCGCGGCCGTCTGGGCCGAGCGGGACATCGGATTCAGGTCGATGACTATCTCGGTCTTACCCATCTCGGCCAGCGCCTCCGCGCGGTCGCCGTCCTCCAGCGGGACGACCACCACGTCGGCGTCGCCGATGCCGTCGGCGTCCACCTTCGCGCGCTCGTGGTCCAGCCCCGGAATCCGGCCGTCCGCGGCGAGACCCTTCACGTCTTCCGCGCCGTGGTCGCGCAGGTGGTCGGCGATGGCCTGCATTCGCTCGTCGGTCCGGTTGAAGAGGTTGACTTCGAGGTCCGCGCCGGTCGCTTCTGCCAGCGCGACCATCTCGCCGGGGACGAGCGCGGCGACGTTCCCGTTCACCGAGAGGACGGGGTGGTCCGCGAGGAGCAACTGCGCGGCCGCGGCCCGCTCCGCGCGGTCGGCGCTCGGCGTGGTCTCCTCGCCGAGCAGGTAGTCGTAGGCCTCGCCGCGGCCCTGCGCGATGAGTCCCTGCTTGCTCGTGATGCCCAACTCGACGCCCTCCTCGATTCGGTGGCGGGTCCGGAGCGACTGGGCGCGGGGGTGGTCGTCGGGAATCTCGGTCATACCCCTTGGTCGGCACCGTGACGTGAAAAAAGAGTCCGATTCGGCGCTTCCGTCAGAGCCAACCGCAGTTCGATCCGGGTTCACCGACGCAGTAATCACCACCACCGCACTGAACCGAGACGGTGCCCGACAAGTTCACGCAGTCGTCGTTCATGGTAACGACGCTGAGTTCCGTGAGGCGGTCGTCTTCGACTGGCGTCTGCTGGACGGTCTCGGTGTCCGTGGCGGCCGTAGCGCCCGTCATTCCGGCGAGAAGCACGACTGCGGCGAGTCCGATGAACATCGATTTGCGAATCATGATTGTTATCCGCCGATTTGTATCGGCATTATTTATGCTATGCTGGTGAGATAAAAATTATTCGGTCGCGTGATATATCTTAGGGGTGGTCGCAGGCCTCGCCGCGGCCCTGCGCGACGAGTCCTGCTTGCTCGTGACGCCCTCCTCGATTCGGTGGCGCGTCCGGAGCGACTGTACGCGGGGGGTCGTCGGCCGAGTCAGTCGTCGGCCAGTTCGTAGACGACTTCCACCGTCTCGGAGACAGCGATGGGTTCCGGACTCAGGTCGGTCTCCGGACCGTTGGCGAGCGCCTCCTCGACGATGTCCGACATCGCGTCGTCGCTCGTCTCGGTCGTCACCTCCCGGACCCGGCCGACCGATAGCTCCTCGGCGGCCGCGAGCCGGTCGGCCTTCGCTCTGGCCCGCGCCATCGCGTCGGCGAGCGCCTCGTCCTGCAACCGACGGTGAACGGTCTCGTCCAATCGGAACTGCACATCCGGGACCGTGGCTCCGCTCTCGGTCGCTACCACGGCGACCTCCGAGGCGGTCTCGGGCGCACAGTCCACGTGCAGTCGTTCGACGGCGAAGTACGGCGCGTCCGTCGCGGGGTCGAACGCCTTCGAGGAGTCCGAGACGCGAAGTTCGACGGTGGCGACGCGGTCGGCCGACGGCACTTCGTCGGTCAGCGACGCTCGAAGGGTCGCGGCTCGGTCGGCGACGGTCCGCCGGGCGGCGGTGGGCGAGTCGCCGTCGCCCGTCACCTTCAGTTCGACCGTCGCTCGCTCGGGCGGCACGGAGCGTCGTCCGGTGGCGTCCGCGGTGATGGTTCGTCGTGACATCGTAGCGAGTTGTTCGGCGAGACGAACCGGGGCCACTAAGTCGTTTCCTCAGTCCAGCTTCAGCGTCGCGCCCGCGGGGTGGGTCTCGCAGGTCTCGGGGTCGTAGCCCGCCCGCGAGAGGCCGTTGCCCAGTGCGAAGACGGTCTCGCCGAGCATCGCCATCGCGGCCTCGCCGCCGACCGCCTCGACCTCCGCCAAGACCTCCTCGACCTCGGGCGTCAGCAGGTCGGCCTCGCGGGCGAACTCCCGCGAGGAGGCCATCAGCGTCGAGAGGGTGGGCTCCTCGACCAGTCGGACGAGTTGGTCCACGCCGACCTCCGAGAGGCGGTCGGTGTTCCCCGAGAGGACCGCCGAGGTCGAGCGTTCGCCCAGCGTCAGGTACTCGACGCGGGTTCGCTCGGGCACGCCGTCGAGTCGGTTGTACTCGGGTGCGCCGGGGTCGAGCCGGATGGGGACGCCCCCGCGGGCTTGGGCCACCACGTCGCCGAGTCCGGTCCCGGCGCGGACCTCTGCGGCGTGGGCGATGGAGACGAGTTCGTTCTCCGAGCGCCCGCAGTCGAAGGTCCGGTTCGCGGCCAAGGCGGTCCCGAGCGCGGCCGCCCCCGAGACGCCGAAGCCCGCGCCGACCGGCAGGTCGGTCTCCGCCCGGACGGAGGCGTCAACGTCGAGTGCGTCCAAGACGCGCGTCACCGCCTCGATTGCGGCCGGTTCGTCGTTCAGTTGCATCGAAGTCTCGGCAGCGGGTTCGACTTCGGCGGTTACGCCTTTCGAGAGGGTCAGTCCCGCGCCGCGCGAGCCAGCTTGCTCGGGGTCGTCGGCCTCGTGGACGCTGAAGAAGCCGGTGACGTGGCCCGGCACGAAGTAGCGCGACGAGTCGTCGGTCATGCGCGACTCTTGCGAGTCGGTCCGTATAACGTTTGTACTATTCGTCGGCGCGGGGACCCCGCGCTCCGCTCGGGCGAACCCCGGTACTAGTTATCTAGCCATTAAATTAAGTATTAAATAATTGTAAACTATGCGTGCATGTTCCGAGACGACCAGACCGACGACGTGAACGGAAGCCGACGAAGCCTTCTGAAAGGAGTCGCGGCGGGGTCCGTCGCCGCGGCGGGCGCGGGAACCGCCAGTGCCGCGGACGCCGCGGGGTACGCGAGCATGGCCCAGAAAGAGCAGGTCCGCGCCCGGTACGACACCGAGGAGGTCGTCCGCGAGAGCGTCGCCGAGCAGGCGGGCGAGTTCCTCGCCGCGCTCGAAGCCGAGGGACTGGTCGAGAGCGCCGACCCCGCGGACCTCGTGACCGAACCGAAGGGGACGGGCGAACACCTCCGGAGCGACCGGAGCGTCAACGTCGGCGCGGTGTCGGGCGACGACGGCCTGACCGCCCACATCGACCTCGCGTACCGCACCGACGAGTACGACCTCCACGTCATCGTCCAACCCGAGGCTGGCCGGACGTACGGCTACCTCGACCGCGACGAGACCGTCCAGCGCCTCGACTACGACTCGCAGGACGGCGTGACGATTCAGGAGCGGTGCATCACCGCGCAGGTGTGTGACAACGAACTCTGCGACGACAACACTGGCAACTACAAGATTTACGAGGTCGAGTGTTGCGAAGACAGCGGTTGTGACGTTGGATGGGTCGTGGGATGCTGTCACCAGTTCCCCGGCTACGTCACGCCCTGTTGCGAAGCCTGCGGGTGTTGAGGTCGTAGCCACCGAAACCGGGCACCATCGGCTCGGTACTTATTTTCGTAACGCTACTCGCTGACCGTCACTCTCCATAGATTGATAAGTGATTACGCTGTAGTACACTGTATACATGCCGTCGATAAGCGCCCGCATTCCCGACGACGAGGAGAAAGCTCTCGAAGAGGTCGCCGATTTGCTGGAAGAAGACAAGAGTACGACCATCCGAAAGGCGCTCCATCAGGGACTGTACGACCTCCGGGTCCGGGTCGCAATCGAACGGTACCAGTCGGGCGAGGTCTCGGTCAACGAAGCGGCCCGCATCGCTGGCGTGTCGCTCGGCGAGTGGTTCGAAATCGCCCGCGAGCGAAACTTGACTTCCCAACAATCTCCCGAGGACTTGGAAGCCGACGCGGACGCGGCCCGTGAGCTATGAGAACGCGGATTCTGGTCGATGGGACGACCCTCATCGCCCTCGGCCGAATCGGAGAACTCGACTTGCTCACGTGCGTCGATGGGAAAATCCACGTCGTTCCGGAGGTAGAAACCGAGGTGACGACCGAACCGGCGAACACGAATCTGGAGAACTTCTTGGACCGTCACGAAGCGCCCGACGTGAGCCGAGTTACCGATGCCACAGGGGACGCCTCGGAGTACCCGGAAGCGAAACAGATTCTCGGGGAAGACGAGGCCAACGGGGACGTACAGATACTAGCCGCGATACTGAGCGACGACCACCACGAAGATTTCGGCGTAATCTCGGACGACAACCGCGTCCGAACCGTTGTGCGAGGTCTCGGCGTAACTGTTACCGGAACGGTCGGTCTCCTCGCCCGTGCCGTCGAAGAACGGGACATGACCGAGGAGGACGGCAAAGACCTCGTTCGGCGAGTCGATAGCCACGGTCTCCACATGACGGGCGAACTCCGTGAGAAAGCCTACGAACTGGTCGAAGAAGCCGCGAGGAGCGACTGAGCTACCTACGGCGACAGCCGCTGACGGTCCCGCGGGAAGAGGACGGCCTCGCGGATGTTCTCCAAGCCGAGCATCGTCATCACGAGGCGTTCGCCGCCGAGGCCCCACCCGGCGTGTGGCGGCATGCCGTACCGGAACATCTTCGTGTAGTAGTCGAACGCCGCGGGGTCGAGTCCCTGTTGCTCGAAGCCCTCGACAAGTCTCTCGTAGCGGTGTTCGCGCTGGCCGCCGGAAACCAGTTCCATGCTCGGGTGCATGAGGTCGAAGCCCGTCGAGAGGTCGGGGTCGTCGTCGTGGTCCTTGATGTAGAAGGGTTTGATCTCGCTCGGCCAGTCGGTGACGAAGTAGTGACTCCCAACGTCCTCGCCGAGCGCCTTCTCGCCCTCGGTCGGCAGGTCGTCGCCCCACACCAGTTGCGCGTCGAGTTCGCCGGTCGCGTTGATGCGCTCGATGGCCTCGTCGTAGGCGAGTCGCGGGAACTCGCCGTCGGGGACCTCGAAGTCGTCGTAGCCCAGCGTTTCGAGTTGGTCCTCGCAGTTGTCGGCGACGCCCTCGTAGCCCGCCCGGACGACCTCCTCGCAGGCGTCCATCGCCTCGTGATGGTCGAAAAAGGCGCTCTCGAAGTCGATGGAGGTTGCTTCGTTGAGGTGGCGCGGCGTGTTGTGTTCTTCCGCGCGGAAGATGGGACCGATTTCGAAGACGCGTTCTAGCCCGGAGCCGACCATCAACTGCTTGAACAGTTGGGGCGACTGGTTCATGAACGCCTCCTGCCCGAAGTAGGTGATGGGAAACAGTTCGGTGCCGCCCTCGGTGCCCGTGGCCACGATTTTTGGCGTGTTGATTTCGGTGCAGTTCAGTTCGCGGAACGCCTCGCGGACCGACCGCAGGACCTCGGCGCGAATCTCGAAGACGGCCTTCGACTCGTCTTTCCGGAGGTCGAGGGTGCGGTTGTCCAGCCGCGTCGAGAGGTCGGCGTCCACTTTCCCGGAGGGGTCCAGCGGGAGTTCCGGGGCGGCCTCGGCGACGACCTCGACCGACTCTGGCACGATTTCGACGCCGGTCGGGGCGCGGTCTTCCTCCTCGACGCTCCCCGTGACGCGCACGACGCTCTCGCGGTTGACCTCCGTGCCGGTCGCCACGAGGTCGTCGTCCATCACCTCTTTCTCGAACTTGACCTGAATCTTCCCGGTGGCGTCCCGCAGGAGGAGAAAGGCGATGCCCCCGAGGTCCCGGACCTCGTGTGCCCACCCGGCGATGGTCGCGGTCTCGCCCGGTTCGGCGTCCGCGGCGTAGGTGCGGTCTCGCATGCACTCGGGTTGCACAGGAGAAGTCTTAAAATCGCCTATTTCTTTGAACTCTCGGGAGTGGTCAATCCCGACGCGACGACTTCGATGAGTGCGTCGCGGACCGACCGGTAGAAGGTCTCGTCGTGGAAGTCGTCGCTGTGGTAGGCGACGAACTTCACGACGCCCATCGCGGCCGCGAGGACTTCCGGGTCGCCCTGCCGGAGGAGTCCGTCGGCCTGCCAGCGTTCGACGTAGGGGACGACGTAGCTCAGCGACTGGGCCTGCTCCTCGCGCAACTCCTCGTCGCTGAATTGGGCCATCAGCCGCGAGAGGTCGTCGTCCACGACCAGTCGGCGCACGAGGGGATTGGTCTCTATCTCGTCGCACAGCAGGGTGAGGAACGCGACGATGCCCTCCTCGGGGGTGAGGGCTTCTCCGTTCTCGTTCCCGTTGTCGCCTTCACCCGCGCCAGCGCCGACGCGCTCGAAGGACTCGGCGAGGATGTCGGCGGCGAGACGTTCGCCCTCCTCGCGCAGAATCTCGAAGTAGAGTGCTTCCTTCGAGTCGTAGAACCGATAGAACGTCCCGTTGGCGATGTCGGCGGGGTCGGTGAGGTCGGCGATGGTCGTCTTGTCGAGTCCGTAGCGCGCGAACAGCTCTCGGCCGGTCTCCCGGAGCGAGTCGCGGATGCGCTCGCGCTCGTCGGCGTCGAAGCCTCGCATTCAGTCTCCCCCTTGGGGTTTCACGCGATATCTTTCCTCCGGAACCACGCCGCGCTGACCGCGACGAGGAGCGCGGTGCCCGCCAGCAGGACGAGCGCGCCAACCCAGTCGTACTCGCCCGAGACCAAGACGGCGGTCGGGTCGTAGTACCGCGTCGGGCTAATCGCGCCGAGCCACCCCGCGTCGGCCGACTGGCTGACCGTCTCCAGCAGGAACAGCGCGAAGATGGCTCCCAGTCCGCCGCGCTTGGCCACGTCCGACTGGTCGAAGGCGACCGACAGGAGGAGACCGATAGCGCCGCAGGCGAGCAGGTACGGAATCGACAGCAGGTGGACCGCCGCGAGGTCAGCGAGCGGGATGGACTCGCCGATTGCGAGGACGGTGGCGTAGACCACGACGCCGACGACGAGGTTGACCGCGACCACGACCGGCACCAGCGAGGCGAACTTCTCGACCACGACGCGCCGCCGGGAGACCGGCGCGGCGAGCAACACGTCCATCCGGCCCCGCTCCACGTCGCCAGCGACGAGACCGCCCGCGACGTAGGCCGTGTAGATGCCGAGCAACAGGAGCCAGAAGAACTGGTAGAGTTCGACCGCCAGAAAGCCCTCGATGGTGGCGATGGAGAACGCGCCGGTCGCGCCGAACGCCGCCTGCATCGCGGGCGGCAGGCTCTCCATGTACGCGTCCAAGTCCGCGCCCGAGGAGGCGATGGACGGGAACAGCGCGACGAAGAGGAGCGACAGCAGGGCCAGCAAGACCGCCAACACGAGCGCGCCGCGAATCCGGCGCTCGGACTCGTAGGTGGCGATGTCAAGCATCGGTCTCGCCTCCCGCGGAGGCGGCGGTCTCGGCGGCTCCGGGACCGGACCCCGGTCGCGCCTCGGCGCTCTCCCCGGCGGCGTCTGCCGGAGCGTCGTCGTAGAACTTCATGAACACGTCTTCGAGCGGGGCCTCCTCGATATCGAGGTCCACGACGTGGTAGTTTCGGAGGTGGTCCAGCAGGGCGTCGTACTCGCCGGTGAACATGAACGAGGCGTCGCCGTCGCTGGCGTCGAGGTCGTGGACGCCTTCGATGTCGAAGTCCGCGGGGTCGATGGTCGATTCGACGCCGACGCGGACGCGCTTGCCCGACCGGTCCAGTAGCTCCTCGACGCCCTCCATCGCGACGAGTCGCCCGTCCCGGATGATGCCCACGCGGTCACAGACGCGCCGGACTTCGCTGAGGACGTGACTGGAGAAGAAGAACGTCGTGCCGCGGGCGCGTTCCTCCTCGATGAACTCGTAGAGTCGTTCCTGCATCAGGGGGTCCAGCCCCGAGGTCGGTTCGTCCATGATGACCAAATCGGGGTCGTGCATGAACGCCAGCACGAGCGCGAGTTTCTGCTTGTTGCCGGTCGAGTACTCGCCCACTTCACGCTCTACCGGCGGGTCGAAGCGTTCGAGGAGGTCCCCGCTCCGCTCGTCGCCCTTCAGGGCGGCGTGGTACCGAATCAGGCGCTCGCCGGTGACGCCCTCGTCCAAGCCGGGGTCGCTCGGCAGGTAGCCGATGTGGCGCTTGGCGTCGAGGAGGGCCTCCTCGTCGGTCACGTCCCGTCCGAGCAGGGTCGCCGACCCGCCGGTCGGCGCGACGAACCCCAGTAGCGTCCGGATGGTCGTGGTCTTGCCCGCGCCGTTCGGCCCGAGGAAGCCGAACACCTCGCCCTCCCGTACCTCGATGGAGAGGTCGTCGATGCCGCGGGTGTCGCCGTAGTACTTCGTCAGGCCGCGTGTCTGGATGGCGGTCATGGCTTCACGTAGGGTCTTCGTCCTGTGAATAGATGAATGGTTCGGTTATTCGTTCACGAGCAGTCGCAGTACGTCTCGCGTTCGACTTCGAGTCCCCGTCCCCGCCGTGATTCAATTAAGAAGCGGCTGTCAGTATAAATACCGCCAATCTATATCATGCTCGGACGGCTATGTAAAATCGATGGAAGACGACTCACCGCCACGGAGCTACAGCGATTCGACCGACCGCGGCGAGACGGAACCGACCTCGACACCACGCTCGGACGACGGTCTGCGCTCGGTTCTCGAACTGGACGACGTGTTCGCGGCGCTCAACAATCCGCGGCGTCGCTACCTCGTCTACACGCTCGTCGAGGGGAGCGACGAGGAGACGCTCACCGAGTTGGCGACGAAAATCGCGGCGTGGGAAGACGACGTTTCGACGGACGAGGTGACCGACGAGCGGCGCAAGCGAGTACAGGCGTCGCTGTACCACAGTCACGTCCCGAAACTCGCGGACCTCGGGGTGCTGTCGTACGACGCCGACAAGGAGGTCATCGTCCGCGCAGAGAACACCGAGCAGGTCGAGGCGGTCCTCCACGGGGCCGGGACGGAACTCGACGCTCGACAAGAGGCACACGCCAGCGAAGACGAGCAACCATGAGCGGGGAGACCTTCGACGGCGGCGACTCGATAAGCGACGACTGGCGGCAGGTCGAACAGCGCGTCTACGACCCGGAGGGCGACGCGGACCTCGCCACCGTGGTGGTCGAAGCCATCGCGGCGGCGCGGGGCGTCGACCCCCTCGACTACGAGTCGATGCCGCCGCTGTACGAGTTCGCGGACGCCGAGTCCATCGAGGAGACCCTGTTCGGACCGACCGGGACCGAGACCGAGCGAACCGGCCGGGAAGGGCGCGACGAGGAGAGCGTCTTTACGTTTCGGTACGGCGAGTTGGGGGTCGCCGTCAACAGCGAGGGGTGGGTATCGGTCTACGAACCGCAGTGAGTCAGACCGACTCGGCGGGCGTCTTCTTCGCGTCTTTCGCACCTTCGACGGTCTCGCGGACCGCCTCGCATCCTTCGTCGTGAACCAAGTCGCCGACGACGACGGTATCCGCGTGTTCTGCCATCGTCCGGGCGGACTCGTAGTCGTGGATGCCGCCGCCGTAGAACAGGGTCGCGTCTTCGAGCGCGTCCGCGGCCGCTTCGACCACCTCGGGGTCGCCGAAGGTACCCGAGTACTCGACGTAGACGATTTCTTGGCCGAACATCTCCTCGGCGACCTCGGCGTAGGCCGCGACCTCCTCGGGCGACTGGTTGCAGTCGGCCTCGGTGAGTTGGGCGACGCTCGCGTCGGGGTTCATGATGATGTACGCCTCGGTGGTGGTGCGCTCCCACTCCACGTCGTCCATGCGTACCCACTCTTTGTGCGCGCCGGTAATCCACGACACCGCGCCAGCGTTCATCACGACCGGCACGAGGTAGCCGTCGAGGTCGTCGTCCTCGACCACGACCGCGGGGTTGCTCGGTTCCTGATACAGCGGGACATCGTACTTCGCGCAGGCGTCGATGACCCGTTGCATCTTCGCTTGGGTCATGTCGAGGGTGCCCCCGATTTCGAGGGCGTCGGTGCCGGTCGCGCACACGTCCTCGAAAGTCTCGCCCTCCACCAGCGTCTTGTCCGGGTCCAGTTTGACGATGTGGTCCCAGTCGGCCCACGATGTACTCATTATCAGTGTAATCAAAACCGGCGAGTAAAACCCCTTCGGTAGTAATTTCGGGCTTCGTTTGCGAGCCGTTCTCGAAGGCAGAGCGACCCTCTCGGCCGCCGTCAGGCGGTCGGGGAGTCGTCGGGTAACTCCGACCGACTCCTCGCGTCCGGCCCGCCCGGACTACTCCGACCGGTCTCGCAACCGAGCCTCCTCTATCGCGTGGGCCACCTCCACGAGGTCGCTGGCGGTCTCCAACAGTTCGGTCATCATGCCCGCGAGGTTCACCTCGGTCTCCTCGTCGTGGTCGTCGTCGGCCCCAGCCTCGACCGTATCGGTCCCAGCCTCGTCCTCCTCGGCCTCGGCCATGCGCTCCAACTGGTCGGCGAGGTCGAAGCCCTGCGCGTGGAGGGCGTCGGTCTTGCTCCGAATCGACTCCGCGAGAATTTCCGGCGAGACGTGCGCGTCCTCCTCGGCTTCAACGCTAGCGTCTTCGGATTCGATACTACTATCTTGGTGGGAATTTTCATCTGTCATTGTCGTGGGGTCCGCCACGACACCCGGCAGGGTGTGTCCGCACCCTGTCACCTTTTGCAGTGACGAGCCGAGTGTCGTGTTTTGTCGTTGCACTCGACATGCCTTAAAATTAGGGAATCTAGCCGAAAGCGTAGCTTTCGCCGGTTCACGGGTCGAGACTAGTCGAACGACTCGAACACCACTTTAGACGCAGAACCGAAATCGGCGAACGCTCCGGCGGAGAACCGCCGAAAGCCGAACTGCGAAACGACGAACTGGGAAACGGAGACCCACGAAAAGACGACTCCCGGAGCCGAGACGACCCCCGAAGCCGAACCGAATCCGTCAGTCGGCCTTCGCCTGCCAGCCCCGAAGCCGGTCCTCGCTCACGCCCTGCACCTCCGACGCCACGGTCTCGACCTCGGCGTCTTTCAGGTCCTCGATGTCCTCGATACCGGCCGCCGAAAGCTTCTCGGCGGTCTTCGAGCCGATGCCGTCCAGCGATTCGAGGTCGCTCCCCGACTCGCTCTCGCGGGCCTGAAACTCCCGATAGTTGCAGATGGGACAGCCCAGTTCCCACGGCTCGTCGCCGTTGTGGACGACCAATTCCGGCAGGTCGTGTTCCTCGCACCGCTCGTCGGTGACCTCGATGTCGCCCCGGCGCGGGAGCGGGAGCGAGTAGTCGCAGTCGGGGTAGCGCGTACAGCCGACGAGTCTGGACCCGTTTTGGAGGTGCTTGATTGCGAGTTCGCCGCCTTCTTCCTCACCGCATTCGGGACAGACGCCAATCACTTCGTCCTCCTGCTCGTCGGCCTCCTCGGCCTTGCAGAGCGGACAGCCGTGGACGAACGTCTGGCGTCCCGCCAGCATCTTGACGTGGCGCAGGCCGTGTTCGTCGCACTCCTCGTCCAAGATGAGCGGCTTGCCCTTGTTCGGGAGCGGCAGGGTGTACTCGCAGTCCGGGTAGCCGTCACAGCCGACGAAGTACGAGCCGTTCCGGCTCTGGCGGACCAGCAGTTCGTGGTCCGACTCGGGGCAGGGACCCAGTTTCTTGTCGGCTTTCAGCGACTCCTGTAGAAGGTCCCCGACCTCCTCGCGCGAGTCGCGCAACTCGTCGAACACCTGCTCCAGATACTCGCGGGACTCGTCGGCCACCTCGCTCAGGTCGGCCTCGCCCTCCGCGATGGCGGTCATGTCCGCTTCGAGGTCCGCGGTCATCTCCTCGCTGACGACCAACTCCGCGAACTTCTCGGCCGCCTCGACCACCGCCTTGGCGAGTTGGGTCGGGCGCGGCGGGTCGCTCTCGACGTAGCCGCGGTCGTAGAGCTTTTCGATGGTCTCGTGTCTCGTCGCCTTCGTCCCGATGCCCATCTGCTCCATCGTCTCGATGAGCCGCGACTGACCGTATCTTCGGGGCGGTTGGGTCTCCTTGTCCTCGATGCGGGTGTCCGTGACCGCTAACTCCTCGCCCTCGGCCACGTCGGGGACGTAGTTCTCGGAGGTGTTGAAGTAGGGGTAGACCGCGTGGTAACCCTCTTTCAGCAGGCGCTTGCCGTTGGACTTCAGCGTGTGGTCGTCTCCGGACGCCGCCTCGACGGCGGTGACCACCTTGAGGTGTTCCCACGTCGCGGACTCGGCGACCGTAGCGAAGAAGCGCCGGACGACGAGTTCGTATATCTCCCACTCGTCGTCGCTCAGGTCGCCCTTCGTCGGCACGTCCTCGGTCGGGTGAATCGGCGGGTGGTCGGTGGTCTCCTCGTCGCCCTCGGTGGGTTCGAGGTCGTCCAGTTCCAGCAGGTCGTCGGCGTCGTCGCCGAAGTGGTAGTTGCCCGAGAACGTGTCCAAAAGCTCCTCGGGGTCCAAGTCGTCGGGGTAGACCGTGTTGTCGGTCCGCGGGTAGGTCATGTACCCCGCGGTGTAGAGGTCTTCCGCGATGCTCATAGCCTGCTGTGCGGAGTAGCCGAGACTCCCCGCCGCCCGGATGAACTGCGTGGTGTTGAACGGCGCGGGCGGGTCGTCGGTCCGAGTGCGCCGGTTGACGCGCTCGACGGTCGCCGACGCGGCCGATTCGAGGGCTTCGAAGACGCTCTCGGCGGTCTCCTCGTCCCAGACGCGCTCGGCCTCGTTGCCGTCCTCGTCGCGGTAGAAGTACTGGGCCTCGAACGCCGCGGACTCGTCTTCGCCCTCGTCGCTCTCGTCGTCGGCCCGCTTCAACAGGTCGGCGAACAGTTCCCAGTACTCCTCGGGGTCGAACGCCTCGATTTCGCGCTCGCGGTCCACGATGAGTTTGAGGGTCGGCGACTGGACGCGGCCGACCGAGATGAAGTCGTCGCCCAGTTGGCGCGAGGAGAGCGAGAGGAACCGCGTCAGCGCGGCCCCCCAGATGAGGTCGATCTCCTGTCGGGCCTCACCCGCGGCGGCCAAATCGAAGTCCAACTCGTCGGGGTTCTCGAAGGCGTTCGTGACCTCGTTCTGCGTAATCGAGGAGAACCGGACCCGGCGAATCGGCACCTCGTCGTTGACCTCGCGGACGAGTTCCCACGCCTCCTTGCCGATGAGTTCGCCCTCGCGGTCGTAGTCGGTCGCGATGGTCACTTGGTCGGCCTTCCGCGCGAGCAGGCGCAGGGTCGAGACGATGTTCTCCTTCGTGGCCTTCTTCTCGATGGGCGCGTCGATGAGTTCGACCGGTTCCACGTCGCGCCAGTCGTTGTACTCGTCGGGGAAGTCCACGCCCACGACGTGGCCCGACAGGCCGATGCACCGGCGGCCGCCCCACTTGTAGACGTTGACGCCGTTCTTGCGCTCGGCTTCGGCGGACTCGCCGCTCAGAATGTCGGCGATGCGTCTGGCCGCGTTGTCCTTCTCGGTGATTATCAGTTCCATGCCTCACCTCCGACTTCGGGGGAGTGCCCGGCGCGGCGCGGTCGCTCTCGGGGGAGTCGCCCGCCGCTCGGGAGTCGCTCGTCGTCCATCGTGTCCCCGCTAGGACAAGTGAAACGGTAAAGCTTTCGCCGCGAAAAATCGTAAGCGGGCGGCGGTCCAAGGCGCGTGCGCCGTGCGTGCGAGAGCGCAAGTCGGTGCGCGTACGTGACCCGAGAGATAGCTCCTCTTCCCGAGTGCGACATCCGGCAACCCCGAACGGAAGGGACACGTTTACCACCCGCACGCACGACCTTCCGGCGAGAGCGTGTCGGACCAACAGGACAGTCGCGTCGATATGACGACCGGGGCGATTACGCCGAAACTGGTGAGCCTCGCGTGGCCCCTCGTGGCCGGGAACTTACTGCAGACGTTCTACAACCTCGCGGACATGTTCTGGGTGGGTCGCGTCGGCCCGAACGCGGTCGCGGCCGTCTCGCTGATGTTCCCGACCGCGTGGATGTTCGTCTCGGTGGCGATGGGCCTGACCGCGGCGTCGGTCGCGCTGGTCTCCCAGCACGTCGGCGCGGGCGACGACCGGAAAGCCGACAACGTAGTCGCTCAGACCACCATCCTGACCGTCGCGGTCGCGCTCGTCCTGTCGGCGTTCGGCTACGTCTTCCGCCACCCACTCCTCTCGCTTGTCGGTGCCGAGGGGCAGGTCTACGCCTACTCGCTCCAGTACATCGAGGTCCTGTTCGTCTCGATTCCGTTCACGTTCCTCTTTTTCGTCTTCCGGGCGGTCCTGCGCGGCGCGGGCGACACCCGGACCGCGATGTGGCTGATGGTCCTCTCGGCGGGTGCCAACGTCGTCTTGGACCCGTTTCTCGTCCTCGGCTACGGCCCGTTCCCCGCGTGGGGCGTCCGCGGGGCCGCGGTCGCGACGCTTATTTCCCGGATTCTGGCGGCCGCCATCGGGGTGGGTCTCCTCGTGAAGGGCGACTGGGGCGTCCGCCTGCGCGTCGCGGACCTCCGGCCCGACTGGCCGGTCCTCCGGAAACTCGTGGACGTGGGCTACCCCGGTACGCTCGACGGTCTCGCCAGAAGCTTCGCGGCGGTGGCGATGGCGGCGCTGGTCGCCAGATTCGGCGCGGTCCCGACCGCGGCCTACGGCATCGGTCTCCGCCTGATGTCGGTGTCGTGGACCGTCTCGGGAGCGGTCGGTCAGGCCACCGCGACCGGCGTCGGCCAGAACCTCGGCGCGGAGACGCCCGACCGCGCGGCGACCGTGACGTGGAAAGCCACCGGGGGCACGATGGCGGTGCTGTTCGGCGTCGGCGCGCTGATGGTCGCCTTCCCCGACGAAGCCATGCGCGTGTTCATCGCCGACGCCGAGGTCGTCGCGGCGGGCGTGGAGTTCCTGCGCATCATCGGTCCGTTCCTCGCGTTCTTCGGCGGCCTGATGGTCGTGCAGGGCGGGTTCCGGGGCGCGGGCGACACCCGGACCGCGATGGCGCTGTCGGTCCTCTCGCGGTGGCTCCTCCGGATTCCCGCCGCAGTCGTCGTCGCCTACTCGTGGAGCGTCACGGTCGCTGGCGTCCCGCTCGCGGGGTTGGCGGTGGGCGTCGAGGGTCTCTGGTGGGCGTGGTCGTTCTCGGCCATCGGGTCGTTCCTCGTCGGCGTCGCGTGGTTCAGTCTCGGTCGCTGGCGCGAGGGCGTCGTGGAGAGAGACGGAACGGCGACGCCGGGCGATTAGCGACGCTACCCATCTCGAAGACTCCGGTACGATTTCGAGGCGTATCTGAAAATTGTCGAATACGTCCGCGGTTCCGCAGGGACCACGGATGCGCAACCGGTGGATGACAGGTGGAAGTGGCGCGTGAACGCCGTCGGTGAACCGCTACCCTCGCCGCCTCAGGCGAGGTCGAGGTACTGCTCGACGGACCAGCCCCACACGTCGCGGTCGAGCCAGTGCATGCCCCACCACGTGTAGCCGTCCTTCGCGGTCGGACCGTTCACGATTTCGCCGACCTCGCCGGGCGAGACCGTGGCGACGACCGTCGAATCGGTGCCGGGCTGTTTGCGCGTGTTCAGGTCCACGGTCGGGGTCACTTGGTCGCCCTCGCTAAAGCCGGTACCGCCACCGCCGCCACCGCCGTAGGCGTCGCGGTAGTACGCCGCGGCGTCTTTCACGTCGTTGACGTAGGACCAACTGTGGTTGTAGGCGTACAGCGCGTCGTCCCAGTTCTCGGGCGCGCCCGAGGCGGTGAGGTAGTTCGCCGCGGCGGGGATGGCGTCCTTGTAGTTGCAGATGTCGGCGTAGCCGTCGCCGTCGCCGTCCACGCCGTAGGCGTCCCACGTCGCGGGCATGAACTGCATCGGACCCCGAGCGCCCGCGTACGATTCGGCACACCCGGACTCGTAGGTGCCGTGTTGGGTTTCTATCCAGCCGACGCCCGCCAGATACGTCCAGTCGATGCCGTAGGCGTCGCCCGTCGCGCGGTACTCGCTGAGGTAGTTCGACGGGATGGAACCGGGTGCCGCGGCCGCAGACCCGCTCAGTCCCGTGACGGCGACCGCCGCCGTTCCCGTCGCGCCGATACGCTTGAGCATGTCGCGTCGTGAGTGCATGTTACATTTTTCCATCGAGGAGCAAGCTAAAATATTTTTCTAACTACTGTAGATATAATTTAAACGAGTACCCTCCGCTTCTATCCCCGACGAATAGTTAGAAATCGTAGAAGTATCGGCCGACGGCGCATGCGAAGCTTTACACCGGAAGCCGGGACGAATCCCGACCGTGACCTGAGAACCGCCGCGAGGAGTCCGGGCGGGAGCGCGGCGCGCTCCTCGCGGAGAGAAAAATCGAGAACGCCACGCGCCGCCTGTTCGCCCCGGTCGCTCGCGTTCCGCGAGGACCGACTACTCGTCCAGTCGCTCGCGGAGCAACTGGTTCACCGAACCGGGGTCGGCGCTCCCGCCGGTCTTCTGCATGACCTGCCCGACGAGGAAGTTCAGCGCGCCGCCTTCGCCAGCGTGGTAGTCCTCGACCGCGTCGGGGTTCTCGTCGATGGCCTCCTCGACCGCACCCTCGACGGCACCCTCGTCGGCCTTGCCCAACCCCTCGCGGTCGATGACCGTCTCGGGGCCTTCGCCCTCGTCCAACATCTCGCGGAGGACGACCTCCTCGGCGTTCTTGGTCGTAATCTCGTCGTCGGCGACCAACTCGATGAGGTGCATGAACTCGTCGAGCCGACCCTCCACGTCGGTAATCTCCATGTCGCGGTAGTTGAGTTCGCCCAACAGGTTGTCGGCGACCCACGTCGCCGCGAGGTCGGGGTCGTACTCGCCAGCCACGTCCTCGTAGAAGTCCGCGACCTGCTTCGTGGAAGTGAGTTTCGAGGCGGCCTCCTCGCTCAGGTCGTACTCGTCGCGGAACCGCTCGCGGCGGGCGTCGGGCAACTCCGGGATGTCGAGCTTCTGCTTCCAGTCGCTGACTCGGAGCGGCGGTAGGTCGGCCTCGCGGAAGTAGCGGTAGTCTTTTTCTTCTTCCTTCGAGCGCATCGAGACGGTGACGCCGCGGCCCTCGTCCCAGTGGCGGGTCTCCTGCTCGATTTCCCGCCCTCGTTTAATCGAGTTCTTCTGACGGGTCGCCTCGTAGGCCAGCGCCTTCTCCGCACCTTTGTGGCTGGAGATGTTCTTGACCTCGGTCCGGTTGGCCGATTCGAGCGCCTCGTCGCTAATCTCGCCGTTCTCGCCCACCTCGTCGGCGGGGACCACGCTCAGGTTGGCGTCGATGCGGAGGCTCCCGTCGCGCTGGCTGTCGAACACGCCGAGGTACTCGAGGACCTCTTCGAGTTTGGCGAGGAACGCTCGGACCTCCTCGGCACCGCGGAAGTCGGGGTCGGTCACAATCTCCATCAGCGGGACGCCCGCGCGGTTGTAGTTGACCAGCGTGTAGTCTGCGCGGTCGATGCTCCCGCCTTCGTGCTGGAGGCTTCCGGGGTCCTCCTCGAGGTGGGCGCGCTGGATGCCGACCGTGCGGCGCTCGCCGTCCACCTGTACGTCGAGTTCGCCGTCCTGACAGACCGGCGCGTCGTACTGGGTAATCTGGAACCCCTTCGGCAGGTCGGGGTAGAAGTAGTTCTTCCGGTGGAACGTGGTCTCCTCGGGGATGTCGGCGTCGATGGCCTTCCCGACCTTGACCGCCGACTCGACGGCGGCCTCGTTCAGGACCGGGAGCGCGCCCGGCAGGCCGAGACACACCGGACAGGTGTGGGTGTTCGGTTCGGCGTCGGCCACGTCGGTCGAACAGCCGCAGAAAATCTTCGTGTCCGTCTCCAGTTGAACGTGGACCTCCAGTCCGATGACGACCGCGAGGTCCTCCCGCTGGACAGCCTGTGCAGTCATTACTCGCCAGTTTGCGGTCGTGCCGCTAAAGACTAACGAACGAAGGTTCATTACCCCCGAGCGAACAGATGCAGGAAACGTGAAGGTCCGGACGAAGTTCGCGGTGCTGATGCTGGTGGTCACGCTCGCACTGACTGCGGTGGTGTACGGTCAAGTCGAACTGGCCAAAGACCGGTCCGTCTCCCGAATGCAGGAGAGCGTCGATCAGACCGCGGTCCAGACCGCCGAGCAGATAGACGCCCAGATTCGCCGCCAGAAGGACTACGTCGGGTTCTACGCGTCGCGGCCGCAGGCCAGCAACTTCAGCCGGTCCGACGAGTTCCTCCGCGAGTTCCTGACCAACCCGTACATGTTCGCCGGACAGGTCGTCTCGGCCAACGGCACCGTCGTCGCTTTCGAGGGCGACGTAACGTCGGGGGTGCGCCGCGAGACGGTCGGCGACGACATCGGCGACCGAACCTACGTCCAATATCCCGCCCGAACCGGCGAGATATACGTCACGGAACCCGAGCGCGTCAACGGGACGAATCAGTACATCGTCGTCGTCAGCGCACCCATCTTCGAGGAGGGCCGGATAACCGGCGTCCTCGCGGCCGCAGTCCCGGTCAACGAGTTCACGTTCCTCACGATGGTCAAGCCCTTGGAGACCGACGCGCGGACGGTCGCGGTCGAAGCGCGCAATCAGACGCTCCACGAGCCGAAGGCGTCGTTCGCCGACGAGGTCGCCGCCAACGCGACGGTCTCCTCGACCGGGTGGACCGTCCGGGTCAGTCGAAGTCGGGCGGGACTGGACGCCCGCCTGCGCGAGATGGCGATATTCCAGACGGGGAGCCTCGCGCTCGTCCTCTCGCTGGTCCTCGGCGTGGCCGTCTGGGAGTACAACGCCAACATCCGGCAGGCCGAGAAGCTCCTCGACGGCTTCGACGCGCTCCGGGACGGTGACTACGACCGGACGCCCGACCTCGCGTCGGGTGAGGAGTGGCACCAGATACGCGAGGGGTTCGCCGACCTCGCCGACTCGCTGGACGACCGCGAGACCGAACTCCGCGAGCGCGAACAGCGGATTCAGGTGTTCAACCGCGTCTTACGCCACAACCTCCGCAACGACATGACCGTCGTGGTGAACTACGCCGAGTACGTCGCCGACGAGTCCGACGACCCCGAAATCAGCGAGGCCGCCGAGAAGATCGCCGCCAGAGGCTGGGACCTCGTGGACCTGAGCGAGAAGGCCCGTCGACTCGGTGCGGGTATGGAAGGGTCGGGTACCGAACCGGTCGAGACCGACGTGGCCGCCGTCGTCACCGACGCCGCGGCGGTGGTCCGCGACGAGTACCCCGCCGCCGACGTGTCGGTCGACGCGCCCGACCGGCAGTTCGCGGTCACCACGCCCGCGTTCGACGCGGCGGTCGAGAACGTCTGTGAGAACGCGGTCGAACACAACGACGCGACGGACCCCACGGTGTCGATTTCGGTCGATTCCGTCACCGACGACGGCGAGGAGTGGGTTCGCGTGGCGGTCGCCGACGACGGACCGGGCATCCCCGACCACGAGCGCGCGGTCCTGACCGACGGCGAGGAGACCGCCCTCGAACACGGGAGCGGACTCGGCCTGTGGCTCGTCCACTGGGTCGTCGAACGCTCCGGCGGCCGACTCTCGTTCACCGAGAACGACCCGCGCGGGTCGGTCGTCCGGATGGACCTGCGACCCGCGAGCGAGGAGTGACCGCGGGAGTCCGTGGCGGAAGCAGGTTTCAGTCCCGCCGCCAGCGCGCGACGGCGAGCGACCCGACGAGCGCGACGATGGCGACGCCACCCCCGAAGCCGGGCGCTCCGGCGGTCGTCTCCTCGTCCGACCGGTCGTCGGTGACGGTCCCGTCGCGGTCGGTAGCGTCGTCGGTCGCTCCCGCACTCGTCGCGTCGTCGGTCGCTCCGGCCGCCGTGGTCGGGTCGGTCTCGTTCACCGCCACGTCGCCGACCCGGAAGTCGTTGACGTAGACCTCGTAGGTGCCGGGTTCGGCGACGGTGCGCTCGAAGGTCGTCTGGCGCATCCCGCCCGCCGCGATGGTGAGTTGGCGACTCGCGACCGATTGGTCGCCGAGGACGAGTTTCGCGGTGAAGGTCCCGTCGGCGTCGCCCTCGTTCGAGATTCGGACCTGCACCTTGAGCGCGTCGCCGATGGAGAGCGCCGAGAGGTCGACCGTCGCGTTGGTTATCTCGAACTTCGGGCGCTTCTTCCCGGCCGCGAACTCCGAGAGGCCGGGCGAGCGGACGCGGTAGACGTAGTGGTTCGCGGTCGTCTCGACCAGCGTCGTCGGGAGTTCGTTCCACGAGTCGTCGTGATACCGATAGAGCGCGATGTCGCCGCGTTCGGAGGCGTTCACGCGGTCTCGCCGGAGCCGGAAGGTGAAGTTGACGCTACTGATGTTGCTGTCCGGGAGCGAGTGGTCCACGCTCAGAAACGCCAACGGTTCGGTGCCGTTCGAGAGGCGTTCGGTCGGGGTCTTCTCGGCTATCGGCCGGTCGCTCCCGGTGACGTTCAGCGTGAAACTCGCGTTCCGGGTCGGCGTCACTTCCACCGTCGAGAACGAGACGTTCCGGCTCGGGTCCGGGGACGCCGAGACGTTCACCGCCACCGATTCGTTCGCCGAGGCGTTCTCGACGGTGACGTTGACGGTCGGAGCCTCGGCGGAGCGAACCGGCGGTCCGCGTTCGGTCGCATTCCCGGAGCGAGTCCGGTTTCCGGGAAGCGTTCGATTGCCCGGAAGCGTTCGATTACCCGGAAGCGTCCGGTTATCGCCGAACGACCGATTGCCGGGGGCGTCGCTCCCGTCGCCCGGACCGCCGGGCGGGTCGGCGGGCGGTCCGGCGCGATTCTTCGGCGATTCGTCTCGGTCTGCGGGTCGGTCGGCTGGAGTCCGGCCACCACCGACTCGCCCCGGCGGGTCGGCCGCGTCGGGGTCGCTCGGGTCGGTCACGTCCGGCGTGCCGCCGAGACCGGGCGGTCGCTCGGTCGTGGACGAGTCGTCGCCACCGGGCGGCCCGTTCCGGTCGGGGGGACCGCGTTCGTCGGGCGGTCCGCTCTCGTCGGGCGGCCCGTCTCCGCCGGGCGGTCCGGGACTCCGAGACGTTTCGTTAGACCCGCTGTCCGGCGGCTCTCCTCCGGGAGGAGTGGTCCGGCCACCGTCGCGTCCGCCTCCGGGGTCGCCCGCTTCGGTCGTCGTCTCGTCGGTCGTCGGGGCCCGCTCGACGGTGGACTCGGTCGTCGAGAAGCGCCCGGTCGAGGTCTTCGTCGGCCGCTCGACCGGCATGGTGACCTCGTGAGTCGTGGTCTCCTCGGCGGTCTCGTTCGGGGAGTTCGAGCCAGTCGCGTCGGTCGTCGGGAGTGCGTTCACGCCCGACCTACCGTCGGCGAGGGCGACGCCGACGGCGGGCGCGAGGCTGGCGACGACCAGACCGACGACGGCCAGTGTCGCGAGCGCCCGCTTCGACCTCGTCGGTGAGCGCCGCGGCTTCGAGTCGATACCCCCGTTCATCTGTTCAGAGTATCGAAGGTACCTGTAGTAAATACTTATACTCTCCGAAGCTGACCATCCGCGAAATAATCGTCGTCGCGCCGGGAACATAGTAATATTATCGACACGTGTCTGACGTACGTTTATGGTCCTGCCGTGGGCCAACACGGACATGAGCGACCAAGCCGAGCGCGTCGAGGAACTCGAATCGAAAGTCGAGCGACTCGAAGCGACGATTCAGGGACTCACCGAGGAGTTAGTCGAAGTTCACGACCGACTCGAAACGCTCGAAGAGACCGACGCCGCCGAGCAGACGACTCGGACACGGACCGAGACGGAAGCCTCCGAACCGCAGACGACCGAAACCGAGCAAAACGACGAGGCTAAAAGCCAAGAGTCCCACGAGGAAGACGAGACGGGGGACGATTCCGGGTTGGGCGACGACATCATCGTCGCCTAGGGTCCCTACGTACGAGCAACCATGCACATCAAAAAGCTCGTCTTGGACAACTTCAAGAGCTTCGGACGACGGACCGAAATCCCATTTTACGAGGATTTCACCACTGTTAGCGGCCCGAACGGCTCTGGCAAGAGTAACATCATCGACAGCATCCTGTTCGCGCTCGGGTTGGCCCGAACGCGGGGCATCCGCGCCGAGAAACTGACCGACCTCATCTACAACCCCGGCCACGCCGACGGGAGCGAGGAGTCCTCCGGTCCACGCGAGGCCATCGTGGAAGTCGTGTTGGACAACAGCGACGGAACCCTCGACCGAGCGCAGGTCGTCAACGCCGCCGGGTCGGAGAACGTCGGCGACGTGGACGAAATCGTCATCAAGCGTCGGGTCAAGGAGACCGAGGACAACTACTACTCGTACTACTACCTCAACGGCCGGTCGGTCAACCTCTCGGACATCCAAGACCTGCTGGCGCAGGCCGGAGTGACGCCCGAGGGGTACAACGTCGTCATGCAGGGCGACGTGACCGAGATAATCAACATGACGCCGTACGAGCGTCGCCAGATAATCGACGAAATCGCTGGCGTCGCGGAGTTCGACGCCAAGAAAGAGGACGCACTCGAAGAGTTGGAGACGGTCAAAGAGCGCATCAGCGAGGCCGAACTCCGCATCGAGGAGAAGCAGGACCGACTCGACCAGTTGGCCGACGAGCGCGAGACCGCCCTCGAATATCAGGGCCTGCGCGACGAGAAACAGGAGTACGAGGGGCACCTCAAGGCCGCCGAGTTAGAGGAGAAGCGCGAAGACCTCGCGCACACCCGCGAGGATGTCGAAGACCGCGAGGAGGAACTGGCCGACCTGCAAGCCGAGTTGGACGAGAAGCAGGGCGCGGTCATCCGCCTCGAAGACGAGCTAGAGGAGCTGAACGCCGAAATCGAGCGGAAGGGCGAAGACGAGCAGTTGCGTATCAAGAGCGAAATCGAGGAGGTCAAAGGCGAGATTTCCCGGCTCGAAGACGCCATCGAGTCGGCCGACGAGAAGATTCAGGACGCCGAGAACACGCGCCGACAGGCGTTCGTGGAGATAGACCGCAAGCAGGAGGACGTAGACGAGTTCGAGTCGGACATCCGCGATTTGAAGATAGAGAAGTCCTCGGTGAAAGCCGACGTGCAGCAGAAAGAGACCGAGTTAGCGGAGGTCGAGGCCGAAATCGACGCCATCGACACCGAGTACGACGAGGTGAAGGCCGAACTCGCCGAGAAGAAGGAGGCGCTGGAAGCCCAGAAGAGTGAGAAGAACGACCTCCAGCGCGAGAAAGACCGCCTCATCGACGAGTCCAGACGCCGGTCGAACGCCGAGAGCGAGAAGGAGGCGGAGCTAGACGAGGCCCGCGAGTCGATTCCGGAGTTGGAGACGAAACTGGACGATTTGGAAGACGAGTTGGCCAAGGCCGAGCGCAACCGCGCCCAGATTGACGACGTGGTCGCCGACCTCAAGCAGGAGAAACGCGAGTTGCAGGACGACCTCGATTCGGTCGAGGACGAGATTCAGGCCAAACAGCAGGAGTACGCCGAACTCGAAGCCAAGGCCGGACAGAGCGGCGACTCGTCGTACGGCCGGGCGGTCTCGACCGTCCTGAACGCCGAGAAGCCGGGCGTCCACGGCACGGTCGGCCAGTTAGGCGGCGTGAACCAGAAGTACGCGACCGCCTGCGAGACCGCGGCTGGCGGCCGGATGGCCAACGTCGTGGTGGACGACGACGGCGTGGGCCAGTCGTGCATCGAGTACCTGAAATCCCGGAACGCCGGGCGCGCGACGTTCCTCCCGCTGACCGAGATGCACACGCGGAACCTCCCGAGCGCCCCCTCGGCACCGGGGGTCGTGGACTTCGCGTACAACCTCGTGGACTTCGATTCCCAGTACGCGGGCGTGTTCGCCTACGTCCTCGGCGACACGCTGGTCGTGGAGGACATGGAGACCGCCCGCGACCTGATGGGCGACTACCGACTCGTGACCCTCTCGGGCGAGTTGGTCGAGAAGAGCGGCGCGATGACCGGCGGGTCCAAGTCCGGGTCGCGCTACTCCTTCTCCAAATCCGGCAAGGGCCAACTGGAGCGGGTCGCCCAGCGCATCAACGAGTTGGAGGACGAACGCAAGTCCATTCGCGAGGAGCTACGCGACGTGGACGACCGACTCGACGACGCCCGCGACCGCAAGAGCGACGCGACCGACCAAGTGCGTTCCATCGAGTCCGACATCGAGGAGACCGAACAGCGAGTCGAGTCGGCCAAAGAGCGCATCGCCGACCTCGAAGACGAACTCGTGGCGATGGAGGCCGAGCGCGAGGCCGTCAACGAGCAGATGGAGGAGTTAGAAGACGAGATAGACGAGCGCGACGAGACCATCGCCGAAATCGAAGGCGACATCGCGGCGTTGGAGACCGAACTCGAAGACTCGCGGATTCCGGAACTCACCGCCGAGGCCGAGGAGATAGAAGACGAGATAGACGAACTCGAAGGCAAGATGGACGAGTTGGACGGCCAACTCAACGAACTTCAACTCGAAAAGCAGTACGCCGAGGACGCCATCGAGGACCTCCACGACGACATCGAGCAGGCCCAGAACCGCAAGGCCGAACAGGAGGAGCGAATCGAGGAGTTGGAGGGCAAAATCGAGGACCAAGAGGCCCTCCTCGAAGAGAAGCGCGAGGCCGTCGCGGAACTCGAAGACGAACTCGCGGACCTCAAAGACGAGCGCGAGGACGTGAAGGGCGACTTACGGGAGGCCCAACAGGCCCGCGACGAGAAGAAGTCGGAGGTCGAGACCGTCGAGAACCGCCTCGAAAGCCTGCGTCGGAGCGTCGAGCGACTGGAAGACGACATCGCCGACCTCGAAGCACAGGTCGGCGAGTACGACGCCGACGAGATTCCGGACCTGAAGGAGGTCGAGCAGAACATCGAGCGTCTGGAGCGCCAGATGGAAGAACTCGAACCGGTCAACATGCTGGCCATCGAGGAGTACGACGACGTGAAGTCGGACTTGGACGACCTCCAAGAGCGCAAGTCGGTCCTCGTGGAGGAGCGCGAGGGAATCCGCGAGCGCATCGACTCCTACGAGGACCAGAAGAAAGCGACGTTCATGGACGCCTACGAGGCGATCGACGAGCAGTTCGAGGACATCTTCGAACGTCTGTCGAACGGGACCGGGACCCTCCACCTCGAAGACGAGGCCGACCCATTCGACGGCGGCCTGACGATGAAAGCCCAACCGGGCGACAAGCCCATCCAGCGCCTCGACGCGATGTCGGGCGGCGAGAAGAGTCTGACCGCGCTCGCCTTCATCTTCGCCATCCAGCGGTTCAACCCCGCGCCGTTCTACGCGCTGGACGAGGTGGACGCGTTCCTCGACGCCGCGAACGCCGAGCGCGTCGGCGAGATGGTGGACGAACTCGCGGGCGACGCCCAGTTCGTCGTCGTCTCCCACCGCTCGGCGATGATGGAGCGTTCGGAGCGCGCCATCGGCGTCACGATGCAGGGCGACAACGTGAGTACCGTGACCGGCATCCAGTTGGGCGACGGCGACGAGGAGGTGCCCGCGGATGACTAGCGAGGTTCCGGAGGAACCTCGGAACACGAGCGATGAAACCGCGAGTAGCGAGACTCCGAAGGAGTCTCGAAACGCGAGCGGCGAAGCCGCGAGCGATACAGAGGCCGCCGGTGGCGAAGCGGACGACGGCGACGACGAGTTCTCGCTGAACATCGCGGGCCACGACGAGGAGAAACGGAGACGCGAGGGCGAATCTGGCGACCCGTTCGGCGACAGCGAGGGGGACGCCGCCGAAGCCCCCGAGTCGTGGGGGGGGGGGGGGGGGGCGCCCCCCCCCCCGGGGGGCGCCCACGAGCCCCCACGCGCCCACCCCCCACCACAGGCCCCCCCCCC